>JBAGRR010000001.1:5289704-5642056 GCA_036924835.1 Nitrobacteraceae bacterium AZCC 1564
GCTGCTGGGCGGCGGGTTCGAAGTGCCGAGCGAGTTGCGCAAGCCGACGGCGCTCGCGAGCGCCAACTACTACGATCAGATTGCGCTGCGCACCCAGGACAAGCTCGTCGAAATCAAATCCGCCGGTGCGTTCCCGTGGCAGGACTATGTCTTCGGCGAGGATGACTACGCGGTCTACAAATCCTTGATGCCGGTGAAGACCAAGACGGGAAAAGCGGCGAAGACGGATCTTGCGGCGTACAAGCGCTGGCGCACCTGGCAGATGTCGGACCATCTGCCGCTGTGGACTGAAATCAAAATGGACTTCACCAACTCCTATCTGGAAAGCTTGAAGACCAGCGAGAAGCCGCTGGCGAATTTCACGCCTACGTCGGGGGAGCGGCCGGCAGCGCGTGTGGGGTAGTGCTGCGCCAAAGCGCCGCGGTCGATCCTTACAACTTTAAATAATGCGTTCGTATTGTTGCATCCGATGACAGCGCAATCTCTCGCGCGAGTCTCAATTGCCTAAGCTGTAGATCTTGGTGATGCTCAAAGCCATTGTATTCATCGTTGTCATCTGGATTTTAACGTTTGGCATCCTTGTTCTGCCGGCGCGGCCAGTGGGAAGGTGGATGGTGCGGCTGAGCAAGGGGCCAATATCGACGTTACTGGACATTGTTCTTTGCGTGGTGCGCGCGTGCAATGTGGTCGCAATTGGCTGGATTACCTTGGTCTTCTGGAGGCCAGATTTTTTTCCTCACGTGATAAGCGATCCGACGGGTTTCGGTAAGATCTTTGCCGCTGTTCTACTATTCGTGCCTTCCTTCCTCGCGTTTTTGATGGGTTATTTGAGAGCGCGGAAGATGGTGGAAGCGCAATGACTGTTCGCGGCCGTAGATAAAAGAAAACCCCGCCGAAGCGCCAGCCAGTAGCTTAAATGTGGAATCGCCAAAATAGCGATTCCACGTGCTTTTCGTGTCGACGAGTCCTTCTCTTTTTGATGGCGCTCGTTGGTTGCGCCGGCATCAACCAACGTGACTTGCGGAGCAAGATTGCTCAGGAGATTGACGACCCAGGGTCGCGCGATTCATCCATATCGACCAACGATCCGGTTTCCGCTGAAGAGTGCTTCGGCCCTGTCGAGTCGCCCTATGAGTAACGCTACCTCCTCGGCCGGGTCCCTTGGGCGCAACCGCTCCGGATGAGCCTCGTCAACGTGATTGAACTGCGACTTGAATACGCCTTCTTCACCGATCCTGACCGGACGGAGGTGAAGGTATGAACAATGAAGCTGCGCCGACCGTGCTCCTTCTCCGAACTTTGAAAGGAGCGTAGCGCAGCTACCTTTTTATTGTGCCATCAGCGCATCACGTTGGGCAACCAGATCTTCCCGTGAAACGCTTGGGTAGTGAATTTTGGAAGACGCCTGCTGAATGGTTTGTGCAAAGCCCTTGATGCCGAGCTGTTTCTGGTCCTCCGAAATTGGCACGCCACTGTCATTCACCCAGGCCGTCCCATCCTTCTTGAAGGTGTAGATTTTTCCCTCGTAGCCGAACGAATAATTGTCGGCTCCGCCAATTTTTGAGGGATCAATGCCGCGAGACGCGACCTTCTTCAGAATATCGGCGATCTGGGCTTCGGTCAGTTGCACCGCTGGCACCGGCGTAGTGTTCGCCCATTTAACCGCCTTTTCCTGTAGCATTTTGATCGACTCCGCAAAATGCTCGTTCGTTTCTTGTTGCCAGTCGTATCTCTCGATCTCGTAATTGGCCTGATCGATTGCGAATTTCTTAGAGTTCGCATCGGAAGTCGCTTGCATGAGCTTTATCGAAGCAGCGAAGCGTTCGCTGCTCGCCTGTGACCAGGCATCCAGCGCTTGCCGCGCGGCGTCCGGCCCCTGTTCGACTGCGGCTTTCAGGCTATCGATCGCCTCTTGCGACAACGACACTTGCGTGGCTGGGCCACGATCACTGTAGTTTGCCGTCGCGTCGGGCGTGGCCTGCTTGGTGGTGTCGTCATCCGCCTGCGCCATATAGGCGAGTGGATTCAATGTGGCGGCTTGGCTGGAAACGGCGCTGACCATGGGTTTCTTCCCGATCCTTGTCGTTGATGACGGGGCCGAAATCCGCTTCCTGCGGTATGCGGCCTGTTCTCTGTTCGTGCATAAGTTGTGGCAGGGATTGGCTAATGAAAGCTTTATGGAGGCGCCCGCGGTCACTGACTTAGAACAGGGGTTCGGCAGCCGCGCGCGGAGAGGCGTGGTCGGAATAGACCTCCGAATTTCGTCAGTCATGAGAATGGGGCCCTAAGTGCGGCAAAAAGAGATCGCATCATCAGAGTCCGCCCCCGCACATCGATCGGCCGTGAACTGACTCAAAGCAAAATTTCCAGCAGGCACCATATCGTCAAATTTCGGATCAATCCGGAGGTATGCATCTGACCGTCGCCGTTGGGCGGACCCTCAGCAGAGGCCTATTGGCGTGCGGTACCGCGCGATGTGGTGCGCCACCTAGCTGAAATACAAGACATCCTCGAACCGGATGGCGCCCTTTGCCAAACCGATGCGCATTGCGGGCGTCTTCCCATCCTGCCCCTTGGCGCTGAAGTTGAAGTAGGTGCGGTAGATCACCAGCGCCGTTGCCATCTTCCAACTCGGCAGGTACGCCGGAGTTTTGGCAGAGCGGGTTCTTGCAGAAGTTGACGTTTAACACCTCAAACGGGGGAGGGAGACGGAGCCTTTTGGCCGCTCCCGAAGATATCTCCGGCATGATCGGCACCCCGAATTCCTTATGAAATACGGGATGCCGATGAAGGTGGAGTTAAATTCCACATTTAAGCTACTGGCTGGCGCCGAAGCGGGGTTTGTTGTTTCGCGATCGAGAGAGCTACAGCGCTTCAATCTCCGCCGCCGCCTTCCACGACGTGCAGCTTGTTGTCCACCGTGTCGACCGTGCGATCGATTTCGGCATTGGGCATACCGAGCTGATGGGAGATCAGCTTCACCAGCAAGTCGACGCGCTCGATGAAGGGCGCACCGCTGGCCACCGCACGCGCGGCTGACGAGGGCTTGAGCAGGCTTTCAGCGGCCTTGGCGTACTTCTCGAACGGCACCTGATCTTGCGGATCGGCGCCGAGGCGCTGCGCCACTGCATCGACATGGTCGTAGATCGACTGCGACAGCTTCAGGTCTTTATGCACGGCGTCGCGGATCGACACTGGGTCTTCCGGCGTGATGCAGCGATAGTTGCCGGTGAGCAGCATCGACCATTTCGCCAGCGGCACGAACAGCGAGTCGAACACCTTCAGCTTCACCGGCACGTCTTGGCCGTCGAGCTTCACGGCGTCGATGTCCGCTTCGAGTTCTCGCAACACTTTATTATGCGCTTCGTCGGCGAAGGCGGCCGCTTTGAAGTTCGTCGGCAGGCCGACCTGCAGCACGTTCGCCGCTTCCTCTGGCGGACGAAAGGCCTGCGGATCGGGCGAACAGAGTGTCACCAAGTCTGGCTTGAATCGCTCCCACACCTGCGCGTTGGTATAGGCGTCTTCGAGGTCCATGCCTTCGAGTTTCTCGATGCGTTTGAGATAGGGCAGGGGCGGCATGTTCATGATCGACAGGCACGGCAGATTGGCCGCGGCGATCTTGACCATCAGCGTGCGGATGGTGTGGTTGGTGTATTGCGGCTCCTGCATCGCGAGGCCGACCATGTCGTAACGCGACACGTCGACATTCTGCGGCGGCATGGCGTCGAGCTTGCCAGGCAGGTCGCGCGAGAAGATAGAGCGATGCGTAGGCTCATCGCGCAGCTTGATGCGCACCTCAGTGCCTTCGCGGTTGATCAGGTCGGCCGTCTTCTGCCGGCAGACCAGCGTGACGTTGTGACCGGCCATCAGCAGCTTCGTTGCCAGCAATGAGCCGTATGAAGCTCCAAGAATGAGAATGTTGCGCGCCATGCTCCCTCGTCTCCAGATCGCGCTTTTGCGCTAAGTTGATTGTGTCGCCCGCTTGGGCACGATCTAACGTGCCACGTGGCCATAGGTTCAAAAAGTCCTGAGTTTCAAAAAAATCCTGGGATTGAAAACGGTGTCAATGTCCTGGATTTCCGGAAGCCTTTGGCTTCCGGGTCGGGAGCATCAGCCAGTTTTGTCTGCCGCGAGCAAGACTTTTCTTGTCGGCTCAATCAGTTGCGTTTCGCTGGGCGGAATTGTCGCGGCGGTTTGTGGGGGGAATAATCGCCCGGCGGTGAGGCGGATAAGCAGTAGGGTGCGAAATCGAAATCAGTATCAGGAGGGATGAGCCGACCTCTGGTCTCAAAGAGATTGCAGTGGGTCGATGATACTGAACTCAAATGCGATGAGCGAAGGAGCGTGGCCTTTGCGAGAGGGTCTTGCCGCTTCTCTTGGTTTGTCGCTCGCCGTGAATGATCGAAAAGTATGAGGGCAGTTTGATTCAAGTTCGAGGTTGTCGTTCGAACTTATGGTCATTCAACAGACCTCGCATTTGTGATTTCACGCAGCAATCCAGATCTTAGTTTGACGCGTTTTCTTCCCGCGAACCGTTAGCCACTTCGTTTGAATACGCTCTGGTCCTTGTCGTCGGCATATAGTGCGTGCGGAAACGGCATTTGTAGGCTATAACCCGCATTGGTGTGATGTTTATCGTGGCGATTGTTCCTGACAAGCGTTGATCGAAGACCTGCATATCAGAGACATGCATTAGAGCTGGCCAAAAAGAAAACTGACCCAATATCAGGAGGCTACGGGAATGTATCGAATCCTGAGCTCTTGTCTTTTTTCCTTTGCCCTCGTTTATTTGGTTGATCTCGCCCTGCTTCCCTCGTCCGCGCAAGCGGGAGGTTCTGAATCGATTTCACAAGCGGGTGTTTCTGACGCCATTTCAGATTTCACTGCGCAGCGCGCACAGCGTGGGCAACGTGCAGGCAACCGCCGACCAGGTGCGGGCCGGCCGGCACGGCGCCCACAAGGAGCAGTCCATCGTCCGGGACGACGTCCCGGTGTGCGTCCACCGATCGCAGGACATCGTCCTTGGGCACGTCCGCGACGTTACTCCTGGCGCCCGGGAGGCGCGATCGCTGCCGGCGCCGCATTGGGATTTGTCGCTGCTGCTAACGCTGCCCGTTGGGGCGGGAGGCCGCCAGCGCCTGATCTCTGTTGGTACTACACGAACCGGGCTCGCACCCGGGGATTCTGGGACATCTGCCCGTAAGCGCTGGACACACTCAAGCTGCCGGTGTCCCGAATCCAACGTTCGCCTCGAAGCACGGAGGTGAGGATGCGCAGAAAAAGTTTGCTTGGCGCGTTGGGCGTGATGACGCTTTGTTGCGTCATCACCTCGCCGGCTGAGGCCCAATTGTTTCGCGCGGGGCGATTGCTATGTTTCTCGAGCCCTCGCGTCGGATTGATCGTCGGGTCGACGCAATCGCTGCGTTGTGAATTCCACGCGACCACGGGTCATCGATACATCTACGCGGGACGGATCAGGCGCGTCGGACTCGATATCGGTGCTACCACAGCAGGCGTTTTGTCCTGGGCCGTTCTTGCAAAGAACTCACGAATTGGCCCCGGAACTTTGCGGGGAACTTATGTCGGCGCTAGCGGAAGCCTCGCTTTTGGGCCGGGGCTCGGAGCCAATGTTCTCATCGGAGGATCGAGACGAAGCATTGCTCTGCAGCCGATCTCCATCGAGCGAAAAATCGGCGTCAATCTTGCCGCAGGCGTCACGAGCTTGACACTTGGGCCAAGAGGCAGGCGCTAAGCGAAGCTGGACAGCGACGATCGCAAGTCAAGTACTGGAAAAGGCAAGTACTGGAAAAGGCAAGTACTGGAAAAGGCAAGTAGGGGAAGGTCAACTTCGATTGGGGGCAAATCGTTCACCGAGGAGACTATCCATCAAGGAGACTATCCAATGTCTGATCTCGTCATCGTTGGTTTTGAAAATCAGAATGATGCCGATCGCGTCTTGACCGATCTGACCCGGTTGCAAAAGGAATATCTAATCGATCTTGAGGACGCCGTTGTCGCCATTCGCGATGCCGACGGCACCGTTCGGATCAAGCAATCCGTCAATCTCGTTCGGGTCGGCGCGACCGCAGGTGGTTTGAATGGAGCATTGCTGGGAAGTTTGATCGGCCTCTTGTTTCTCAATCCACTCGCCGGCTTTGCGATGGGAGGATTGATCGGAGCCGGATCAGGCGCTCTTTCGGGCAGCTTGATGGACTTTGGAATCAATGACGACTTCATCAAGCAGATCGGCGAGACGATCAAACCCGATACGTCGGCTCTGTTTCTCCTGATCCGCAAAGCGCAGCCGGAGAAGGTCCTCAAAGAGCTGCATCAGTACAAGGGACATCTCATTCGTTCATCGTTGTCTCCTGAGCAGGAAGAGAAATTGAAGGAGGCGCTTGAACGCGCGCAGGTGCCAAGTCCAAGTGCCGGCGTCGAAGGTGCGGCGGCCGCAGCCGCGCGCCAAGCTGATACTGGAGGAGCGCCTGCGACCGCGGGATGAGTGTCCCCTCAATTCCGGCAAGCGGATGCTCCAATCGGGGCGTGGGCCGGGCGGATTGAAGATCCGCTCGGCTCCTGCTCATCGGCTGGGATCTCGCCCGGCAGATAGTTGGCCGCGAACTTGACCTACGGCCGGTGAGCGTTGGTTTAGGAAACATGATTGAGCGATCTCCGGCGTGAATGTGGCACATCTCGTCGGCCGCTCGCTAAACGAGGAGACGCGCATGGCTATTTCCTGCAAACTCGAGCGCAGTTTGGTGAGCCACGAGGAGTATGGTGTGATCCAGGCCTCGCATCATCCCGAAATCTACGCTCTCGATCTTTCCGGCCTGGAGAAACTTCGCGGCCGCCTGCAACAGATGCGCGACAAGGAGCGGACTCTGGCGAGACAGAAGCAACGAGAGCGGCGGGGCAAGGCCGAACCGCGCGGCGGTAGCTTTCCGGGGACGACCGAGCAGCCACTGAAGCGCCAGCAGGTTTTTGCGAAGGCCGTCAAGCGCCTGAACAACGAAGTCAACCGCATCCGCTACCTGGAAGCGCGCGCGGCCAACGTTGATGCCGCGCGCCGCGCTCTCGCCATGCGGCGCGCTGCCAGCTTCCCAGCTTACCCGGCGGCAGGCGACACAGCGAACGACGGAATGAATCCGGAGCCCAGCCGCCGCCGCAGGACCACCGTGCCGAGAAAACGGATTGGCAGCATCTTAAAAGCAACGAAGGTCGCGCAGGCGAGGCGCGATTCCAGGAATTGACGTTTACGGCCGGCCGAAGTCAGTTTGTTGCGCGACCTCCTACGAGTGGGACGCCTGCTACGCGGACACGTCGCAGGGCCTATGATCTTTCATCATGCGGTACGGGTGGCTGGATGCAGCGCATATGTCAGCCATCCGAGACCGTGAGACAGCAGATCAATGCCGAGGAGCAAACCAAGCACCCAAAGGCCGCTTGCCGGGAAGCCCGTGAGAACAATAAGGCCCGCCAAAACGCCAAATACGCCTGACAGAAGTATGATCCAGCCCGATTGCCGCCAGTGCTTGACGCCGATCATGAAGCGGATGATCCCCGATAAGATGAGCATTAAGGCCAGGATATAAGTCAGGATCAGCGCGCTGATGACCGGCTGGGTGATGAGCACGATGCCGAACGCGACATAGAGGATGCCGAGCACGATCTGCCAGACGAATTCTCCCCATCCCTTTGTCCAGAACGCGTGACCGATTTCAAACACGCCGGCCGCGATCGCCATCCATCCAATGAAGATCGTGCTGACGAGCGTGAAAAACGCGACGTCCGCGAGGACCAGAAGGGCGATCACGATCAGGCCGACGCCCAGCATGATGCAGGCCCATAGCGGTGGGGTGGCGCGTGTCAGCTCAACAGATGCGCTATTGCCATACGTGCTCATTCTCATTCCCCTCAATTCTGGTGAACAGATGCTCGGTTGGGCTCCTCATCTTCGGCCGGGATCTCGCCCGGCAGATAGTTCGGCAAGCGACTAGATGGAAAGATCGCCAGCAGCGACAGTCCCGCCATGATCAAGAGGCCGATCTTCAACGCGCGCAGCCGCGCTTCCGTGTTCACCCGGATTGCTTCGTCCACCTGCTGCGGTGTGGCGGTGGTTCCTTCCATCACGGTGCGCAGCCGGTCGTTGCTGACGAACGTGATGTTGTCGAGATTGACCTGACTTTGAATCTCCTTCGGCAACGTCGGATTAGCCGCGATCATCCCGAACGCGATGGTGCTGAGGAGGCCCACGAGCAGCGCGCCTGCCAGCGCCGTGCCGACTGCGGATGCGAGATTTTGTGTGGTGCCACGCAGTGAACCCACATCGCCCGCAAGCTCCTTGGGCGAGGCGGTGACCAGCACGTTGAACAAGAGTGTCACCAGCGATCCCTGGCCGATGCCGAACAGCACGAGTCCGAACAGAACCGGAATTTCGGTCCAGTCATTGCGGACGACGAAGGCGAGCCACAACAGCGCGATGGTGCATAGTGCGAAGCCGAATTGGCCGATGCGACGCGGCGTCAGCTTGTCATATACGTTGACGATCAGCATCGCTGCGAAGAATACCGTCAGGTTGAACGGCATCATTGCAATCGCAGTGGCGAGCGGTGTTCGCCCCTGCACGATTTGAATGTAGAGCGGAACCGAGAAGTTCAATGCGGCCTCCAGGGCGACGACGACAAAGAGCGCATAGACCGCGTTGCGCTCTTCCGGTGAATCGATCACGTCAGGGGCAAGCAGTGGGGTGCGGCCCGCTGCCTGGGCGCGATGTGTCCAGGCGAGAAACGCCTGGCCGAGGAACGCGCCGATCACGATCAGGAGTGGCGCAGGCGAAAGGCCGAGCAGATTGAAGGGCGCGTTCGCGGTGGCCACCAAGATGCCCCAATTATTCAGGTTGTTGAACCCGAACACCATGAAGATGATGGCGGCGGCTGCGAGGATGACGCCGACGATGTCGATGCTCACATCCGGCCGGCCATGGTCGGGCCGGAGGCGGAAGCTCAGCAGGAACGCGAGGGCGGAGGCCGCAATGAGAACGCCGAACGCCGGCCGCCAGCCGATATAGGTGCCGAGCACGCCGCCGATCACGAAGGCCAACACGCCGGCCAAGGCGCGCGCGGAGCCCAGCGCGCCAACGGCGGTCGCCTGCTGCCGTCCGGTGTAGTTCTCGGCAATGAGCGCGACCAGGGACGGAACGATCACCGCACCGGCTGCACCGCAGAGCGCCTGTGCCGTGATCATCGTTGTTGCAGTCGGGCTGAACGTCATGATGATCTGAGCAACGAAGAACACGGTGACGGCGGCACGGAAGACCATGAGCGCGCCCAATCGTTGCGCGAGCTTGGCGCCGAGCATGACGAAGCCGGCCACCAGCATCGAATAAGCGACGATGCCCGTGCCGACCGTGGTCGGCGGAACGCCGAAGCTCTGTACCATTCCGCCCATCGCTACGGGTAGCGAGGCGACGTTGAAGGACATGATCATCTGGCCGAGGGCGATGGCCATCATCGGCACCCATGATGTCCGCGCTTCCTCGTGATATCTTTCGGCTGCTATGGTTGTCATCGTGTCCTCCGATTGAGTCGGGTTTCGATCAGTCGAGACAGCAGCAGCAGGATGGCGTCGCGCTCACTCTTCAGGCTGCGAGACGAACAGATCCATTCCCAACCTTTGCGATAAAAACTTTGCTGCCAGCTGCCCCTTCACGCTGTTGCCTGCGGCGTCGAGCGGAGGTGCGAATGTGCCGAACCCGCCCTTGCCGGGAGAGACCGCAACGATGCCGCCGCCGATGCCGCTCTTGCCGGGCAGCCCGATGTCGTAGAGCCAATCGCCGGACGTTTCATACAGTCCCGCGGTGATCATGACGGCAAGGGCGTAATGGCACACGCCGGCATTGACGACCCGCTCACGCGTGACGGGATTGACGCCGCCGTCGGCGAGCGTTGCGCCCATCACCGCGAGATCCCTTGCGCTGACGTTCAGCGAGCACTGCCGGGTGTAAAGATCGGTTGCCTGCTTGGCGTCGGAGTAAATCCGATCGTAGCTCTCCAGCAGCCGTGCGATGCTGCGGTTGCGGAAATTGGTTTGCGAGGCCGACGCATAAACTTCCTCGTTGAGCGGCAGCTTGCGGCCGGCGAAGCGCGATAGTCCCTCGTGGAGAAACTGCCAGCGCTCTTCAGCCGTCTTTCCCGGCGCCAGACTCGTGGTCGCGATGGCGCCTGCGTTCACCATCGGGTTGGTGCGGCCATCGCCACGCTCGATGGCCGTGAGTGAATTGAACGGAAAGCCGGTGGCGTTTGCGCCCAATTTTTTACGGGCTTCTTCCGGGCCGATCGTTTCGCAAATCAGCGCGAACACGAACGGTTTCGACACGCTCATGATGGAGAATTCGTGATCGATATCTCCCGCGCCGTAGACGCGTCCGTTGGTGCTGACGATGCAAACGCCGAACAAGTCCTTCGGGGCGCGGGCGAGCGCAGGGTAGACCTGCGAGTTTTCGCCATCCTTGTTCGAGTTGAAGAGCGCGTGCGCGTCGTCGACGAGTCGTTGCACATGCTCATCTTCGGGAAGATGTCCCGTTGAGACGAAAGGCCTTTCTTCTGCGACCGACGGCAAGTCCATTGGACTCTCCCATCTAACTGAGATCGTCTTGTGGATCGTCTTAGTTATTCGGCAACACAGCAGTTCGCGTATGCGAAGATCGGCGTTCATTCATGTAACTTCCACGAGTAAACGCCCGCGGATGCATGGAGTCAATTGCACAGGCGGGAATGCAACGCAGCGTCATATCAGGGCCCCTTCATGTGCAGCTCTCCGCAGAAAACCTTTCGCTTTAAAGAGCTTTCATCCCAACTGGGCGAAGTTAAGATGTGTCGCTGCGCGGTAACATTCGAAGACAAGTTGATTTACATCTTCCGTATCGGCATTTTTCCGTGTGATCTTGGCTCGCCGTCGTTGCACAACGTGAAAGCCATCCGATGACGCAACCCGACGCTACAGCGAGGAAGAATGCGCAGACGCGTGAAGGCCTGCTGGTCGATCCGCGCGAAGGCGACGCTGAGGACGATGTTGCCGCCACCAAGCAGCGCTCACTGCTTGCCATCGCAGGCGGGCTGCTGGTCGAGATCAGTTTGCCGAAGCTGCTGCTGGCGTGGACGATGTCGCTGGCGTTGCCTGCGATGTTGCTCGGTCTTGCACCTCTGGTGGCGACCGGATGGGCTGCGACGGCGACAGAGCAAGTCCGATATCTGACCTCGATCGGCGCCGCGCTTGGCATGCTCATCGTGCTGGCGCTGGGCTGGATCGCCTGGCGACCGCTGTTTCGATTGGCAGAAGCGAATTTCTGGTCGCTGAACGCGCTCGCGGTGCAGCCTGCATACGTGTTTTGCCGCGAAGCGATCCGCCATCTGATGGAGCGATGGTTCGGCGCAAAACGCTCAGCGATGCAGCGCGCGCGATTGCGTGCGGCGAGCTCAGCCGCGGCGGGCACAGTGGTCTGCGTCTTCGCCGTGCTCGTTGTTCTCGCGATCTGGCCTAGTACGCGCTGGCTCGGCAATGTCAGCGACCTGATGGCGCCGTATCGTCTGATTGTTCCCACCATTGCCAACGCCGTTGCGCTGACGTCGCTTTATCTTGCTGCGGCCGCGCTGGTGTGGGGCTTTGCGGACGCAAGCATGGACCAGCCGGTCGATTTTGCGGAATTTGATGCCGCAAGTCCGACGAGCCGGACCTGGCGTGTCGCGCATCTGTCGGACATCCATGTGGTTGGGGAACGTTATGGCTTCCGCATGGAAAGCGGGCGCGGCGGCCCGCAAGGGAATCATCGCCTGGAGCGTCTGCTCGCACGGCTTGCCGCCATTCATGCCAGCGATCCGCTCGATGTCGTGCTGATCTCGGGCGATATGACCGATGCCGGTCTGTCAACAGAATGGGCTGAATTCTTCGACGCAGTGGCGAAGCATCCTGCGCTTCTCGCGCGGATGATCCTTCTGCCGGGCAATCATGATGTAAACATCGTCGATCGGACCAATCCGGCGCGGCTCGATCTGCCATTCAGTCCGGGCAAACGTTTTCGCCAGATGCGGACGCTATCGGCGATGGCGGCAGTCCAGGGCGCGCGCGTGCGCGTCGCCGGCGACGAGGGCGTGCAATCGGCGCGCAGGCTTGATGAAAGCCTGAACGTGCATCAGCCTGACATGATTGCATTCACGCAGGGCGGCGGCATGCTGCGTGCCCTGCGGCTGCGAGAGGTGTTTGACGAGCAGTTTCCAATGCTGCTGCCGCCGGACGACGAGGATGGGCTCGGGATGATCATTCTCAACTCGAATGCGCAGACGCATTTCTCGTTCACCAACGCGCTGGGTCTTGTATCCGTAGAGCAGGCGTACCGTCTTGTCGCGATCATGAGTGCATATCCCAAGGCGCGATGGATCGTCGCGCTGCATCATCATTTGATGGAATATCCCATGCCGGGCGTGAAATTCTCCGAGCGGGTCGGGACGGCGCTGGTCAATGGAAGCTGGTTTGTTCGAAAGCTGAAGCCATTCGCAAACCGCATCGTCATCATGCACGGCCATCGTCACATCGATTGGATCGGCACATGCGGCACGATGAAAATCATCTCTGCGCCATCGCCGGTGATGAACGCGACCGATGCGCAGACGACGCATTTCCATATCCATACGCTCGCAAGCGGCCTGGATGGCAGGCTGTGCCTGCTCCCGCCCGAAAAGGTAGAGATCGCCGGTTTGAAGCGAGAGGGCGATGAACCTCAGCTTGGCTTATCGCCGAGGCAATCTTCCACATAGAGCCGCAGCACCGCGATGCGGCCGATAGCCAGCAACGGCATGGCGAGCGCGATGCCGAATACGCCGAACAGCGAGCCGAACAAGACGATGGCCACCAGCGTCCAGGCCGGCGGCACTTCGACTGCATGGCGCTGGATCAGCGGGCCGATGATATAGCCTTCGATGGACTGGATGATCGTGTAAAGCCCGACGGCCCATATCAGCGTCGACGGGCCGAGCGGCATGGCGACCAGCGCGATGGGAAGCGCTGCGACGATCGGGCCGAGATAGGGGACGAAGTTCGACACGCCGGCCTGCACGCCGAGCAGAAAAGCGCCGGGCACGCCGAGGAGATAAAGCATGGGCCAGACGGCGAGCGTCATGAGCACGATGCGGAAGACCTGCCCAACGAACCAGTAGCGCAGGACGCTGCCCATCTCATCCATCACCTGGCGGACGCGGGCGCGATAGGGGATCTTCACGAAAGTCACGAGGCCGTCGCGATACATTCCCGGATCAAAGGCAAACAGCACACCGAGAAACAGAATAATCAGCGCGTTGGTGAGGAAGCCGGTTGCTGTTCCAACCGCGGTTTGCGCGTGACCGAACAGCTGGTGGCGATCGGGCAGCCAATGCGAGAAATCGCGGCCGCCCTCCGGTCCGAACAGGTCGACGCCAACCGACTGCAGGCGCTGCTGCAGAACGTCGAGCTGCGCATTCATGACCTGATACAGAAGCCGCGTTTGCTCAGGGATCTTGCCCGCGCCCCAGATCAGCCCCAGCACGAGCAGGCTCGTCAGGATCAGGACGATCAGCGCGAGCCGCCAGGAATGTCCCGCGGGAATGACAGGCTGAAGCGCCCGCGCGCAGGCATCGAGAAAGGCCGCGAACAGAACGCCCGCGAAGATCAGCAGCAGGCTGGAAGACATCTGCCAGATCAGGAACAGGCCGGTGGCCGCTGCCAGCAAGGCGAGCCCGGTTTGCAGGCCGCTTCGCCATCGCGCGCCAATCGTCCCGCCGCGATCCACGCTGGTCGCTTTGAGGGCATCGTCAGCGCTGACCTTCAGGTCATCCACTCTCGACCTCGCGCGTTGGTGCAACATAATCGTAGCGCAGCTAGAACAAATCGTCGAGGTGATGCCCTCTCGCGCACTGCACAAGGACGCAGTTCAGCATGCGACGCGAGACCTCTTCAATTTATTAAATAAAATACCCGCTAGTGTCCCGAATCCAAAGTTCGCCTCAGTCGCGCGATCGTGAGCGGCCACGCGGTCCGATGGTGTTTTCGTGGTGACAGGTGATCACGAACGCCTTGCGGATATCGCGCCGAGGGGTACCTTATTGGTGTAAGCAGCGGGCTCAGCTCGCGGCGCTTGAATGCAAGGCACTAAATGGAGTGAGCCCGACCAGTCCGCGCGTGACGTGAAAAAGGAGTGATTGCTATGGCGACAGGTGATCTATCTCTTCTCGGCAAAAAGCTTGGCGGTCTTAGCTTGGTGATTATCGGCCTCCTGTTGATCGCCCTCGGTGTGAGTACGGAAATAACAGGCTGGGTGGTGTTCGGGACGATGGTTCTCGTGGTGGGCCTGATCCTCATGGCTCTCAAGATCATGCGGCGCAACGAGAGCGGCCCGATCGATTCACCCGGTTCTTCGTCCAGAATGCCATTGCATCACAGCGACGTTGACTAACATTTGCGCAGTGAGCCGAAGCGAATTTGCGACGCTTCACGCATGATCCATGCTGAGGCGGCAGCTCTCGCGGCGTTGGCGCGGGAGTTGATGAAACGCGGAATCTCAGGAGATTTGCTCCGTTAATCCTGACATCCGCACGTCCACTCGTGTGGTGGTTTGCGAGAGCAGTCTGTATCATGGCCCGTGCGATGCTCGACCCAGCCGGCCCATTCGGCCGCCATCCGCTTCAGCCACATCAGCTCGTCGATCGCGTGACGCGTACTGAAGATACGATCGTGCTCTGCCACTTCGGCGTGGCTCGGATCGATCCCGGCGATTGGTCGCTGTCGATCGACGGCCTCGTGCGCCGTCCCATGCGCCTTACGCTGAGCGAGATCATGCGGCGGCCGCGCGCAGACGTCACCAGCATTCATCAATGTTGCGGCAGTCCGCTCAAGCCCGAGGTGCCGACGCGCCGCATCTGCAATGTGGTGTGGAGCGGTACACGGCTCTCGGAATTGATTGCTGAGTGCGAACCTGATCCGGGGCGCGTTATGTGTGGTCGAGCGGGGCGGACCATGGTGTCTTTCAGGGCGAGGATTGCGACGCCTTCGTCAAGGATCTTCCGTTGGAGCGGGTGAGTGCCGACGTGCTGATTGCCTATGCGATGAACGGTTCACCACTGCGCCCTGAGAACGGCTTTCCGGTGCGTTTGGTTGTGCCGGGATACTACGGAACAAACAGCGTGAAATGGCTGGAGCGGGTAACGCTCGCCGAAACGCGTGCGACGGAGCCATTCACAACGCGCTGGTATAATGATGCAATTCGTGACGCAGCGGGGCAACCGACCGGAGCGACTGTTCCCGTTGCATCGATCGCGCCGGAGTCGGTGATCGTTTCACCAGCGCCCGATCAGACAGTGGCGATCGGGGAAGCCGTTGACGTCTGGGGTTGGGCGTGGGCCGACGGCGGCGTCAGTGCGGTCGCAGTCAACGTCGATGGTGCATCGGAATGGATGCCCACCGTTGTCGAGCCATCTGCCGGCCGCGCCTGGCAACGTTTTGGTGTGACCTGGCGTCCCGAGCAGCGTGGCAAGCACGACATCTGTTCTCGCGCGCAATGCGCCGATGGCCGCCATCAACCGGATTCAGGTGCACGTAATGCGATCCATCATGTGACTGTGAAGGTCGCGTGAGCAGTTTGGCCGACGCGCACTTTTGTGCAGACGCGCGTCGAATCCGGTGCAGCGGGAGCGATCAGGACCTCACGGCGCTTTCGGCGTCCAGATCTTGACGGCAGCGGTATCGATCTTTTTCGGGATCAGCTTTTCCTCGACGAAGGCATCGGCAATCTTCTGCTGCTCGGAGAGCCCCGCAGGCGTCACCGCGCCAACGCCGTAGCTGCGATGACTGTTGGCTTCCTCGACCGTCTCGGCATCGATGCCCCAGAGACCGGCGAGCAGCTTTGCGGCATCCTTCGGGTGCGCCTTCACCCATTGTCCGGTCTCACGGAGTTTCGCGAATACGATGTTCAGCACATCGCTCCGCTTTTCGGCGAAGGGTTCGGAGGCGAGATAGTAACGCTTGTAGCTCGCAAGCCCATTGCTGCCGTCGCTGAGGATCTTCGCGTTCGATTGCCGCTGCGCACTGGTAAGGAACGGATCCCATGCCACCCAGGCATCGACGTTATTGCTGACAAAAGCCGCGCGGCCATCGGCCGGTGCGAGATAGGCGGGCGTGATGTCTTTGAAGGTCAGTCCCGATTTGGCGAGCGCGGCGAGCAGCAGATAATGACTGCCGGCGCCTTTGGTGACCGCAACCTTCTTGCCCTTCAAGTCCGCCACGGTTTTGATCGCTGAGCCAGCGTGAACGAGAATAGCCTGCGCGCCGGGCGAGGGGCTTTCCTCCGCGACATAAGCAAGCTTCGATCCCGCGGCCTGCGCGAAGATTGGAACGGTGTCGGCGACATCAGCGCCGAAATCGAGATTGCCGACGCCGAGGGATTCCAGCAGCGGCAGCCCGCTGGAGAATTCATGCCACGACACTTTCACGCCGAGCGGCGCGAGCGCCTTTTCGAGTTCGCCGTTGGCGCGCAGCACCGCGATCAGGGTCGACGACTTCTGCAAGCCGATGCGGATTTGCTCCTGCGCCAGCGAAGCGGTGGCCGTAAACAGAAGAGAAGCGGCAGTGAGGGCCGCCGCTGAGGCCTTAAGAAAGCGATTGGTCGTCATATGAATTATCTCCAGCGCAGTGGTGATCCGCGAAATGTGATGGCCGGAGACTAGAAAATGCGCTGGATAATGAGTTGCCAATTACGTGGAGCTCGCGAGAAGCGTTTTCTCTCTTCTCCACTCATTTTGAAATGATTGAGCGATGCGCGTTTTTTGTGCAGCTCTGTGTCGAATCCACGGTAACGAAATCTCACGAATCCGTGGAATTTAACGAATTTTCAACGCAGAAAAATGGACTGCGAGGGAAGCGGTTTCGGCAACATTTGCGTCGCGAGATCAGTGCGCCGCAGTGCGGGCATCGCTATTTTTGCAGAGCACTCGACAGCCCAGATTCTCGTGATCATCATCCATCATCACGAATGCAGCACGTGGCTAGTGTGGCGGTTCAGAAGTCCGCGTCATTTGTGTCGTGAGCCTGGAATGCGGACTTCTGAACCAAAGCCACATTAGATCGATAACTTGCTAGTGTCCTTCGATTCCGAAGTTCGCAAACGAAGGTGCCGCGAAATGATGCGAACTACGGAATCGGGACACGAGCGTACCTGGTGCAGGAGATGAGTATGGATCGCCGGACGTTTCTCAAGCTGACCTCGCTCGCGACGGCAGCTTCCGCAATGACACCGGCGGTGTTGCGCGCGCAAGGCGTGAATGAAGTCAGGATCGGTTACCAGAAGACCGGCGTTCTGGTGATCGCGCGTCAGCAGGGAACCGTTGAAAGGCGCTTTGCTTCCGAAGGCGTGCAGGTCAAATGGGTCGAGTTCACCTCCGGTCCGCCGCTGCTGGAAGCCATTAGCAATGGCAGTCTGGATTTTGGCGCGGTGGGGGACTCGCCGCCGATCTTTGCCCAGGCTGCGAATGCCAACATCGTCTACGCGGCATCGTCTCCGATCAGCAACGGGCAGGGCATTCTTGTTCCGCAAGATTCTCCCATCAAGACAATTACCGATCTCAAGGGCAAGCGCATCGGCTTCACCAAGGGATCGAGCGCGCATAACGTCGTTATTCTCACGCTCGAAAAAGCTGGCCTCACTTACGCCGACATCACGCCGGTCTATTTGACGCCACCGGACGCGGGCCCGGCCTTTGCAAACGGAAGCATCGATGCCTGGGCGGTGTGGGACCCGTATTTCGCCATCGGCGAGAAGAAGCAGAACGCGCGCATTCTCATCAATGCCTATGAGGTCGGAAAGACCAATTCGTTCTTCATCGCCAACCGGGATTTCGCCAACAAGCGGCCCGGGCAGGTCAGCAACATCATCGCCGGGCTCGCCACTGCCGCCGAATGGGCAGAGGGGCATCGGGCAGAAGTCGCGAAGTCGCTCCACGAAATTACTGGTGTCCCGCTCGATATCCAGACGGTGGCGGCGAACCGCGCCACATTTGCGATTGGCCCCGTCACCGATGAGGTGATCGAAACGCAGCAACGCGTCGCCGATGGATTCACCAAGCTCGGTCTCATTCCCCGCCCCATCAAGGTGCGCGACATCGTCTGGCGCGCGCCGCAGACCTGATCGCCTGCAATTATTTTCGTTCAGCAAAGGATTGTTCATGCTCACACGTCGTTCATTGCTCAGAACTGCGCTTGCACTCACTGCCGCCGTTGCGCTGACATCAGGGCTTCTCGGATCCAGCTCCGCGAGCGCCCAGGAGAAGACCGTCCGCATCGGCTTCCAGAAATACGGCAAGCTGGTGCTGCTGAAGAGCAAGGGCTCGCTCGAACCCAAGCTCAAGGCGCTTGGCTATAACGTGGTCTGGACCGAATTCCCGTCCGGGCCGCCGCTGCTGGAGGCCATCAATGTCGGCGCCATCGATTTCGGCAACACCGGCGAAGCGCCGCCGATCTTCGCGCAGGCCGCGGGTGCGCCGATCCAGTACATCGCCTACGAGCCGCCCGCGCCGAAAGGCGAGGCGATCCTGGTGCCGAAGGACAGTCCGCTGAAGAGTGTCGTGGACCTTAAGGGCAAGAAGGTCGCGCTGAACAAAGGCTCCAACGTTCACTATCTGCTGGTGAAGGCGCTGGAGAAGGCGGGTGTCAAATATTCCGAGATCACGCCGGTGTTCCTCGCACCTGCCGATGCCCGCGCAGCATTCGAGCGCGGCGCGGTCGATGCCTGGGTGATCTGGGATCCGTTCCAGGCCGCAGCGGAAGTGGCGACGCAGGCGCGAACAGTCGCTGACGGCACGGGCGTGGTGCAGAACTATCAGTTCTACTTCTCATCCAAGAAGTTTCTCGATGCCGATCCCAAGGTGATCGACGCGGTGCTTGCCGAACTCAACGCCGTGGATGATTGGGCCAAGGGCGACATCAAGGCCGTCGCCGAACAATTGAGCCCGTCGGTCGGGCTGCCTGTGCCGGTGCTTGAACTCGCGTTGAAGCGGCAGTCCTACGGCATCAAGCCGATCAACGACAGCGTGGTCGCGGAGCAGCAACAAGTCGCCGACACGTTCTTCAGCCTCGGGCTGATCCCCAAAGCCATCAAAATTTCTGACGTTGCAAGAAAGTCTGGATCATGAGTGTAAACACCCCCGCCAACCTTCTCTGGTTTCTCCCGACCCATGGTGACAGCCGCTATCTCGGCACCACCACGGGCGGGCGCGAAGTGAACTTCAACTATCTGCGCCAGATCGCGCAGGCCGCAGATCAGCTCGGCTACTATGGCGTGCTGCTGCCGACAGGGCGCAGTTGCGAGGATTCCTGGGTCGTCGCATCCGCCGTCGCGCCGTGGACTGAACGGCTGCGCTATCTCGTCGCCGTGCGTCCCGGCCTGCAATCGCCGGCTGTCGCTGCGCGCATGACTGCGACGCTTGATCGTGTCTCCAATGGACGGCTGCTGATCAACGTGGTGACCGGCGGCGATCCCATCGAGAACAAGGGCGATGGCATCTTCCTCAGCCATGACGAGCGTTACGAAGTCACGCGCGAGTTCTTGAACGTCTACAGCGATCTGCTCGCGGGTAAAACCGTGAACGTGAAGGGCAAGCACATCACCATCGAGGACGGCCGCCTGCTGTTCCAGCTGCTACAGTCGCCGCGACCGCCGCTCTATTTCGGTGGCTCGTCGGATGCCGGCATCGATGTCGCGGTGGACACTGTCGATAAATATCTGACCTGGGGCGAGCCTCCGGCAGCGGTGGCGGAAAAGGTCAATCGCGTGAAAGCGGCGGCTTCAAGCCGCGGGCGCAAGCTCTCGTTTGGTATCCGTCTGCACGTCATCGTGCGCGAGACCAACGAGGAAGCCTGGCGCGCGGCGGATGAGCTGATCCAATACGTCACCGACGACACCATCGCCCAGGCGCAGAAGATTTTCTCCCGCATGGATTCGGTCGGCCAGCAACGTATGGCGCAGCTTCATGGCGGACGCCGCGACAAGCTCGAGATCAGCCCAAACTTGTGGGCGGGCGTTGGTCTGGTGCGTGGTGGCGCGGGTACGGCGCTGGTCGGCGATCCGCAGACCGTCGCGGCGCGCATCAAGGAATATCAGGACATCGGCATCGATACCTTCATCCTGTCCGGCTATCCGCACCTTGAGGAAGCCTATCGCTTCGCCGAACTGGTGTTCCCGCTGCTGACGCTGAGCCATGCGAACAACGTCACGCCGCTACGAGTCAATACGGGGCCGTTCGGCGAGACCATCGGCAACGACTATCGTCCCCAGAAGCAGGCATCGACCTCATGAGTGCAACGGAGACTCTCTCGACGTCCGCACGCGCGAGCCGATTCAGGATTCCCGGCGCGGACGGCCTCACGCAATGGATCGTGCCACTGCTGATCCTGATCGTCTGGCAGATCGCGTGCGTCACCGGCTTCGTGCCGGCGCGCGTGTTGCCTGCGCCGAGCGATGTGGCACTCGCAGGCTGGAAGCTCTTAAAGTCCGGTGAATTGGCCCAAAACATCTGCGTCAGTTTCTGGCGCGCGGCGGTCGGCTTTGTCATTGGCGGCGGCATCGGCTTTGCCTTTGGTCTCGCCAATGGTCTGTCGCAGCTCTCCAGCAAGCTCACCGACACGACGCTGCAGATGGTGCGCAACGTGCCGCATCTGGCGCTGATCCCGCTGGTGATCCTGTGGTTCGGCATCGACGAGTCCGCGAAAATCTTCCTCGTTGCGCTCGGCGTGTTCTTTCCGATCTACATCAACACGCTACACGGCATTCGCACAGTCGATCCGCAGCTCATCGAGATGGGCCGGATCTACGGCATGACCAACGGCGAACTGTTTCGCCGCGTCATCTTCCCCGGTGCCTTGCCATCGATCTTCGTCGGTCTTCGGTTTGCGCTCGGCATCATGTGGCTGACCTTGATTGTCGCGGAGACGATCGCCGCGTCATCCGGCCTCGGCTACATGGCGATGCAGGCACGCGAGTTCATGCTGATCGATGTCGTCGTGCTCAGCATTCTCATCTACGCGTTGCTCGGCAAACTCGCGGACAGCATCGCGCGCGTGCTCGAGCGCTTCACGCTGTCCTGGCATCCGGCCTTCCAGAAACATTGAAAGTGAACATGAATCAGGCGCTTCGATTTGCTCCCATCAACGCCCAAGCGGCGGATACTGCAGCGGATCTGATCCGCGAGGCGAGGGTAGCGCGAGGCACGCACGATCCATCGCGCGCGCTATCGCTCACCATCCGCGGGCTCCGCAAGTCATTCGGCAACAATGAAGTGCTGCGTGGCATCGATCTGCACATTCCGGCGGGACAGTCCGTCGCCATTGTCGGCAAATCCGGCTGCGGCAAGAGCACTTTGCTGCGCTTGATCGCGGGATTGGAGGAGCCAACGGCAGGCAGCATCGAATTCGGCGATCACGAAGGCAACGCGCGCGACCATGTCCGCGTCATGTTTCAGGAGCCGCGGCTGCTGCCGTGGGCGCGCGTACTGTCGAATGTCGAGGTCGGGCTCGGCCGCGACAAGAGTTCACCGAATGCGAAGATCCGCGCAGACGAGGCCCTGAAGGAAGTTGGCCTCGACGACAAGCGCGGCCAGTGGCCGTCGGTGCTGTCGGGCGGGCAGAAGCAGCGCGTGGCGCTGGCGCGGGCGCTGGTCAGTCATCCGCGCGTGCTGGCATTCGACGAGCCGCTCGGTGCGCTCGACGCGCTGACGCGCATCTCGATGCAGCGGCTGTTGGAGCGGGTCTGGCGCGACCAGGGTTTTACCGCCATTCTGGTGACGCATGACGTCTCTGAAGCCGTGGCGCTGGCGGATCGGGTGCTGGTCATTGAAGAAGGCCGCGTGGCACACGATATCAATGTCGATCTGGCGCGCCCGCGCCAGCGCGGCTCGGCGGAGTTGGCCGCACTGGAAGGCAACATCCTTCGCGAATTGCTGAAAGAGACCGGCGACCTCTCCGGGGTGTGAGTCCGGGGCGTGAGACTGTGATGAATTCGATGGTTCGGAATATTAAGAAGGCGGACATCAGCCCCGAGGTCTCGGCTGAGAAGTTTCGCGGCGCCATGCGGAATCTCGCGGGCGGGGTGAGCGTGATCACGGCAGGACAGGGCGCTGACATCACCGGCATGACGGTGACATCCGTGACGTCGCTGGCGGTGGAGCCAGCCACGCTTGTGGTCAGTGTCAATCGTCAGTCGTCGTCCTGGCCGCGCATCAGCAAGCTCGGCGCATTTGGCGTGAACATTCTTGGGGCCGATCATGCCGAGGTCGCCAAGCGCTTCTCCGGCGTCGGCGGATTGAAAGGCGCAGAGCGATTTGCGAATGCTGAGTGGACCACGCTGGTGACGGGCGTTCCGCTGCTAGTGGGTGCTTCGGTCGCGCTCGACTGCGAGGTCGAACACGTCGTGGAACGGCACTCCCATATGCTCGTTATCGGCCGCGTGCTCGATGTGCTGACGTCGGAAGGCAAGGGCGCGCTGTCGTATTGGCAGGGTCAATACATCCCATTCGACTCCAACAAAGATGTATCGGACCCCGATCTGCCAACCGCCCGTGCACTGTGGGGCGTTTGAATAGATAACTCACATTCGCGAAGACAGAACGGGCGACCTTAGCACAGGAAAACGCCGGCTGTTGCTGCGTGCTCAGACCAAAAGGAGTATAGGGGGCCTAAGACCTGGGGCAGACGTTTGGAGGAGTGACAGTCTCCATCGGGAGAGAACCTCCGGAAAAGTTGAATACTCAAATCTTTTTGCAGGTATATGTCAGGAGGACTTGCGAGTCTGTCGGAGGCTCGCGCCTGCAATGTTGGTGTTGATGATGTTTGGAGTGACCCGTTCCTATCTGCCGCAGCTTGACGATGGGGCGGGGCAAAAAGCGGGGCACCCAAGCGCCATCTACCTCGTGCCGGCGCTGGCCGCGATGCTTTACCCCTTCATTCTTCGTGCCTTCCATCATGCGGTGATCGATCCTTCTCTGCGATGGAGCGCGCCCTTCGTTCTCGCGGCCGCCTTCGCAGTTCCTGCGTCAGGTTTTGCATTTGCGATGCGCAAAGGATTGCCGGCGAGCATGCGAAGATTGGCTTTCGCGAGCGTTGTCGCGCCCACGTTGTTCGTGTTTCTGGGCGTTGTGCAGGCCTTGGTATCGAGTCCCTTGCCGGATGAGGTGCCCTGGCTCCTGATTTGGTCTGGACTGGCGATCTTGGCGTGGGTGCAATCGCGATCGGATGCGGACAAACCTCCCATCAAGGACATTGGATATTGGCGCGTGGCGCACGGGGTCAGCGGCGCGATCGTGATGCTCTATGTGTTGTTTCACGTCACCAACCATCTGTTCGGACTGATTGGCCCAGCAGCCCACGCGACTGTCATGAATCTCGGCCGCCATGTCTATCGTGCGCTGCTCATCGAGCCGCTGCTCGTCGTCCTTATGCTGTTCCAGGTCTGCAGCGGATTGCGCTTGGCCTGGCTATGGAGTGCACAGAGGGGTGATTTCTATCGCACGTTCCAGGTCGCATCAGGCTTCTATCTGGTCATATTCATCGTCGGCCATATGAACTCGGTGTTCGTGTATGCGCGCCGCTTTCTGGGAATTCCGACGGATTGGGCATTTGCGACCGGCGCTCCAACTGGCTTGATCTACGATGCCTGGAACATCCGGCTTTTCCCGCATTACGCGCTGGGCGTCTTCTTTGTTCTGACTCACCTCGCCTCGGGGCTTCGGGTTGTCCTGCTCGCTCATGGTGTGCGCGAACAAACCGCCGACCGCATATGGAATATCTGTGCCGGTTTCAGCCTCTTCATCGCTATCGCGATTATTGCCGGAATGTCCGGCGTTAGGCTGGCCTCGCAATAGAGCGTGCTGACGAGCGCTCGTCATTTTCTGACTCATTCTGACTCAATAATTTTGCTTCTCGCACGAAGCGGCCAGCCGCCCTGCGGGAACGATCTGCGCCTGGCGGTCGTCAACGCAAAAGGACACTTCTGAAGGTCATAAAAGCACGTTAGGTTGCGCGTCCAGAAAAGGGCTAAAGCGCGATGAGATCAGGATGAATCATCATCGCGCTTTAGGTTATTGTTTGAGCATGATCTTTTCGGAAAACCGCTGCACACTTTTCCGGATCATGCTCTAGTGTCCCGAATCCAAAGTTCGCCTGATTGTGCAGCGCGCTCTGTAGCGAACTTTGGATTCGAGAGAACACTAGGAAATTTATGATTCTTTTATGATTCTGGTGTGTTCAGAAGTTCGCTGGAAGGACTCGCAGGAAAAATCGGGCGAACTTCTGAACCACCACGCTAGTGGTGGCTTAACAGGGAAGGGACATGCAATGGCCAAAAACACGATTTGCCTCTGGTACGACAAGGACGCCGAGGCCGCGGCGCGCTTCTACGCGGAGGTCTTTCCTGACAGTGCAGTGAAATCCGTCTTTCGTGCCCCCAGCGACTATCCGTCCGGCAAAGCGGGCGATGTGCTGACGGTTGAATTCACCGTCGCCGGAATTCCTTGTGTCGGTCTGAACGGCGGTCCTGTGTTCAGTCACAATGAAGCCTTCTCGTTCCAGATCGCCACCGACGATCAGGAAGAGACCGATCGGTACTGGAATGCCATCATCGGCAATGACGGGCAGGCGAGCGCGTGCGGCTGGTGCAAAGACAAGTGGGGCGTCTCCTGGCAAATCATCCCGCGTGTGCTGACTGAGGCACTGTCGGCCGGCGGCGCTGAAGCCAAGCGCGCGTTCGACGCGATGATGGGCATGACAAAGATCGACGTTGCCGCGATCGAGGCCGCGCGGCGCGGCTGAGCTTCCTCTGTTCAATCGCGCGATGAACGTGCGAACAGCCTCGAACTGTCGGGCCTGGCAGGTTCGAACCGATCATGTCGCTCGAGGCGGGACACGAGTGCCGCGGATTTGAAGTTCTTCCGCGTGAAGCCGCAAGTGCGATGAAGAACTTCAAATCCAAAAGCGGCACTCAAATCATAGGTTTGCTAGTGTCCCTTTGATTCCGAAGATCGCATCCGAGCAAGCCGCAAGCCTGCGAACTTCGGAATCGGGACACGAGTGCCGCGGATTTGAAGTTCTTCCAAGTGAAGCCGCAAGCTCGATGAAGAACTTCAAATCCAAAAGCGGCACTCAAATTATAAGCTTGCTAGTGTCCCTTTGATTCCGAAGTTCGCATCCAAGCAAGCCGCAAGCCTGTGCGAACTTCGGAATCGGGACACTAGATCCGGCTCAAGAAGAACGTCTCAAGGTTGCCTTTGCCCTTCACGTCTATGCTGCCGCGTGGCTCCAGCGCGAAGCGACCGACGAGGTGACGGGCAGTGTCCTCGGACACATGGATTCGATTGGGCAGAGAATAGGCCTCGAGCCGGCTGGCGACGTTTACAGTATCGCCCCATACGTCGTAGACGAAGCGGTGCGTGCCGATGATTCCGGCAACCACGGGACCGGCATGTATGCCGATCCGGATTTGCAAGGCCGAGCCGAAATGGCCGTTGACGCGCTCCAGCCGATCGATCATCCCGAGCGCCATTTTGGCGGTCGCTGTGAACGGATCGGGGTTCGGATCGGGCAAGCCGGCGACGGCCATGTAGGCATCGCCGATGGTCTTGATCTTCTCGACACCGAGCTCGCGGGCCAGCGCGTCGAACTCCGAGAACAGCCGGTTCAAATAGGCGACGATCGCCGCAGCGGGGGTCCGTGCCGAATGCTCGGTGAAGCCCACCAGATCGGCGAACAGAACGCACACGCCCTCGAAGCGGTCGGCAATCATGACTTCGCCCTGGTTCAAGCGGCCAATCACCTGTCTTGGCAGGATGGTGAACAGCAGCCGCTCGAACTTGGTGGTCTCGTCCTCAATGCGGCGTAGATACCTCTGCTCGCAATCGCGCCAGTGCTTCTTGTGCAAGCAAGCATTGATCCGCGCGCGCAGCAGCACCGGGTCGAACGGCTTCGGCAGATAGTCCTCGGCCCCGGCCTGGATGCAGCGGACGGCGCTTGCAGTCTCCGCCAGGGCCGTGATCATGATGACCGGAACGCGACGCAGCCGCTCATCGGCTTTCATACGCACCAGCACCTCAAACCCGTTGATATCCGGCATCATCAAATCGAGCAGGACGAGATCGAACTCATTGTCGGCGAGCGCCTGCAGCGCCTGCCGGCCGCCAGCCACCGAAACAACGCGATGGCCATCGCGGGTCAGTCGGCGCGACAACAGATCACGGTTGGCCTCGATGTCATCCACGACGAGAATAGAGCCGGTCTCGGTAAGTGCATCCGGCTCAAGCCGGATCGGCCCGAGGCTGCGCATCAGGTCGCTGACCATAAGCGCGCCGCTCTGATCAGAGGCCAGGGTCGTGTCCTCGACATCGATGGCGAATCGCACGATGTGATCGAAACGCTGCAGCAGGTCGGTGGCTGCCGCCAGCAGGCGATCGAAATCTGCCTGCAGCGAGTCGCTCGAGAAATTGGCGACGTCCTCGCGCAGCATCTCGCCATAGCCTTTGATCGCGTTGAGGGGCGTGCGCAGTTCGTGACGCAGTTGCTGCTCCTGCGTGGCGGCTGCCGGGCCGGATGGACTCTTGGCGTCGTTCTTGGTGTGATCGCCGTCCACCAGCCGGTCGACCTTGTTGGAGAGATCGCGCGCAGCGCCGAGGATGCGGTTCACATCCGGGAGAATGTCTGTGCGCCCGTTCCGGGACGCCTCTTCATGCAGGATCTCTGCATAGCCGAGCAGGGCGCTCACCGGGGCCAGCAGTTCCTGGCGAAGATGGGCGAGCCGAATGCGCCAGGCGCGCGCGCTGTCGGTGTCAATGATGCTCATGGCCGCTCCGCGCTCTCGCGCCGGGCGGTGGTACCAGTTCGTCAAGCGCCGCCAGCACGGCCTTGCCGCTGTATTCGCCCTTGTGCACCAAATGCTGGACTTGGCCGTTAAGCCGCGCGCGATCATCGGCAGTCAGTGTCTTTGCGGTGACGACGATGATCGGGATGCGCTGCCAGCGGGATTCGGCGCGCACCCGTGCGATGAATTCGAACCCGTCCATCTCGGGCATCATCAGATCGAGCAGAATTGCGTCGGGTAAAGCCTCGTTCAAGCGCTCAAGACCAACCCGACCATTCTCTGCTTCCGTGACCCTGCAATCGATCTGCCGCAAGGCGCGCCCGATCAGCTCGCAGGTCGGCGGATCATCCTCGACGATCAACACGTGCCGTGGTGCACCCCTTGGGCAGCACTTCTCAACCGCACGGACCAGTCTGTCGCGATCGATCGGCTTGACCAGGTAATCGGCGGCGCCGAGCGAGAATCCGATGCTCTGGTTGTCGACGATCGTGACCATGATCACGGGAATTTCGGCGAGCGCCGCATCTTCCTTGATGGCGCTGAGCACGGCCCAGCCATCCATCTGCGGCATCAGAGCGTCGAGCGTGATGACATCGGGGTGCAGCGCGCGGGCGAGCTGCATCGCCTCTTCGCCGCTGGCAGCCATGCGAACAGCGTAGCCACCGCGCTGCAGGTGTCGGCGCAGCAGCTCCCGCGCGTTGGGATCATCATCGACCACGAGAACGATCGGCGCATGCTCGGGTTCGGTGACCTGCGGACCTTCGGCACTCTGCTCTGTCGCCGAAACCGCAGTGTCCGATACAGCGCGTGTCCCCGCCGGCAGACGAACCACGAAGGTCGTGCCCTTGCCAGCTTCGCTGCTCAGCATCACATCGCCGCCCATCAATCGGCAGAAGCTCTTGGTGAGGGCGAGGCCCAGCCCGGTGCCGCCATAGGTGCGGGTGGTGGAGCTGTCGGCCTGAGTGAAAGCCTCGAACACCTTGGCCTGCTGATCTGGCGTCATGCCGATACCGGTATCGCGCACCTGAAATTCGATCGTGTCGAGAGCTTCGTTCGTATCGCGGAGCGCGGTCAGCGTGATGGTCCCGTTCCGTGTGAACTTGCAGGCATTGCTGAGAAGGTTGAACAGGATCTGCCGCACCTTGGTCAGATCGCTGTGAATCGTGCCGACCTCGTTGGCGCAGTTGACCACGAGATCGTTGCCAGTCTTCCTGGCCAACGCGGTGACGGCCGCCGCGACGCTTTCGATGATGGGCCGAAGCTCGAAGGTCTCGAGATAGAGTGTCATCTTGCCGGCCTCGATCTTGGAAAGATCGAGGACGTTGTCGATCAGGCCGAGCAGATGCTTGCCGGCATCCTGGATCTTGCTGAGATCCGACATCTCCGACTCGCGTCCGGCGTTCTGGGCGTCCTCGAACAGGATCTCGCTGTAACCGATGATCGCGTTCAAGGGCGTGCGCAGCTCATGGCTCATGCTGGCGACGAAGTCCGACTTCGCGCGGGTCGCTTGCTCGCTCACCCAAATCGCCTTGTGCAGCTCGCCTTCCATGCGCTTGCGGTCGCTGATGTCGGCGAGGCCCGTGATCATCGCCGGGCGCCCTTCGAACTGGACACGCTGCGAGGCGATGAGCGCCCAGAACTCTTCGCCTCCATCCCGTCTGAGCAGCATCTCCCTGCCCTCCACATGGCCATGGTCGGTGAGTGCGCCCATGAAGCGCTCGCGATGCTGCGGGTCTGCATAAAGAGTTTTCGCTTGCCGGCCCAGGGCAGACGAAGCTTCGATCCCGAACATTTCAGTGAAGCGTTGATTGACATACCGGATGACCCCGTCGTCGAAGGTGACGATCAGCACTGCCATCGGCGCGGCCTCGGCAATGACGCGTAGCCGCTGCTCGCTCTCCTGGATTGCCTGCTCCGCCTGCTTCAGGTCAGTGATGTCGGCGTAGGTCGCGACCGTGCCGCCGTCGTAGGTTTTGCGCTCATTGATCTGGATCCAGCGTCCGTCGGAGCGGCGTTGAACATGCGTGCCCTTGGGATCGCGATGCCGGGCCAGACGTTCCGCGACCCAGGTCTCGACATCCGCCTCCGCGTCGCGGATCTCGCCGCCCGCGACTGCATTGCGGATGATCGTTTCGAACGATATGCCCTGATTGATACTGGCGGTGCCGTGCATGTCCCGGTAGCGCCCGTTGTATATCACCAGCTTGTCGTCGGCATCGTAGAGCGAGAAACCCTCCGAGATGCTCTCGATCGCGTCGATCAGCCGGCGCTGGGCTTCCGTTGCCTTGTCGCGTGCCTCCGACAGCTCCGTCGAGCTCAGCTCCAGAGAGCGCTCGAGCATCGCCCGATCGTTATCTAAATCGGCGTATGCGGCGTCCACGGCTGCCACGAAACGCTGCAGCGCAGCCGGGACGTCGTCCTCGACACCGAGGTGCTTTTTGAGCTGGCGTCGTAGCAGCCTGTGCATCCGGACCCCCGTGACGTTCAGACCTCGGCGAAAGTCGTGATGGTCATGGTTTGATTGTGCAGGCGGCACTCGCCACCATGCATGAAGGGGCAAAGCTCGCCGTACGAGTAAAACCCGGAAAGCTTGGTATCCGTCCCGAAGACATTTCGGATTGCTTCGATTTCTTCCTCGGTGCGCTGCTTCATCACAAGCTTGCGGCCGACACAGCTCACCAGAATTGCAAGATCCGGCCGCCTGTCGCCCAGCCCGCTGAGGCTGGCCTTGGCGGCGCCCGTCGCGCCGTCGACCAGATCGTCAACATTGGTCTTCATCAACTGCGCCGTTCCGCCCTGCGGGAGGTCACCGGCGAACGTCATTGACTTGTTCTGCTCGTCCACAGACAGGACGGTCCGGACGACACCCTGGCCGCCCTTGGCCTCGGCAACCAGGATCGGGAAGAGCAGGGCGGAGCTTGGCAACTGGTCGGCATGCGAGCCCAGGTATGATTTATAGAGATCCAGCGCTGACCGCTCGTCCAGCTCATAGAGGATGTTGCCCTCGGCCCGCGTGATCGTGCGTACCGGCCCGAATGAGACCCAGCCGCCCATCGATCCGTAGCCGATGCGCAAGTCGTCGCCATACAAACCGACCGCTCCTACGCGCTGGGGCCCCACAGCATTGTCGGCAATGACCCAAGTCTCTGCGAACTTTGTTCCATCGCCGGAAAGGCCGCCAGTGATCGACACGCCCTCCGAGACGCCGCCCGCAAGACCACGCGCCAGGTCGGAGCCATTCACGTGCAAGCCGTCCGAAAGCACGAATACATGGCGCAACGAGGGATCGCTCAACATCTGCGCGAGCTCCTTGCCGACGTTGTAGCTGGCCTTCGCCTCACCAATCGTAGCAGAAGCGGAACGCAGGCGCGTATGCTCGAAGTCGACAAGGGTGGCAGTCACGGAATCGTCGACGACCGCGTCGCCAAGAATCTCGCCGGACGTCGAGCAACCAAGCATGGCGGCCCCTTTGAAGTGGTCGCGCAGCTCGCCCACAAGATCGCCGTTCTGCATCAGTGATCTGGCGCCGAAAACGAACACGACACTTTGTTGTCCGGCTTCACCAGCAGGCAAATTCGGTCGCCACCCGTCGCTTTGGGACCATTTGTACTGAGCCGTTTTCATGATTGTTTCCTCCCGTCGTCCGTTCGGAACTTGAACGTTAGAATCGGACCGCTAGCGCGCAGCCGCGAGCAGCGTCTGGATCTTGCCCAGCAGCCTTTGCAGCTCGATCGGTTTGGTGTCGTAGTCGTCGCAGCCGGCCTGGAGGGCCTGTTCCCGGTCGGTCGCCATGGCATGTGCTGTGAGTGCGATGATGGGGATCTTGCACAGTTCGGGCGTGGCCTTGATCCGGCGCGTCGCCTCCCAGCCGTCGATCACCGGCAGGCTCATGTCCATCAGGATAAGATCGGGCTTGTCGCTCACCGCCATTGCGACGCCACGCGCCCCGTCCTCAGCAATGGCGACCTCGTAGCCGCCGCGCGCGAGACGCCGCGAGAGCATGTCGCGGTTCATCTCGTTATCTTCGATCAATAAAATCTTTGGCATCGCACAGCCTCGAGCCGGACTGTGAGCACTGCTTGCCCGGGACCGCCGGGTGGCCTTAATGGACGCCTAAAAAATCAGCTTAGCACTCAGGCTTGCCTGTCGCATCACAAAAGTGGCCCACCAACCGCACGCTTACATTGAATGCGTTGCCGGTGCACTTCGCGCAATCCGAGCAATGGCAATAGGCGGCGAGGGCGGGGCTGCCAGCGACAACGGAGCGAACAGCGACGCGCAGGCAGTCTCCAAAGATTCTCTCCGTATGATTCCTCTGTGGAGTCTCGGCTATTTGTTCAAGCTGTCGTTATTCGAGCAGTCATCAGATGAGCGTCATGGCTGTTCCCGCAGCGGCGCTGAAGGCGACGACGAGCAGCGGAGGCGCGCGCCAGACGACAAGCAAAACGAAGCCGACCAGCGCGATGCCGAAATCCTTCGGCGAATGGATGGTCGTGGTCCACACCGGATCATAGAGTGCGGCGCCCAATATCCCTACGACTGCGGCGTTGACGCCGCGCATCATCGCCTGCGCGCCCGCGCGTCTTCGGAATGAATCCCAGAACGGCAGAACGCCGAGCAAGATGAGGATTCCTGGCAGGAAGATGCCGATGAGACCGAGCACCGCGCCTGCGAGTCCGTGAGGCTCTGCTTTAACGACCGTGCCGAGATAGGCAGCAAACGTGAAGAGCGGACCGGGTACGGCTTGCGCTGCTCCGTAGCCTGCAAGGAAAGCATCGTCGCTCAGCCAACCTGGCGCGACAAAGGCTTCGCGCAACAGCGGCAGCACGACATGCCCGCCGCCGAAGACGAGCGCGCCCGATCGATAGAACGCATCAAACAATGCCAGGCCGGACGATCCAGTCAGGCCGCGCAGCACTGGAAGTCCTGCCAGCAAAAGGAAAAAGGCGCTCAGCGTGACGAGCCCGGCCACGCGGGACACCGGCATCTCCACATGTCCGGATGGCGCGGCCGCCTCGCTGCGGCAGAGCCACAGACCTGCAATTGCGCCGAGGGCAATGGCCGCAATCTGCGCGACCGATGATGAACTGAAGAGGATGATCAAAGCCGCCACGACAGCGACAGAGGCGCGCGTCCGATCGGGAGTAAGTGTGCGCGCCATACCCCAGACGGCTTGGGCCACAATGGCCACCGCTGTCAGCTTCAGTCCGTGCAGCAGTCCGTCGGCGAGGGGACCGTTCAGCGCTGCCGCTCCATAGGCAAACAAAACGAGAAGCAACGCTGAAGGCAAGGTGAAGCCGGCCCACGCGGCGAGCGCGCCAAGATAACCGGCGCGCATCAATCCGATCGAGAAACCCACTTGGCTGCTCGCCGGGCCGGGTAAGAATTGACACAAGCCGACGAGGTCCGCAAAGGCGTGTTCGTCGATCCATTTCCGGCGCACAACGAACTCTTCGCGGAAGTAGCCGATGTGAGCGATCGGACCGCCGAAACTGGTCACCCCCAGTTTGAAGAAGATGCGCAGAACCTCCGCCGGCGACCCCCGGACGGCGGCTGATGTTTCATCGTTGGCGATATCCATGCGTCACGCGTACTCGAATAGGGCCATGAATCCAAAATCCATGTGCAGTTGTTGATGGCAGTGAAAGAGCGTCAGTCCTGGATTGTCCGCGACGAAGTCGAACTCGATCTCCTGGAAGCCGCCGAGCATCACGACGTCCTTGAGGATGCCCGACGTTGGCTTGCCGCCGACCCGCACCAGTTCGAAGCTGTGGCGGTGGAGGTGCAGCGGATGAATGTCGCCGCTCGCGTTACGGAATTTCAGCCGGTAGCGCCGTCCCTCGCGCACCTTGTAGATCGGCTTCATTGTCTCCATCGAGAACGCCTCACCGTTGAGCGTCCACTGAGTGAAGCCGCCCATCGCGCCGTTGCGCTTGGCGATGATGATCTCCAACGTCTCATCAGGTCTGGCGGCTTCGGTGCCGGCCTTGCCAAACTGCGCGTAATCCCAGCGGAACGCCTTCGGCTTCGCCCATCGCGGCTTGCCTTTCGCGCCAGCGTATTCGACGACAATGCCCATTCCGCGCTTGCGGTCGTCGTCGGCGAGATCGCCCATGATCCAGACGCCGGGACGGTTCATCTCGACGATCGCCGAGATACGCTCGGCCGTCCCCAGCCAGAGGACCGGCACGTGCTGGGGCGTCGGCACGGGATTGCCGTCGAGCGCGACGACATTGAACGTGTGCCCTGGAAGCGCGAGGCTTCGGATTTCGCTGGCGCTGCCGTTCAGAACGTGAAACAGCACGCGTTCACCTCGATTGACGCGGATCGGCTCGCCATGGCCCAGCATCTTGCCGTTGATCGAGAAGAGGTCGTAGCCGACCTCAAAGCCCTTGGTCTTTTGATTGATCTTTTCATTGGTCTTTTCATTGATCTTTTCTTGGGCTTCGTCGTCGGATTTCTTTTCGAGATCCTTCAGGTCCTTGATCGGTTCGCCGGCGAGAAAGTCCGTGTGCATGTCGCCCCCGCGGCTGAAGGACGGTTCGCACTCCTTGAGCACCAAAAAGACCTCGCGGTCGTAATCGCCTGGCTCGTTCTTGGGCTCGATGTACACCGGGCCGACCTGGCCGGTGTAGGTGCCGCGGTTGAGGTCGTGACCAGCGACGACATGTGTGTGATAGAAGCGAAAACCGGCGGGCTTCGGCACGAACGAGATACGCTGCATTCCGTGCGGCCGGATGAAGGGAGAGCCTTCCTCGGCGGTCCCATCGACATTGCTCGGTACGATTTGGCCGTGCCAATGCACCAGCTCCGGGACGTCGGTATCGTTATGGACGTCGACGACCGTGCGCTGTCCTTCCTTGAAGCGCAGCAGTGGACCCGGAAACTGTCCGTTGTAGAGCGTGGTCGAGACGATATGGTCCGGAGCCAGTTCGGCGAGGCCGGTCGCGATCCGCAAGGTGTAGTCTGCTTTCTCCTGATCGCCTTGCGCGGCCGCGATCCGTGTCTGCAGGCCGGCCAGAGGGAGAAGGGCCCCGCTGGCGAGCAGAGAACGGCGGTCTATCGGCATGCCATAGGTCCTTCTACCAGTCTGCGTGTCCGACAGTCATTATCGATTTCCGATATCGATAACCGGTATCTCCGCGAATACAAGTCACTTTAGGCCAGCCGTATCTACTCCTTCATGGCCTCGCCGGTGAACTCCTTGACGCGGAGTTTTGCGAGGGTCAGTCCTTTCTTCCCCAGAGCAGTGGCTCGATAAAGCTTACGGGCGGTGCGTCCTTCACGCTGCTTGCGGGACTTCAGATAGCCCCGCTGTTCCATTGCATTCAGAAGCGGATAGAGCGTCCCGGGGCTGAGCTTGTAGCCATGCCGCGCGAGTTCGTCGATAATCCACTGACCGTAGATTTCATGTTCCGCAGCATGGTGCAGAATATGCAGCCTGATGAACCCGCTGAGAAGATCCTTGAACTTCATGCTGTCTTTATCGGATTTCGTAATTGGAACGATAGCTACGGCGGGCCGTTAAAGCGTTGGCCTGCTGGACCGTCTTCGGATATTCGGCAGAGGCATATTAGCAGCGAGGAGACCGGCCATGGCAAGTGCGGCAGATCGCGATCCGCGACACCACACCCAAAAGATGCAGAAAGCACTTCAAGATATCAGGCGCCATCTGCGCGAGGATATCGAGAAGGTCGACGAGCCTCAATTGAAGGCGATGTTCGAAACATCGGCCGAGGTTTTGGGAGGCCTCGAGAAGGCGTTCAAGGATTACGAGCAGAAGAACGAAAGCGCCTGGCGCTGACCTGAGCGGGCCGACCATCTTCACGGCCGGCTTCCGATAAAGCCTCATCACCAACCATCAAATTGTTTTGTTGATGGAGCTTTCTTGCCCGTCTATCTGCCCAGCGTCAATTGATGCACATTGGAGCGTGGGCTGCAGACGGAGTGCGCGATGGCGAAGCTCAATCAGCAGGAAGGAATGCGACCGCTTCTCAGTCGCAGAGCGCTCCTTCGCGGCGCGCAAGCCGGCGCAGTCTCTCTTACGGCTACGCGCACGTTCCCTATCATTCGTGCACAAGCGGCGCTGAAGGCGGTGGCCGACTACAAGATCAGGATCGCGCCAACATCCATCGAGATCGCTCCTGGAAAGGTGATCAAGACCACTGCCTACAACGGGACCGTCCCCGGTCCTGTGCTGCGCATGAAGGAGGGACAGCCTGTCCGCATCGAAGTTACCAATGATTCAGGCTACGCGAACCTCATTCACTCGCATGGCCTGTTTATTCCCCCGGAGCAGGATGGATCGACGGAAGAGGGCTCGCCAATCATCGAGCCCGGCAAATCGCTCATATACGCGTACACCCCAAAGCCTACCGGGACACGCTGGTATCACAGCCACGCCATGGCGATGACTGATCTCACCAAGAGCACTTATTCGGGCGAGTTCGGCTTTCTTATCGTCGAGCCTGCCACCGGCGATCCCGGCAGCTACGATCGCGAGGTGTTGCTTGCCGCGCATCACTGGGACGGCCACTGGGTCAGCATGCAGGACATCAAGAAGGGGCCGCCGCCGGATAACGGCTTAGAGGTGATGTATCACGCGGCGACCTTGAGTGATCGCATGCTCGGTCATGGCGAGCCGATCCGGGTGCGGGAAGGGGAGCGCGTGCTGTTTCGGTTGCTCAATGCCAGTGGCAACATGGGCATCTCGCTCGCACTGCCGGGACATCACTTCAAGGTTCTCGCGCTCGACGGCAATCCCGTGCCGGCACCGGCGATTGTCGATGTCCTGAAGCTCGATGCCGCCGAGCGGGCTGACGTGATCGTGGAGATGAACAATCCCGGTGTCTGGGTGTTCGGCTCCACCGATGACGAAGACCGCAACATGGGAATGGGCGTGGTTGTCGAATATGCCAATCGAAGCGGCGAGCCGGTGTGGTCAGCACCCGCCAATACCAAATGGGACTACACCATCTTCGGTCGGCCCGCGGGGGAAGCCGCGACACCCGACGAAACCATCAGCCTCAAGTTCGAGAAAATTCCGGGCGGACGCGGCGGCTACAATCGCTGGACCATCAGCGGAAAGTCCTGGCCCGATACCAATCCGCTGTTTACCGTGACCGAGGGAAAGCGTTATCGCTTACTGCTGAACAACAACAGCGGCGACGAACATCCGGTGCATCTGCACCGTCACTCTTTCGAGATCACGAAGATCGGCGACAAGCCGACGTCCGGTATCATCAAAGACACTATCAGCATGCCGCGCTTCTCGACGGCCGAAGTCGATTTCGTAGCCGACGACCCAGGGGCGACCTTGTTTCACTGCCATCATCAGGATCACATGGACGAAGGCTTCGCGGGACTGATCACGTATCGATGATCGCCTTCGCTGCACGAGCAGCACCCGAGACGATGCGCTTCACCGCAGCTCTTTCAGCGGCTGCGAGATCTGGTCCGCGCAGTTGAGCAACACGGGCAGCACACGCTTGCGCAGATCGCTGACTTTGACGCGGGCAGAAGCTGCGCTCACGCTGACGGAGGCAACGATTTCGCCGTTGGTGCCAAACACCGGAACGGCCATCGCCCTGATGCCCAGTGCCAATTCCTCGTCGCTGATGGCATAGCCGTTCTTTTCGGCGGTTCTGATCGCAGCCAGAATGTCCGGGATCGTGGTCAGTGTCCGCGGCGAGCGAGCGACCATCGGATACCGGTTCAGCCGTCGCGCGATATCGTCATCGGCATGGCGACCGAGCAGCACACGACCTGTCGCCGAAGCATAGAGCGGCAGAGTGGCGCCGACGCGAACGCCGGTCTGGACATAATGTTCGGCTTGCGCGCGCGCAATGAACAGCGATTGATCGTCATCAAGCACTGCGAGCGAAACCGATTCTGTCACTTCATCGCGGGCGCGCTCCAGCAGCGGCTGTGCGATCTGTGCGAGCTTATCGCGCTCGGACAACATGCCGCCCAATCGGCGTAGCCGCGGCAGGGGACGGAAGTCTCGTCCCGACAATTCCAGGTAATTCAAGTCCACCAGCGTGAGCAGGCATCGGCGCGCTGCGGCGCGTGTGGCGCCTGACGCGCGCGCGGCATCGGCAACGCTCATCACCGGATGGACTGAGAACGCCTCGATGATCGCGAGGCCCTTCGCGAGCCCCGCCATTCCTTCGCGTTTCTCTTTGGGTTCTGCACTCGACATAGCAGAGCTCGCCTTGACAGCCGATTTAGAACGGCTCAAAGTGTTCGAAAATCAAGTATATGTTCGATATTCGAACATATCGCCGTTCAAGTCAAGCGTACGGGAGCGCTGATGAATAAGATCGTTTTGCCGCCGGAAGACGCGCGTCCGCTCAATTGGCCGGAAGGCCTCACCCGCGTTCCGTATTGGGTGTTTCAGGATCAATCGGTTTACGCGGAAGAGCAGCGCAAAATCTTCCAGGGACCGAACTGGCATTACCTCGCGCTGGAAGTTGAACTGGCCGAGCCGGGCGATTTCCTCACGACGCACATCGGCGACACGCCGGTGATCGTCACCCGCGACACCGACAATGAAATCTACGCGTTCGAAAATCGCTGCGCCCATCGCGGCGCGCTGATCTGCCTGGAAAACCGCGGCAAGCATCGCAAGGATTTCAGCTGCGTGTACCACGCATGGAATTACGACCCGCAGGGCAACCTGACCGGCGTCGCATTCAAGGATGGCATCAAAGGCAAGGGCGGTATGCCGGATAGCTTCAAGATGGAGCAGCACGGTCCGCGCAAGCTGCGCATCGCGATCGTTCACGGCCTGATCTTCGGCTCATTCTCCGAAGATGTGCCGTCGATCGAGGAATATCTTGGCGAAGAGATCCTGAACCGTATCGAGCGCGTGCTCGGCGGCCGCAAGGCCGTGGTGCTGGGGCGCTTCACCCAGGCGCTTCCGAATAACTGGAAGCTCTACATGGAGAACGTCAAGGACTCCTATCACGCCAGCATCCTGCATCTGTTCTTCACGACGTTTGAGTTGAACCGGCTGTCGATGAAGGGCGGCATCATTGTCGATGAAAGCGGCGGACATCACGTCAGCTATTCGGCGATCGATCCCGAGGCTGCGAAGGATGTCGATTACGCCAAGCAGCAATTGCGCTCCGAGAGCGAGTACAAGCTTGCCGATCCGACCTTGCTGGAAAGCTTCGACGAGTATCACGACGGCTGCACGCTGCAGATTCTGTCGGTGTTTCCGACCTTCGTCCTGCAGCAGATCCAGAACGCAATCGCTGTTCGCCAGATCGTGCCGCGCGCCGTCGACAGGACCGATCTGAACTGGACTTATCTCGGCTTCGCCGATGATACGCCCGAGCAGCGCCTGACGCGCATCAAGCAGGGCAACCTTGTTGGCCCGGCCGGTTACATCTCGATGGAAGACGGCTGTGTCGGCGGCTTCGTGCAGCGTGGCATTGCCGGCGCGAGCGAGGATCAAGCGGTGCTGGAGATGGGCGGCGCCGAGGCCAACAGCAGCGAGAGCAGGGTGACCGAGGCGTCGGTACGCGGCTTCTGGAAGGCGTATCGCGCCAACATGGGAATTTAAGGGGCGCGCTATGTACGGGAATTCTCTGCAATACATCACCAAGGCGCAGGCCGATTACGCACGCTGCATCGATGACGACCGTCTCGAGGAGTGGCCGAGCCTGTTTCACGGTCCATGCCTCTACAAGATCACGACGGCATCGAACTATCGCGACGGGCTCGAGGCCGGCATCGTGTTCGCCAACTCGCGCGGTATGCTGACCGACCGTGTCTCCGCCCTGCGCGAAGCGAACATTTATGAGCGGCAGAGCTATCGGCACATCCTTGGCCTGCCATCGATCCTCTCGGAGGACGGCGCAAAGGTGAAGAGCGAGACGCCCTTCATGGTGGCGCGCATCCTGCAAGATGGCGACACGTCGATCTATGCCACGGGCCGCTATTTCGATGTCTACGAGATCGTGGATGGCGCGGCACAACTGAACGAGCGCACGGTGGTGTGTGATAGTTCGCGAATCGACACGCTTCTGGCGCTGCCGTTATGACACCGAAAGCTGTTGCGCTGACCATTGGCGATCCCAATGGCATCGGCCCTGAAATCGCGGTGAAAGCCGCGGTGCTGTGCGCGGAAGCGCAGCCTGGCTCATCGCCCATTCTCGTCGGCGATGAGCATGTCATCCAGTTCTACGCAGACAAATTCGCGCCCGGCCGCCCGCTGACGCAGGCGGGGGCATCCGCTGACAAGCAGGCGTTGCGCTATCATCCTGTCGCAGCGCTCGATGCGAAAGCCTTCACGCCCGGACAAGGGCGCGCGGAGGGCGGTCGCGCAACGGTGGCCTATGTCGAGGCGGGGCTCGATCTGATGAGAGAGGGGCGCGCCCACAGCATTGTGGCGTGTCCGCACTCCGAGACCAACGTGAACGCGGCCGGCATCAAGTTCTCCGGTTATCCGAGCCTGCTGGCGCGGCTGAAGAAGGTGCCGGAGGATGAAGTATTCCTCATGCTGGTCGGCGCCGGCTTGCGCATCGTTCACGTGACCTTGCATGAGCGGCTGTTCGATGCCCTCAATCGGATTACGCCGACGCTGATCGAGCGCGCCATTCGCACAACCATTGATGCCTTGCGTAACCTTGGCATTGCGCGTCCGAAGCTTGGCGTTTTCGGCATCAACCCTCATGCGGGCGAGGGCGGTCTCTTCGGCGATGATGACGACCGCATCGTCAAGCCGCTGGTCGAGCGGCTGAAGGCGGAAGGCATCGATATCGAAGGGCCGGTGGGTGCTGATCTGATGCTGGGTCAGCAAGGCTTCGATTCATTCGTGGCGATGTATCACGATCAGGGACACATCCCGATCAAGTTGCTCGCTGGCCGAAATTCGGCGGCAATGTCGATCGGTGCCGGTTTGATGTTTTCGAGTGTCGGCCATGGCAGTGCCTTCGACATTGCCGGGAAGGGTATTGCCGATCCGACGCCCGTCCTGCGCTGCATTCAGCTTGTCGCAGGTGCCAATCAATTCAAGGAAACGGCATGACGCACACAATCGCAGTCGAAGACGCCGACGTCAGCTTCACCTGCAACGATGGCGAAACCATTCTCGTCGCGGCGGAACGCGCGGGCTACACGATGCCTTATTCCTGCCGGAAGGGCGTCTGCGCATCCTGCGAAGGCTTTCTGAGCAAGGGCGATGTCAAACAGCGCTCGAAGGAAATGACGGGTCCGGCGGGCAAGGTCTTGTTCTGCACGGCGACCGCCAAGAGCGATCTCACCATCCGGCCGCGGCGCATTTCGCGTCACGATCCGTTGGCGCGGAAGAAAATCCAGGCGCGGGTGTTTCGCATGTCCCGCCCGGCGGATGATGTCGCCATCCTGCAATTGCGCTTTCCGGCCAGCATTCGCGCCAAGTTCAAGGCTGGGCAGTATCTGCGCATTCGCACGCCGGATGGCGACGAGCGCAGCTTCTCGATGGCCAATGCGCCGCAGGAGAGTGACGGCGTGCAGCTCCACATTCGGCACGTGCCAGGCGGCGCGTTCTCCGAGAAGGTGCTGGCCTCCTTGCAGCTCAACGACAAGCTGGAAGTCGAGGTGCCGTTCGGCGATTTCCACCTGCGCGAAGACGATCAGGCGCGTTACGTGTTCGTGGCGACCGGCACCGGCTTTGCGCCGTTGAAGTCCATCCTTGATGACATGATCCGGCGGCGGCTCAACCGCGAGGTGCGCTTTTATTGGGGCGGGCGCAGCAAGGCCGATCTTTATCTCGCGCAGACCTGCGAGAAGTGGGCGAAGCGCTATCCATGGTTCACGTTCATTCCGGTGTTGTCCGAGCCGGACGCGACCTGGCACGGACGTCGTGGACTGGTTCACGCCGCAGTGCTCGAGGATCTTCCGGACCTGTCGGACCGGCATGTCTATGCCTGCGGCAATCCGATGATGATCGAAGCTGCACGCAACGAATTCAAGGCGTGCGGCGGACTGCCTAGTGACCGGTTCTACGCTGACGCGTTCGTGCCGAGCGGATCATCTGACACGCAGCCTGCGCAAACATCCCTGCAAGCTGCCGGCTGACAACGACTGCACGTTCTTCGCAGCGCGACGATCGCCGCGCTGTCATCAAATCAAAAAAACAAACTGGACCAAATCATTTGGCCGCAGAGGTGAGGAAATGAGTAGTACCGAGGTTGCTTTTGACGTTCCATCCTTCATTAATTCTCGTCGCACCGGCATCACACAGTATGGAATCGTGCTGTTGTGCGGTCTCGTCATGTTTCTTGACGGCTTCGACACGCAGGCCATCAGTTATATGGCGCCGTCGATCGCGAAAGAGTGGGGGCTTAATAAACAGCTTCTCGGGCCGATCTTCTCGTCGGCGCTGACGGGATTGATGGTCGGCTACCTGCTGGTCTCGCCGTTGTCGGATCGTTTCGGCCACCGCAAGCTTGTGATCATCTCCACGTTTGCTTTCGCCTTGCTAACGTTTGCAACGGTCTTTGCCACCAACGTCACCGAATTGATCGGCTTACGTTTCGTCACGGGTATCGCGCTCGGTTCGGTGGTGCCGAGCGCCATCGCATTGACGACCGAGTTCAGTCCAGCGCGGTTGCGGGCGACGTTCGTCCTGGCGATCTATTCCGGCTTCTCGCTGGGTTTCGTCGCGGCCGGAGCCGTCGCGGCCTGGGCTATTCCTGAATATGGCTGGCGGTCGATGCTGTGGATCGGCGGCGCGGCGCCGATGCTTGTCGCGATCCTGGCGCTGATGTTCTTGCCGGAGTCGATGCACTTCCTGATCCGCACAAAAGCGAAGCCGGATGCCGTTTGGCGCGTGGTGCGTCGCGTGGATGGTGCGTTGCCGGTGCAGGGGCCAACGCAGTTCGTCACCGAGGCGGCCGAGCGGCGCAGCGCGGTCGGAAGTCTGTTCTCATCCGGGCGCACCGCCGGAACGCTGCTGATCTGGATCGTGTTTACGCTCAACCTGGCTGAGTTCTACGCGCTGCAGAGTTGGCTGCCGTCGATCCTCACCAATGTCGGTCATCCGCTCAGCACCGTTGCTCTTGCCACCAGCATGACGACCGTTGGCGGCATCGTCGCTGCATTCGTGATCGGACCGGCGATGGACCGCATCGGACCCTATGGCTCGCTTGCGACGGTTTATCTGGCCGGCGTCCTGTTCGTTTTGCTGTTCGGCTATTCGATCGACAAGCCGAGCTGGATCATGGTGGCGACCGCCTTCTGTGCCGGCTTTTGCATCAGCGGCGGACAGAAGAGCGTGATCGCGCTGGCGGCGATCTATTATCCGACGGCCATCAGATCGACTGGTGTGGGTTGGGCGCTCGGGATCGGAAGACTCGGCGGTATTGGCGGGCCACTGCTGATCGGCGCCTTGTTGGCTTATCACCTCAGCGCGCAGCACATTCTCTACGTTGCCGGGATCCCGATGCTGCTGGCCGGATTGCTCATCCTCCTGCTCGGGTATTGGTATGGAGGAGACGCCGCTCAACGCGAGGGCTGATCGCGTTCACCGATCCGCGCCGTTCATGCCAGTCGTTCATGCCAAGTCGGTCATGCCAAGTCGTTCATACCAGATACGGCGCGATTTCGGCCGCTACGAAATCCATGAACAACCGCGCGCGGAGCGGTGGGGTTCGGCCGAAGGCATGAAGGAAGTGCAGCGGGACGCGCTCGAGCTCTCGTTGAGGCAGGACAACCTCCAGGCGTTTGGACGTGATATCCGCTTCGACCGTGCAGCGCAGGAGGTAGGCGATGCCGACACCATTGAGCGCCGCCACCCGCAACGCGAAGCCGCTGTCGAGATCGAGGCGCCCTTCGGGTGAAATCGTCGAGCCGTCCATGAAGCGGATCGGAAAGGGCCGGCCGCCGAGCATATAGCGAAGATGTGTCGCTCGGCTCAGGTCCTCGATCGCGCGCGGGCGTCCGTTGTGCTTCAGGTGCTCCGGCGAGGCGACCAATGCCATGGGCAGTTCGCCGAGCGTGCGAACGGTGAGGTCGCTGTCGATGAGTTTTCCCGCGCGCAACGCCACGTCATAACCCTCGCGGATGAGGTCGACAGCGCGATCGGTCATTCCGATGTCCAGCCGGATCTCGGGATGCCGTGGCATGAAGCCGTTGGTCACGGCGTTCATCAGCAAACGCCCGAGTTCACTTGGCATCGTGATCCGCAACTTGCCCCGCGCTGTGGAGGCGGAGCGGACAACGTCCTCCGCGTCTTCCAGGCCGCGGAGAAGAGGCGCCGCGCGTTCGTAATAGGCTGTGCCCTCGACAGTCAGGGTGAGTGATCGTGTCGAGCGCCGGAACAGCTTCGCGCCCAGGCGCTGTTCAAGCCTCGCGACACTTTTCGAGATGGCTGAGGGCGTGGTGCCAAGCCGCTCGGATGCCGCACTGAAAGAGCCCGTCTCCACGGTGGCGACGAACGCCTCCAGTCCACCCATCTTGTCTGCAATGATTGTCATTCAAGACATCCCAGCACAAATCATGTGCCAAACTACGATCTTATGTGCCGATTTGTCGAAATCTATCTTCCTCTCAGTCATTGAAGGAAAGTCACATCATGGGTGTTCTTAACGGCAAAACGGCTCTGGTCACGGGCGGAGCGAGCGGCATTGGACTTGCTGCGGCAAAACTGTTCGCAGACAACGGCGCACAAGTGATCGTCACCGGGCGAAGACAAGACGCTTTGGATGCAGCGGTTGCAGAGATCGGTCATGAGGCCATCGCAATCCGGGGCGATATCTCGGACCTCGCCCATCATGATCAAGTTGTTAGGGAGGTTCGAGAGCGATTTGGTGCGCTGGACATTTATCTTGCCAATGCCGGTGTGATCGTCATCACGCCTTCGAACCAAGTCGGTGTTGAGGAATTTGACGCCCAGTTCGCGATCAACGCGCGTGGTGTCTTCTTCGGTGTGCAGAAGATTGCGCCGCTGCTCCGTAACGGCGGATCGATTATCCTCACCAGCTCGATCGCCAGCAACAAGGTGCTTGAGGGGCATGCGGTCTATGCCGGCAGCAAGGCGGCGATCGAAGCATTTGCAAGAAGCTGGGCGCTGGAATTCAAGGAACGTGGCATCCGCGTCAATGTGCTGAGTCCCGGACCGGTTGACACGCCGATCATCGCCAAGATGGGCATCACGGAAGAGGCGAGACCTTCGTTTGATGAAGGACTGGTGAAAGCCATCCCCCTTGGCAGGCTGGGCCGCCCGCAAGAACTGGCCCAGGCTGCGCTGTTTCTGGCGTCCGACGCCAGCAGCTTCGTCACAGGTGCCACCATTCGTGTGGACGGCGGCATCTCCCTGACGTGAGCGGCACAGCTCGCTGTTATTCACTCCACAACGTCTCCGCTTGCTAAAAATCATGACGGCCGGCCCCGAGTGGAAAGGCCGGCCGTCGTTTGCAGACCGGGCGCTGAGGGCAAGCGCCGGGTCGCATCACCTCGCGTTTGGGGCGGCCGCGAGGATCGGTTAAGTCGCGCGCGGCGCTTAGAGATCCGTCACACGCTCCGGATCAGCGGAAGCGAGCGCCGCGGCACGCTCGGGCTTCGGCGGATAGATCCACACCGTGTTGATCTCCTGCTTGGTCTTCTTGGCGACCGCACCGACCATCTCCACCTTGCGGTCCCAGCCGCGGGTGAAGAGCGCGCCGGCTTCGCCGAGGTCGAGACAGGTGACGTAGGCCTTCTGGTGATAGGGCCGGGTCGGCACACCGAGCAGTTCCGCGGCGGCATTGTTGCCTGCGAAGGCTCCCATGCGCGTGGCGTGCTGGCACGACATCAGTGCGTAGTTGCCGATGTCGTCGCATGCAGCGCGCGCTGCATCGCCGGTGGCAAAGACGCCGGGCACGGAGGGCACCCGCAAGCAACCGTCGACCAGCAGCCGGTCGAAATTGTCACGCTCGCCGGGAATTTTCGTGGTCAGCGGATTGGCGCGAATGCCCGCCGCCCAGATCACCGTTGCGGCTTCAATGTGCTCACCGGTGCTTAAGCTGATGCCGGACTTGTCCAGCGATGCGACGCCGGCATTGAGCCGCGTCTCCACGCCGACCTTGCGCAGTGCCTCCTCAATGATGGGGCGAGGGCCTTCACCCATGTCAGGGGCGACCGCAGGGCTGCGATCGACGATGATGACACGCGGCTTGAAATTCTTGCCAAAAATCGTGCGCAGGCGCGAAGGCAACTCGGTGGCCGCTTCGATGCCGGTGAAGCCCGCGCCCGCAATCACGAAAGTGTCGCGCGCTGCTGACGGCGGCAAGGTCGCGAGCTTGTGCAGGTGGCGGTCGAGGGCCATGGCGTCGTCGAGATTGTCGACGCTGAAGCCATGTTCAGCGAGGCCCGGGATATTCGGGCGGAACAGCCGGCTGCCGGTGGCGATCACCAGGCGATGATAGGAAAGGGACTTGCGCTCGCCTTTGGCGTTGATGACCTGCACTGAACTCGCCTTGGTGTCGATGTTGTCGACGCTACCCTGCACGTAGACGACGTTGACGGCGTCAAGCACATCCTGCAGAGGTGCCGTCAGCGTTTCAGGCTTCGGCTCGTAGAGGCGCGGGCGGATCACCAGCGTCGGCTGAGGAGCTACCAGCGCGATTTCGAGTTCTTCGGGCGAAACGCCCTGGATGTCGCGCAGGCGGGCTGCGGAAAGTGCGGCATACATGCCGGCGAAACCGGCGCCTACAATAACGAGTCTCATGTCATTCTCTCCATGGGTTTTGCAGTTTCAAAAGGCCGCACGTCACCGTTGCCGGTCTTGATGAGCGGCGAGGCTGTTGATGAGCGATGACGACGCGGATCGGTGAAGCGGCGTCGCTTAGGCTGTGATGAAAGTCAGCAACTCGGCGTTGACGATGTCCGCATGGGTCGTGCATATGCCGTGCGGCAGTTTCTCGTAGATCTTGAGCGTGCTGTTTTGCAGGAGCTTCGCCGACAGCGGTGCCGAGGCGCCGATAGGGACGATCTGGTCGTCATCGCCATGCAACACCAGCGTCGGCACCGTGATGCTCTTCAGGTCGTCGGTGAAGTCCGTTTCTGAGAACGCCTTGATGCCTTCGTATTGCGCCTTCGCGCCGCCCATCATGCTCTGGCGCCACCAATTCCAGATGACGGCCTGCGATGGCTTAGCGCCCGGGCGGTTGTAGCCGTAGAACGGACCACTCGCGAAATCGAGATAGAACTGCGCGCGATTGGCAGCGAACTCCTTGCGCAGGCCGTCGAACGCTTCGATGGGCAGGCCGCCGGGATTGGCGGGGGTCTTCAGCATCAGTGGCGGCACCGCCGAGATCAGTACGAGCTTGGCAACGCGGCCTTTGCCGTGACGCGCGACATAGCGCGTCGCTTCGCCGCCGCCGGTGGAGTGGCCGACGTGAATCACATTGCGCAGATCGAGATGCTCGACCATCGCCGCGACATCGGCGGCGTAGTGGTCCATGTCGTGACCGTCGCTCACCTGGCTCGATCGGCCGTGGCCGCGGCGATCATGAGCGATCACGCGAAAGCCCTTGCCGAGAAAGAACAACATCTGATTGTCCCAGTCGTCGGCGCTGAGCGGCCAGCCGTGATGAAAGACGATCGGCTGAGCGGACTTGGGACCCCAGTCTTTATAAAATAAATGAACGCCGTCTCGGGTTGTGATGGACGTCATGGCATCAATCCTTTGCACAGGGTACGTTGGAGTATGTGTTGGCTCACCTGCTGCCGAAGAAAAACGAAATGTCGATGAGATCCCGTACACGAACGCTGATGTCAGTACGCTGCGTCGTGATGGGGCGGCGAACAGCCCGATCGGTTTATTGAAGACCATTCTTTTGTCTCCGTCGTCGTAGGCGTGGACACGACGACGGTTTAGCGAAAGAGGTCTACGGCTGCGCCAGAGCGATTGAGGTGCTTGAAGAGAGATTGCGGTTAACTAGTGGAGCGGATTTGACGTTCGCTACCCTGCTTACCGCGAATTCGTGATGCGAACGTCAAATCCAAAAGCTCCACTAGAATCTTATATTTGCTAGTGGTCTTTCGATTCTAACGTTCGCTAGAGTGCTCGCCGAGAGGGGATGCGAACGTTAGAATCGGCCCACTAGTGCGCCGCCGCCAGTCGCTGGGCGTTTCCCCGGTCAGCTTTCGGAATGCAGCGGCGAACGCCGTCTGCGAGGCGTAACCCAGCGCTGCAGCGACTGCCGCGACCGAATTGTTGGGGTCGCGTAGCAAGTTCATGGCCTGTTCGAGCCGATACTGGCGCAGCCAGCTATGGGGGGAAAGGCCGGTGCTTTCCTTGAATGCGCGGCAGAAATGGAAGCGCGACAGCCCCGCTTCGGAGGCGAGTGCCGCAAGAGAAACGTCGACATCACTGTCCGACCGCAATCGTTCGATAGCCCGGCGCAACACCGATGGCGATAGACCGCCGAGCGCCGGCTGGTAAGCGGGGGGCAGGCCAGTATGTGCGGCGAGAAGTCGCGTTGCCAAGAGATCGGTCAACTGTTGCCGGAATAAAGTGTCTAGCGCTTCGTTGCCGTCGATGACATCCGCCGCACTCACGAGCAGGCGGGACGTCACCGGATCAGGATGTCCCGTCCGCTCAGCAAGATTGATCAATCCGCGCTTGCCGGCTTCAGTTGCGACACGCTCCAGCGTGCCGTGGGGAAGAAAAAGCTGGACCACATTGACAGAGCCGTCGATGTCCCATCGCGCGCTCGAGCCAGCGGGAATGATGGTCACGACACCGCTGCGCGCGGTGCCGGTCGCAAGCGATTTGCCGTTGCGCCGCTCCAGCCGTTGCACGGTGTCGATATAGGTCATGATGACGTGATCGGTCATCGGCTCGACGACGTCGTGCAGCGCGCCGTGATTCCAATGAGCAATCGCGCCGCCGGATGGATCTGCAGCCATGTGAAGCGGCGTAGTTCTGAGAACGCGAGACATCTCGTTCGCAGGTCGCCGGTTGGCAGCTGGTGTCTTATCCTGAGGCGCGTCGGTCATCTCAGCCGGAGAGTCTTGCGAAAAATCGCAGAGACAAGGTTTGCTCATCGCCACTTCCTCGCGCCGTACGTGATGCGCGCGGGAACCTGCGGGATTTTTCGCGGGATCGATACTGTACGTGGGGATAGCTTTAAGTCTGCCGTCGGTCAGGTGGAGGCTGTGTCCCGATTCCGAAGTTCGCACAGGCTTGTTCGGATGCGAACTTCGACAAGCCTATGATTCTAGTGTCGCTTCTGGATTTGAAGTTCTTCATCGAGCTGGCGGCTTCACTCGGAAGAAACTTCAAATCCGCGGCACGTCGAGTTGGGGCAAAATGACGCGCTTGAAGAGGGAAGCGGTTAACTAGTGGAGCGGATTTGACGTTCGCGACCCTGCTTGCCGCGAATCCGTGATGCGAACGTCAAATCCCAAAGCTCCACTCAAATCTTATATTTGCTAGTGGTCTTTCGATTCTAACGTTCGCTAGAGTGCTCGCCGAGACTGGATGCGAACGTTAGAATCGGACCACTAGTGCGCCGCCGCCAATCGGTCGGCGTCTCTCCGGTCAGCTTCCGGAATGCGGCGGCAAATGCCGTCTGTGACGCATACCCAAGGGTCGCCGCGACCATTGCGACCGAATTGTTAGGATCGCGTAGCAAGTTCATGGCCTGTTCCAGCCGATAGCGGCGCAACCAGTTATGCGGTGAAAGGCCTGTGCTTTCCTTGAAGGCGCGGCAGAAATGGAAACGTGACATTCCGGCATCGGAGGCGAGAGCAGCGAGGGAGACATCGGCATCGGCGTCCGACCGCAATCGTTCGATAGCCCGGCGCAACACCGTCGGCGATAGGCCACCGAGCGCCGGATGGTAGCTGTGGGGCATACCGGTATGTGCCGAGAGAAGCCGCGTGGCCAGCAGGTCGCTCAATTGTTGCCTGAATAAAGTGTCGAGCACGTCATTACCCTGTAGGGCATCGGACGCGCTGACGAGCAGCCGCGACGTCACCAGGTCAGGATGCGCCGTTCGCTCCAGAAGATCGCGAGGCGCGACGCCAGCTTCGCGGGCAACGCGCTCAATCGTTGCGTGCGGAAGGTAGAGCTGAATGATATTCATCGGCTGGTAGATGTCCCATCGGGACGTGGAGCCGGCTGGAATGATGCTCACAACACCATCACGTGCGGTGCCGGTGATAATCGAATTTCCGTTTCGCCGCTCGAGCTGTTGCACGGTGCCGACATACGTCATGATGACGTGATCGGTCATCGGTCGGACGACCTCATGAAACGCATCGTGGCTCCAATGGGCAATGGAGCCGCCGGATAAGTCGGAGGCGATATGAACCGGCGTGGTCTTGAGAACGCGTGCCATCTCGGTGACCGGGCGGCGAGGGACAACCGGCGTCTTGTCGTCCTGCCGGATTTCGGTCGTCTCAACGGAACGATCTTGTGCGGGGTCGCATAAGCAAGGCTTGCTCATGAGCGCCTCCGCGTGCGAGCTGGTCTGTTCGCGCGAGCTCGCCTCGCATCAGTGCAAGCCGGACAATGCATGATGGCCCCCCTTCGGTCGTGCGGGCCTTCGCAGTCTTCCCAATCGTCCTGGCACCGCGCGTGATGCGCGAAAACTGTGGGATTTGCCGCGGCGCCGATACTGTGCGTCGGGATAGCGTGTGCTTGCCGTTGGTCAGGTGATGCTGGGTCTTGGTCGAATGCATCTCACCACAGGCGGCATATGACCCTCGCCGAGGCGCAGCCGCTTCCATGATCTGGTTCGGTTGCCTATCATGGATTTCCATAAGATGCCGGAAGGCCCCGCTATCGATACGATCCAGGTGAAAATCCCTGACTTGGGACACGTTGCCGGACTGATGGCGATCGGTCGCCGAGGTATCGCGCCTTCAACGCTAGTGTCCCGATTCCGAAGTTCGCATCATTCCGCGGCACCTTCGCTTGCGAACTTCGGAATCGAAGGACACTAGCAAATTATTGATCTAGTGTGGCTTTGGTTCAGAAGTCCGCATTCCAGACTCGCCGCACGAATGATGCGGACTTCTGAATCGCCACACCAGGAGCAACCGATGATAAAAGCAGCGCCCGCCTTCGAACGCTTCGGCTTCGTGCTCATGGGCTGCAGCATCGGGCTTGTTTTGATGCGGCTGACGCCCGAGCCATCCGGCCTTGTCGTGGCGGCTGCCGCCGTCTTGGGCCTTGTGATGATCGGCGGCGGTGGCTGGGAAGGATACAGGCGCGCGAAGAGGGCGAGCAGCAAAGCGGAACAGGCGCTGCGCATTATCGAAAGCATGCCGGCGATCGCATGGTTTGCCGATGCGGACGGCAAGTTTCTCTACATGAGCCGCAGTCCCAGGGTATTCACTGGATTGCCCAGGGAGGCTCTCGTCGCGACGAAGGACGATGAGTTCGGCCTTCGCAACGTCGTTCACCCGGACGACTTTGATCGGGTGAATGCAACCTGGCGCCACTGCCTGCGAACGGGCGAGAACTACACCTGTGAGCATCGCTTGTTGCGCGCGGACGGCGGATTTCGCTGGTTCCGGAACTTCGGCTTGCCGTCGCGCGATCACGATGGCCGTATCGTCGGCTGGTACGGCACGACCATCGACATTGACGAATTGAAAGTCGCCGAAGCTGCACTGCGCGAGCACGAACGCTCGCTGCAGCAATTGATCGACACGGTCCCTGTGCTGATCTGGTGTTTGTCGCCGCAGGGCAACCCCGTCTACTTAAACAAACGGATGGTCGAATATACCGGTGTGCCCCTTGCACAATTGGACTCAATCGATGCGGTGGTTGAGGTCATCATCCATCCTGATGATGCGATCGCCGTCCACAATGCGGTTCAACGCGGGATAGAGACAGGCGAAGCCTACTCGCTGAGGCATCGCCTCCGCCGTTCGGACGGCGTGTTTCACTGGGTTGACGCACGTGCCGAGCCGATGCGCAACGCCGAGGGCGAGATCGTGCAATGGTATGGCGTCTGTCTCGACATCGACGCCCAAATGCACGCCGAAGAAGCGCTGCGGCGGAGCGAACAGAAACTTCAGCAGCTCATCGATGCAGTGCCCGCCCTGATCTGGAGCACGGAGCCGGATGGCACGCCGACGTATGTGAGCAAGCGATTCACGGATGCGACTGGCGCCAGGCTCGAGGACATCACCGCGGCTGACGGAAGGCCGTCACTGAGCGTCGTTCACTCGGAGGACAGGCTTGAGGCAATCGCCGCCTTCAAGCGCTCATGCGAGACGGGCGTGCCCTATCTCCAGAGATACCGCCAGGTCCGGCGCGGCGGCATCTATCGTTGGACCGAGACCCGCGCCGAACCACTGCGAGACGAGGCCGGCAACGTCATCCAGTGGTACGGCGTGAGCGTCGATATTCACGACATGATGGTGGCCCAGGAGGCGATGCGCCATAGCGAGCGGCAACTTCAGCAGCTTGTCGACACGGTTCCGACGCAGATCTGGTGTGTGACGCCCACGGGTGAGCCGTCGTACATAAACAAAACCATGATGGACTACATCGGCATGAAGCTGGAAGACTTCGATGCTGAAGGCGGCTTACGCGGCGCAATCGGGGACATCGTTCATCCGGATGACAAAGAGGCTCTGCACGGCGCCTTAAGCCATTCCTTCCGCACCGGCGAACCTTTCGCCTTGAGATTTCGTAACCGCCGGGGAGACGGAGTGTACCGTTGGCAAGAAGGACGTGCCGAACCGCTTCGCAACGAGAGCGGAGACATCATTCAGTGGTATGGCGCCAATGTCGACATCGATGATCAATTGGCGACCGAAGAGGCGCTGCGGAACAGTACACGGCAGTTGCAGCAGATGATCGACGCCGTGCCCATTAACATTTTGAGCTACGATCCTTCGGGCAAGATCACCTCTGCCAGCAAGCGATATCTGGAGCATGTCGGTACGCCGCCGGCGCACGTCGAGGACTTCGAGGGGCTGGCCCGATACCTGGCTCACCCTGATGATCTTTCGACAATGCTGCGGAGGGGATTGGATGGCTTTGCGACCGGAACGCCTTTCGTAAACAGGTTTCGCCGGCGCGACAAGGATGGCGCCTATCCTTGGATAGAGGCGCGCGCGCAACCCTTGCGCGACGCGTCTGGTGCGATTGTACAGTGGTACATGGTTTCAATCGACATCGGAGACGAGGTTCGCGCGCATGAGGCGTTGCGAAAACGAGAACGGGAGCTGTCGCAGCTTGTCGACGCCCTGCCAGTCCACATTTGGAGCTGGACGCCTGCTGGCAAGCTGGCCTACGTCAACAAGCGATCTTTGGAGGACCTCGGCCTCTCCAGCGCGAACTTCGAAGATACCGCCAGGGTGGCGCAAGAGCTGGTTCATCCCGAAGATGCTCCCGAGGTGCTGCGTACATCACACAGCTGCCTCAAAACTGGCGACGCCTTCATGATGCGGTATCGCCGACGTTGGAAAGACGGCAATTATCGCTGGATAGAGGGGCGTTGCGAGCCTCTGCGCGATCGAGATGGAACGATCATGCACTGGTACCAGGTTTCCATCGACATCGACGGCGAGGTCCGGGCGCGAGAGGCGTTGCGGCTGGCGCAAGAAAGACTTTCGCGCGCAAGCCAGGCGGCGAGCCTTGCCGAGCTTTCGGCTTCGATTGCACATGAAGTGAACCAGCCGCTGGCCGCTGTGGTTGCCAATTCGCACGCATGCCAGCGCTGGCTGGCGGCGGAGCCGCCGAATATCGATCGCGCGCACAGAACAGTGGAGCGCATCATCCGCGACGCCAATGCGGCGGCGGATGTGGTCAGCCGTATCCGTGCCTTGTTCAAGCAATCCCTGGATTCGCGCCTCTCGATGGCGTTTGGCAGCATCATCACCGAAGCGCGTGAGCTCATGGCCGAGGAGGCGCTGCGGCGCTCCGTCCGGATGGAGATCGAGGTCGAGAGCGGGCTGCCGCCTGTCGCGGTCGATCGCGTCCAGCTCCAACAGGTCCTGATCAATCTCATCCGCAACGGCATGGAGGCGATGGACACGCTTGCCGGCGACAAGGTTCTGCGTCTTCGCGTGCGCCGGGTCGAGGGGGCGATTCGGACCGAGATCAACGACCGCGGCCGGGGCATCGAACGTCCTGATAGGATCTTCGAACCGTTCTTCACGACGAAGGAGCAAGGGATGGGTATGGGACTCGCGATCTGCCGTTCGATCATCGAGTCTCACGGCGGCAAGTTATGGGCGGAGACGACCGAGCCGCCCGGTGCAACATTCGTCTTTACGTTGCCAATTGAAGTGAAAGACGCTGCATGACTGACGACGACTATATCGTCTTCATCGTTGATGACGATATCCGCATTCGCGAAGCGCTCGGAGAGTTGCTGGCGTCGCATGGAATTGCGGCGTACGCATTCGCTTCTGCGGGAGAGTATGTCGATGCAGAAAAGCCGAAGCGGCCGGCTTGCCTGATCCTCGATGTCGAGCTGCCCGATATCAATGGCCTCGAGCTGCAAAAGCAAATCGCCGAAGGAGATCACCCGCCGATTGTGTTCATCACCGGGCATGGCGACATTCCCTCGACAGTTCGCGCCATCAAGCATGGCGCCGTGGATTTCCTGACCAAGCCGTTCAGCGATGCGGCCCTGATGCAGGCGGTCCGCACGGCAGTGGCGCAAGACAGGCAAGCGCATGTGGAGCGGGCGGAGCTGGATGTCCTCAAGGGCCGTTATCTCGAGCTGACGCCGCGCGAACGTGATGTGCTGCCGCTCGTCATCAGCGGTCTCCTCAACAAACAGGCGGCGGCCAAACTCGGAATCAGTGAAGTCACGCTTCAAATCCACCGCAGGAACGTGATGCAGAAAATGGCGGCGGCGTCGCTGGCCGACCTCGTGCGGATTGCGGAGAAGCTTCAAATCCCGGTGACGCATTCGCGCCGGACAGGAGAAGAAGAAAAGTGAATCGAAAACCTGTCATCGCAGTTGTCGACGACGATCCGAGGGTTCTTGAGTCTCTTGAGAACCTGTTCGAATCGGCCGGCTACACCGTATCCACATTCGCATCCGGCCCGTCGCTGTTGACGAGCGATCTGTCGAACATCACCTGCCTCATCACCGATATCGGCATGCCTGGCATGGACGGCTTTGAGCTTCTTGACGTCGTGAAGAAGGCGCGGCCGAAGCTGCCGGTGTTTCTCTTGACCGGTCGCCACGAGATCGGCGATCAGCACAGGGCGACAGGAAAAGATATCAGCGGCTTCTTCGTGAAGCCGTTCGGCGGGCAGGATCTGCTCGCGGCGATCGATCATACGCTGGGCGATATCAATGTGGAGGGCGACAATGATCAATGATCCGATATCGTTGCGAAAATTCGCCTCAGGAAAGGAGCGGCCGAGAAGCGATTCGGACCAACCGCTCGTGATCGTCGTTGATGATGATATAGCAGTGCGTGAAGCCGTGCAGGAACTGATGCTGTCGGCTGGTATGGAATGCGTCAGCTTTGCATCGACGCGGGAACTGCTGGAGACGAGCGTACTGGACAGGCCCGGCTGTCTGGTCCTCGATGTCCGGATGCCGGGATCGAGCGGCCTCGATCTGCAGCTCCATCTCGCCGCGAGCGGAAATCCCAAGCCGATCGTGTTCCTGACCGGCTACGGCGATATTCCAATGAGCGTGCAGGCCATGAAGGCCGGCGCGGTCGATTTCCTCACCAAACCCGTCCGCGACCAGACGTTGCTCGATGCTGTGGTTATTGGCATCAAGCGAGACCTCACGCAGCGGGCCGATGCTCTGACTGTGAAGTCAAATGTCGATCGGCTGGAAACGTTGACGCCGCGTGAACGGCAGGTGTTACACGAGGTCGCGCGCGGCCGCGTCAACAAACAGATCGCCTTCGATCTCGGTATCAGTGAGGTGACGGTCAAGCTCCACCGCAGCAACGTCATGCGGAAGATGTGTGCCGGCTCGATCGGCGAGCTCATCCGTATTTGGGAGTCGTTACCTGTTCCCATGCGTGAGGCCTGCGCAGCCTAGAGCGAACTGGATATCCGTGGAGCGCTCGATGCGCGGCGCTGGCGAAATTCGCACGTCGCCCGGTCGAGCCCGGCGCTCTCAAGCAACGATGCGAGTTCTTTGCGCGCGTAAAACATCCGTGTTTTGACGGTCGCGCAAGGGATGCCCAGGATTTCGCTGGCTTCAATGACAGATCTCTCCTGATAGTAGACGAGGTCAACCACTTTGCGCTGTGCCGGATGCAGCTTGTGGACGCATAAACGCAACACGTCGTTCATCTTCGTTCGGTCGATTGTCGCCTCGGGCGATTCCGCGTCATCGATCCTCTCGGGAATTTCGACATCATCGATGCGTGCGCGCGTGCGCTGCCGGAAATGGTGCAACGCCTTGAAGCGGGCGATGGCCAGCAGCCAGGTCGAGACGCTTGATCGGCATTCAAACGTATCGGCGGCGTGCCAGACATCCAGGAAGGTCTGGCTGACGATATCCTCCACGTCTTGTCTCTCGCGGACAAGCCGATGGATGTAATTGAAGGCCTTGGCGCGATAGCGCTCATAGAGAATATGCATCGCGGCGGCATCGCGCCCGGCAATGCGTCTGATGAGGTCGTCGTCAGAGACTAGATCTGTCGCTTGATAAGACACTTGATCAGAAACTTGGGCGTGACTGCCAGTGCGTGACGCGCGAGCGATGCGATGGCGGGCACGGGCCTGCGTGACGCGGCTGGGTCTTTTAGCTGGAGGGAAGACCCCGCTTCCGGCGCAAGGTCCTCGGAAGTCGCTGATGGAGTGCTGCCAGACCATATCTTCGTCTCCGCTTCGCTTACGTGGGCACCGCGATTCATTAGCGGAGCGGATGGCTGACTGCGCCAGAGCGATTGACGCGACTGAAGAGCAATTGCTGCTAACGCGCCCGCCGCTCGACATGCGGCAAGCCGCGATTTTGCGTCTCGGGCCAGGTCTGCAGATCTCTGGCCGGCAGATCTCCTGAAAGGCCACGCGAATATAGCCTTCATCGCTTATACAGCGCTTCGTCCCATCTTCTCGATCGGATGATGGTTGACGATGCACCATCGTGCGGTGCTGTGACTATCGAACGGAAGGTTCGTTTTCTAACCCCTTGGGGTAGGTCTTCTGCGCTGATGGGGCGGGGACTGTTCCAGGCGGCCGGCCGTTCCGCGCCGTGTCGAATGCGACAGCGGCGTGTCCATTTTGCGATACTGAATGTCGCTGGCCCGGCACGTCATTTTTTCCCGGTTTGATAGCTTTTGAAAAAAACAAATCACCCTGGGAGGAAAGAATGACGACGGAAGCCGTGAGTGTTCCTTATTCAGGAGCGCAGCCAGTCCAGCGCGCCGGCAATGTGCGATCGGTTATTTTCGGGGCGGGCATAGGCAACGTCCTCGAATGGTATGATTTCGCCTCTTACGCCATCTTTGCTCCGTTCTTTGCATCCCAGTTCTTCAACCCGACCGATAAAACGGCCGCGCTGCTCTCGACGCTTGCCATCTTCGCGGTGGGCTTTCTGTTGCGTCCGCTCGGTGGTCTCTATTTCGGCTGGCTGGCCGATCGGAGAGGGCGGCGTTATGCGATGGTGGTGTCCATGTGCGTCACCGCGCTCGGGTGCCTGATCATCGGAATCTCGCCGACGCATGCCACCATCGGGATCCTTGCGCCCATCCTGCTCGTCACCGGCAGGCTGGCTCAGGGCTTCGGCCTTGGCGGAGAAATCGGCGCGTCCTACACGTTCCTGGTCGAGAGCGCGCCCACCAATCGCCGCGGCCTCTGGGCGAGTTCGATGTTCATTGCACTGATCATGGGCTCGCTGCTCGCAACCATAGTTGCACTTGTGCTCAATTCCACTCTCCCGGCGGGCGCGATGGAGGCCTGGGCGTGGCGCGTTCCATTTCTCCTTGGTGCGCTTCTCGGTGTGTATGCGATCTTCCTGCGTAGAGGACTGGAGGAACCGGAAGCGTTCAAGATTGCCGCAACGGATGAGAAGGTTGCGCGCAAATCCACATGGCGTTCGATCTACGAGAACCGATGGGCGGTGTTGACGGTGATCGGTCTCACCGCGGGCCCGACCGTGAGCTACAACACGTGGGTGTCCGGCGCCACATCATACTCGATCAACTTCAAGCATATGCCGGCGAACGGCGCCTTGTGGGCATTGCTCATCGCCTGCGTTGTCTACATCATCGTGCAGCCATTCTGGGGCATGTTCTCTGATCGGAACGGGCGGAAACCAAATCTGCTGATCGGGGCAGGGTTCGGCGTGATCCTCGCTTACCCGATGGTCAGTCTCATTCAGGGTGAGTTCTGGCAACTTGCTGTTGCAATGTCGGTGTCGATGTTTGTGCTCGCTGCATGGACGTCGATCTGTCCGGCTGTCTATGCCGAACTGTTTCCGACGCACATCCGCGCTACGGGAACAGCGATCCCTTATTCGCTCTCAGTTGCACTCTTCGGTGGCACCGCACCATATCTCCAGAATTGGCTTGCGAGCCTGGACAGGATGGATATCTTTTCCGGATATCTTGCGTTGCTGAATTTGCTGACCGTTGTCACGATTCTCTTCATGCCTGAAACACGCGGCCGCCCGTTGACGTGAATCAGAAGCGGCCAAGGATATGCAGGACGGAGGTCAAGCGATTTACCCGGGAGCCACGCCGTCATGCTGCTATCGACAATAAGTGCAGCCACCATCGCACACTGGGAGGCCGAGACAGGTCCAGCTCCGATCCATGGTCTCGGCTTCGAGTTAGAATCCGGCGGCACCATTGAAGCGCACCGCCACAACCGGGGACAGATCATGACGGCTCCGGCCGGCGTGGTCACGGTGAAGGTCGGTGGCCAGTCGTTCGTGGTTGCAGGCAAGAAGGGCGTGTGGATTCCCGAAGGCGCACCGCACGAGGTCGTCGCGCCGACGGAAGTGCGCTTGCGTAACCTTCAGATTTCACGCCTGCTCGCGCCGGATTTGCCGAGGGTTGTTTGCCCGATCAACGTGTCGCCGCTGTTCAGCGAGCTGCTGGGAAGCGCGGTCGAAGGCAAACAGTGGTTCGAGAGCGGCAGCCGCGAAGCCAAGATCCTCGATCTGCTGGTGCTTGAATTCAGCCCGGCAAGGGACCTCCAGTTCACCGTGCCGGAGCCCAAGGATGCACGCTTACGAAGGATCTGCGCGGCGCTACAAAAGGATCCGTCGGACAGCCGCTCACTGTCGGAGTGGGCCGACACCGCGGGCGGCTGCACGCGCACGCTCGAGCGTCTGTTCAGAAAAGAAACAGGGCTGACATTCGCGCAGTGGCGCCGTCAGCTCAGAATCCAGGACGCCATTGTGCGCCTGCATCTCGGGCAATCGGTGACATCGGTTGCGTATGACGCTGGATATGAGAACACGAGTTCGTTCATCGAGATGTTTCGCCGTGTCACGGGGCGGACGCCCGGTCAATTTCTCGATGCGTGACGCGGGTACGGTAGGTCACCCGACCTGCCGCATTTGATTGTTCAAATAGATCTCCTGAATGGAGCGCTTCAGCGTCTTGCCGGCGGCGTTTCGCGGAAAATCCTCAAAGATGACAAGATCGCTGATGCGTTGAAACTTGGCGCCGACGTTCTGATTGATCCAGATCTTGAGTTCCTCGACTGGCGCGTGCGTGGCGTGATCGGGATTGAGGACGATGGCCGCGATCGGCGTCTCGCCCCATTTCTCATGAGGAATGCCGAACACCGCGGCCTCTTGCACGGCGGGATGTCGCACGATGACTTCCTCGATGTCGCGCGGATAGACGCTGACGCCGCCGGATTTGATCATGTCCTTCTTTCTGTCCGAGAGATAGAGGAAGCCGTCGTCATCGACATAACCGACGTCGCCCGAATGCAGCCATCCGTTAATCACGGCCTTCTCCGTGAGATCCGGACGCCGGTAATATTCCTCCATCATGATCGGCCCGCGGCCGACGATTTCACCGATGGTATGGGGCGGCGCGTCATTGCCTTCCAAATCCACGATCCGCATCTCGAAGAATGGAGGTGGCGTGCCAACGGACGCGAGTTTCGAGCCCGCGATGGATTTGTCGAGAATGGTCATGAAGCCCTCCGCCAGCCCATACATTTCGTAGAAGCGGTCACCGACGACGTCGAGCAGGCGTTGCTTGTGGGACAGGTGCAGCGTGGCGCCGAGCGAGATCAGCGCTTCGAGCGATGCGAGACGGGCAGGATCGAACGCAGGGCAATCGAGCAGGGCAACGATTTGCGACGGGACCATCACCATGTGCGTGACCTTCTCGCGCTCGATGGTGTTCAGGATTTCTGCGGGATCGAAAGCCTCGTGCAAGATATATGTTCCGCCGAGAAAGAAGCTCGGCAGCAAGGTCATGAAGGCGCCGTTGAACACCAGCGACCCCGTGTGGAGTGAAACGCTCTCCGGCGTCATGCGCCAGGCGGACGCATAGAGTGTGCAGTACATCGATCGCGCGTAGTGGCTGAGCACGATGCCCTTGGGCTCGCCGGTGGTTCCGCTGCTGTAAACGATCATCAATGGCGCGGACGGCGCGACGTCACACAGCGGCGGCTCCTCTACGGACGCGGTCGAGACGAACTCCTCATACGTGAGGTGATTGTCGATGCTGGAACCGACAACAATCCGGTTCGCTACCGTGATGTTGGGGCTATGCGGCCCAGCGGGGTTCAACTCCTGTGCGGCCTCTGGAGAAAGGAGTGCGAGAACGGAATCTGAATGATTGATGAGGCCCTTGAGCGCGATGCCGTTCAACAACGGGCTTAAAGGAACCGCAACTGCGCCGATTTTTGCTGTGGCCCAGTAGAGATCCAGCATTTCGAGACAATTCGGCGTCACACACGCGATCTTGTCGCCCTGCTTGATGCCTTGCGCGAGCAGCGCGTTGGCCAATCGGTTCACGCGGCTGTTGAACTGCGAGAACGACAGCCTCTGTCCGTTGAACACGACGGCCGTGCGGCCGGCATTGAAGCGGGCATGATTGATCAGGGCGTGAGCGAGATTCATGGGGTTCCTCTCAAGGTGAGCTACGTGAAGTGTTCCAGAAACTCCGGGTGGATTCTCAGCCTTTACCGCCAACCCATACGGCGTAACGGACAGCGGCCATTTGCCGTCTTTGCCGTAGTCTTTGTCGTCCATGCCTCAGGCGTCGGTCGAACCGGGGCGCTATGGTTGCAGGCATGACAACCGCACATGCGCACTCATCTGACCGTTACAAATTGTTTGGATCGATCGGCTCGCCTTACGCGCTCAAGCTCAGATCGCTGATGCGCTACAAGCGGCTGCCTTTCGACTGGATGCCGGCAACGCTCGACTGGATACCGGACGACCTGCCGCATCCGCCGCTGTGCGAGGCGTCGAACCGTAAACTGCAGGGATTGACGCCGCGCGTCGTTCCGGCGGTCTACCTGCCCGGTGACGGCTCGATCCGGAATGAGTCGACAACGTTGGCCTATCTTCTTGATGAGCGCCATCCGGAGCGGCCGACGATCCCGCATGATCCAGCCGTTGCGTTCTGCTCGGATCTTCTCGAAGACATGGCGGACGAATGGCTGGTGAAGATCGCGTTCCTGTATCGGTGGGGCCACGATGAGGATGCGGCTTATAAGAGCCGCATCGTAACCGGTGAATTCCTCGGCGGAGATTATCCGCAAGCTGTGCTGGAGAAGGCCGCGCAGCACTTCGCGTCGCGGCAGCAGTCGCGCATGCCGCTTGTGGGCGCAACGCCCGAGAACGCCGCGATGATCGTGATGAGCTTCATGCGCCTGCTCAAGGCGATGGATCGCGTCGCAAACCGCTCGACCTTCATCTTCGGCCCGTCACCGACGCTTGGCGACTTCGCCTTCTATGGCCAGCTTCAGTCGCTGGCCACTGACCCGACGCCATGGGCGTTGATGCGTGAGGAAGGCCTCGGCGTGTTTCCTTATCTGCAGCTTCTCGAAGATCCATCTGGCATCGAGCCGGCCGGTCTGAGCCTGCGGGATATCGGACCCGGCACGGCCGAGCTGTTGCGTCTGGCGAGCGACATCTATCTTCCTTATCTGCGGGCCAACGAGACGGCCGTCGCCGGAGGGGAAGCATCATTCTCGTTCGAGGTCGATGGCGATCGCTACGTGCAGGCGCCGTTCAAATATCACGCGAAATGCTATCGCATGTTGCGCGACAAATTCAGCGCGCTCGATCCGCTCTCGCAGGCGCAGGTTGAAGCCGCGCTCGGCGGCGCCGAACTCCTGTCCTTCAAATCAGCGGCTTGAGACATGCTTGACCTATATTACTGGCCGACGCCGAATGGATGCAAAGTCACCATTCTGCTCCACGAGCTGGACATTCCTTACAATTTGGTCCCGCTCAACATTGGCAAAGGCGATCAGTTCAAACCGGAGTTCGCCAAAATCAGCCCGAACCGGCGCATGCCTGCGGTCGTCGATTTCGATCCGGCGGATGGCGGCGATCCGATCTCGATTTTTGAATCGGGAGCGATCCTGATGTACTTCGCGGAAAAGCACGGCCGCTTTCTGCCGGCGTCTGCGCGCGAGCGCACCAACGTTGTTCAATGGTTGATGTGGCAGATGGCGGGCCTAGGGCCCATGTGCGGTCAGGCGCATCACTTCCGGCAATATGTCTCAACGCCGGTGCCTTATGCCGCCGAGCGCTACACCAACGAAGTGAATCGTCTTTACGGCGTGCTCGATGCGCGGCTCGCCGATCGTGAGTTCATTGCTGGCGAGTATTCCATTGCGGACATGGCCTGCTGGCCTTGGATCAAGCCGTATAAAGGGCAAGGTCAGGACCTCGATTCCTTCACGCATCTCAAGCGCTGGTTCTTGATGATGAACCAGCGCCCCAAAGTGCGCGAAGGCTGGAACGTCGGTCGCGAATGGTTGAATGGTGGACCCGTCGTCACCGAAGAGTCCAAAGCCGTTCTCTTCGGCCAGAAGGCGGTGCGAGCTTAGCGACTTTCGATCCGCGCCTTATTAGGACTTGTACCGCCTCTTCACGGCGTCGCGAGCGAATGCCTCATATCGAAAGCTCAAGGGATCGCGGGCGGCACATAAGTGCCGGCCGTGCTTGGCATCGCCAATCGATGAGCACCTAACAAATATCGTCGGCCGTATGGCTCCTGCCACAAGGATGGAACCGGCCCTTATCCGGGTGGATATTACGGGCCATATCATGGCCGGTTGCCCGGCGGCGGCTGGAAGTAAGTGGCCGATTTGCGATATGCTAACCCTTGGCAGATGGCTGTCTGCCAAGGGCGCCACTCTGTTAACGTTAGCAAATAGTGTATGTCGGATTTACGAAGGATCAGCTATGACTGATATTTTCAGTTCGCATCGGTTGCTTCGTTTTACGTTGAAGCGCAGCCCGGCTTTCGCCGCGGCAACAATCGCCGTCATGGCAACAAGCGTCACCGCCAATGCCGATGAGGTCAATTACAGCTGCAGTCGTGGCACCAAATTGAACGCCCAGTTCTCGGCGCCCGGCGTGACACCTGGCCATGCGGTATTGACCTTTCGCGGATCGCAACGCCGGTTCGCCTTGCCGCAAGTGATGTCGGCAGATGGCGGCCGCTATGCCACCGACAAAGTCGAATTCTGGATCAAAGGGCGCGGTGCCACGCTCACCCGCAACGGCAAGAGCGAAACCTGCACCTCGCAATGAGTCGGTGGGCTTGCTCCCGAGGACGACCGATCACGCCGCCTGCACGTAAGCGGTGCAGGTGAAGTAGTCTTCCATCTCCGAGATTGCACGGCTTTCCCAGTCCTTGGCCTGTCCGAGCAAGGACCAGCTTTGGCTCGGGCGGAACGCCGCCGTTTGCCGATAGAGCGACGCGATCATCTGATACCGGCGCACGTTCGCCAGAATGGTTTCTGCTTTCATAATCCGCACTCCCAAATTTGTCGTTGTTTGTTTGGAATTTGAGTGAGAAGAATTTTGGATTCGTTACCGCGCGGCGCTGAGCCATCGCTGAGCTGTGAGATGGTTTGTGAAGTGTTGCTGATTGGACGGGGCGGAGGTGTCCAGGCAGATTGCTCCGACAGGAGGCTATTGGCGGTCGTTGGTCGTGTTCAGGTGATCACGACGATGATATTTTTGTCCCATCGATCAAATCAGCAGAGCGATGAACTGCGCCAACCGGCGCAATGAAGGAAGGTTTCAGAATGCAGCGACGTATTAAGGCATACCATCGGCGATTTCGGAGGGATGGTGATGATCACGGATAGACGAGAGGTCCTTGCGCTGCTTTCCGCACTCATCGCATCGGCCTCGGCGAGCCCGGTTCTGGGCAAGAGCCTCCGGAGTATTGGACTGCAGCTCTACACTGTGCGGGATCTGCTGGAGAGAGATTTCGAAGGAACGTTAGCTGAGGTCGCTCGCCTGGGTTACCGGCAAGTCGAATTTGCGGGAATGATCGGCCCGTCGCCTGAGCAAACACAGACCATTTTGAAGCGCCATGGCTTGATCGCGCCGGCATCCCATGTGAGCTATGAGCAGCTCGAACGTGAATTGTCCAAACATCTGCAGGTGGCTGGCCGAATGGACCTGCAGTTCATCGTATGCCCGTCTGTCGACGCGAGCCGGCGCGCAACGATCGATGATTGGAAGCGGATATGCCAAACATTCAACACCATCGGCGCGCGGGCGAAAGACGCAGGGCTGAGCTTCGTTTACCACAATCACGACTTCGAGTTCTTACCCGTAGACGGGCAAGTCCCTTACGACGTTGTTCTTGCGGAAACCGATCCTGATCTCGTCAAGATGGAAGCGGATCTGTATTGGATGACAAAGGCAGGTCGCGATCCAGTGACATACTTCCAGCGATATCCAGGGCGTTTTCCGCTTCTCCATCTCAAGGATATGGCCCGCGACCGGTCGATCACCGAGGTCGGTCAGGGCATAGTCGATTTCAAGAGCATCCTTGGTCACTCAGAGCTGGCCGGTGTTGCTTACTGTTTTGTCGAGCACGATCATCCTGTTGATCCTCTGCAGAGCATCGGGGCAAGTCTGAGATATCTTCAGCAGATGGATATTTGAGCTGCTGCGCGCCGCCCGGTCAGTTCCCGGAACATAACGCCACCTCGCACGTTCCCTGCGAAAATGGAGGACGTCATGCTGAAGGACGAGGACGTTGCCGTTCTGTGCGATATCGCCCAATCGATCGCTTTCGCCGACGACAGGCAAGGGGAGATCGATCGATTGATCAAAGAGGGATATGTCTCCAAGGACGGCGATCTCTATGAACTGACGCCGAAGGCGGAGAAGCTTCTCTCAGAGAGAGGCGTCGGAGCAAACAACGCTTGATGCAAACAAAGCCCCGATCGGGGCTTTGTTTTTTTGAACATGGACTGATGGACGTGAAGCCATAGCGCTAGTGCGCTGGATTTGACGTTCGTACCAGCATTGCAGCGAGTCCTCAGTACGAACGTCAAATCCTAAAAGCGCACTAGCTTCATAAAGTTGCTAGTGCCCCTCATGGTTCTAACGTTCGCAAACGACAATGCTACAAAGTGATGCGAACGTTAGAGCCGGGACACTAGGCCGCCGAGCTGCATCGCAGCAGCAACTGACATCGAATTTTTGCGTCAACCTAGAGGTGATGCCATGAGCGAACAGCCTCTTCCGAAGACAACGCTCGAAATCTTAGGTCAAAGGATGGCCTTTTACGATCAGGGGCAGGGCACGCCGATCGTCTTGCTTCACGGCAATCCGACATCCTCCTATCTCTGGCGCAATGTCATTGCGGAACTCGATGGCGTTGGCCGCTTGATTGCACCAGATATGATCGGCATGGGCGATTCCTCGAAGCTGCCGGATGCGGGCCCAAACACATACACATTCGAGACCCATCGCAGACATCTCTGGGCTCTCTTCCATGAGCTCATCGGGCTTTCAGAGAAGATCGTGTTGGTGGTTCACGATTGGGGATCGGCGCTTGGCTTCGATTGGGCTTATGAACATCGCGATCGTGTGCTGGGCGTCGCCTATATGGAAAGCATCGTGCGGCCTTTTGCGGATTGGAGCGAATGGCGCGAGAGCGCCAGGCCGATCTTCCAGGGCTTCAGGTCCGATGCAGGAGAGGGAATGATCCTGGACAAGAACCTGTTTGTTGAGCGGGTGCTGCCCGCCTCGATCATCCGCACATTGTCTGACAACGAGATGGCGGAATACCGCAAGCCGTTTCTCAACCGCGAGGATCGCTGGCCGACATTGTCATGGCCGCGGCAGCTTCCCATCGCCGGAGAGCCGCCCGAGGTCGTCGAGTTGGTCGAGGCCTATTCGAAATGGATGTCGGAAAACGATATTCCGAAGCTGTTCATCAATGCCGAGCCCGGCGCCATCCTGACCGGCGCAGCGCGCGACTTCTGCCGTACGTGGAAGAACCAGACCGAGGTCACCGTGGAAGGCCGGCACTTCATTCAGGAAGATTCGGGCCCCGCGATCGGCCGCCACGTGAGGGCGTGGATCAAGAAGCATGCGCTTGCGTGAGGGGGAGGCAAGGGAAGCTTTGCATCGTACACGGCTGTGTTTGGTCGCTTGCCCGAGCAGACGGTCGGATGAAGGAAGTTCGTCTATCATCGCAACATCGTTCTGCGATGTTTCGATCGCGTCACAGATCTTTCGCAAAGTCTTCAAAAATAAAATCGTGCGCCGTGACTTAGTTGTGACGCCAGACAAAGATTTGTCTGAATCGCGTTCGATCATCATCGTGCGCGACAACAACTCAGCGAATTCTCCGAAGCCAAGCACATTCAAGACTCTCTGTTCCGAACTGTTTCAGTCCGGCAACGGCGGAGCATGCTCGGCTGCGTTTTCTTCGATGAGTGATCGCATCATTTCTCGATAAGTCGAATCAACGACTTCGGGACAAAGTAGGAAATGCGCCAATGCCAACATTCCAAGGCCAGGAGTATCTCATCAATTCCCCTTCAACCGGCAACGAGGTCTTTCCGACACAGACAGTGCTCGGGAACGGCGATATTCTCGTTGCATGGGAGACCGGAGAGACACCCGACGCTCCCACGGAGGTCCACGCGCGCATCCTGAACCCCGATGGAAATGTCAGTGCGCCTGATTTCATCGTCAACACAACGCCGGGATTGTCGGGTGAGGTGGCGACAACGGCTTTGTCGAACGGCAATGCGCTTCTGACATGGTCATCGGGCACTGATACTCTCGCGCGTGTCGTCGATGCGCAGGGACACCTCGGGCCTGAGGTCGTTGTTAATTCCGGAGATTCCGAGACCGGAGTATCCGCAGCTACGTTGACCGACGGCAACGTGATGCTCGTGTCGACCGCTGTCACTAACACTGTCGGTGGGAGGGAAATTGCGGGCCATCTTCTCGGCGCCGATGGAACACCGACCGGTTCCTTCGCCATCAACTATCCCGGCCACCAAATTGACCCCGCGATCACCGCAATGTCCGACGGCAACGCCTTCGTGACCTGGATCGATGGCGACAGCCATGTCATGTATGGCCAGGTTCTCAATCCGAACGGCAGCGCGCACGCGCCGTATTTCCAGATCAATCCGAATTCCGCCGGCCAGTTTGAATTGCAGCCTACGGCTCTTGCCAACGGCAATGTGCTCGTGACGTGGGACGCGAACGACGGGATTCACGGACAGATCGTCAATCCTGACGGCGGGACGGCCGGATCGGACTTTCTGATCAGCGTTGCAGGTAGCCAGTCGGCGGGTGAATCCGTGACCGCGCTTGCCGACGGACGCGCCGTTGTTACTTGGGAACGGTTCGATGGTTCGGACGGCGGCGACATCTATGCACGCGTCATCAATGCCGACGGAAGCATGACCAGTCCGGAGTTCGTCGTGAACTCGGCGACGGACCGGGCGGAAATCAACCCGCACGTGACGGAACTCCCCAATGGCGAGATCTTCGTGTCGTGGACTTCGTCTGCCCCAAACTCCGACGAGGACATTCATGGCCGGCTGCTGACGCTCGACCACACCATCACCGGAACGCCGGGCAACGATGTTCTCCAGGGCACGGCCGGAAATGATGAGATCTATGGAGGCGATGGGAACGATAATCTCATCGGTGGTGCAGGCGACGACATCCTCTCCGGTGGAACGGGACACAATCTCCTGTGGGGCAACGATGGCAATGACACGTTCATCGCCGGTCCGGGAGCGGATACTTTTGCTGGCGGCAACGGCAGCGACACCGTCCTATATGAGCACTCCAATGCCGGCGTCACAGTCAATCTCGCAGCCGGCACCGCGACAAGCAGCGGTGATGGAAACGGAGATATCTTCACGTCCATCGAGAACATTACCGGCAGCGCGCACAACGATATGCTGATCGGAGATGCAGCCGCGAACCATCTCGACGGCAATGCCGGTGATGACCGGATCTGGGGTGGCGACGGCAACGATACCCTTACCGGCGGTCACGGGGCCGACGTGCTTGCGGGTGGCGCGGGAATTGATACCATCGATTACAGCACGTCGTCGAGCGCGGTCGCGGTCAACCTTGCAACCGGCACCGCGAGCGGCGGTGATGCAACCGGCGATTCCTTCACTTCGATCGAGAACATCACCGGGAGCACGCACAACGACGCACTTACCGGCGACGCAGGCGCGAACCATCTCGATGGTGGCGCCGGCAACGACCTGATCTGGGGCGGTGACGGCAACGACACTCTGACAGGCGGCAGTGGCGCCGACACGCTGTCGGGCGGCGCGGGAATCGATACTGCCGATTACAGCACGTCGCAGGGCAAGGTCACGGTCGACCTTGCGCTCGGTACGGGAAGCGGCGGCGACGCCCAGGGCGATAGGCTGACGTCGATTGAGAATATCACAGGCAGTGCGTTTGATGATCACCTCATCGGCAACACCGCCGCCAACCAGATCTTCGGAGGTGCCGGAGCGGATGTCCTGACTGGCGGCGCCGGCGCCGATACGTTCGTCTTCAAGACGGTTCAGGACAGCACGCCTGCGCACCAAGACCAGATCACCGACTTCTCGAGTGCTCAAGGCGATCACATCGATCTTTCGGCCATCGATGCCAATACACAGGCCGCCGGTCATCAGGATTTTGGCTTTATCGGCAGCGCCGCGTTCAGCGACGTCGCCGGCCAATTGCGCTTCGCCGATCATTTCCTCGAAGGAGATGTCAACGGCGATGGCGCCGCGGACTTTCGCGTCAATGTGAATGTCGCGAGCCTGCAGCACGGCGATCTCATCCTGTGATGCGATGACACAGCACCACATGATGCGATGACACGCCCGGCTGGCTTCAGCCGCAGGAGGTCGCCTCAGTCGGCGGCCTCTTTTTTATGACCAAGCAAGTTGCAATAGCCGCACTTGACGCAAAGCAGATGTTGTCGATCTCTGCTCTCCGGTTCGCTTAATGTCCCGGATGAATGGCATCGTTGAGATAGATGCAGGTGAGAATGGCAAACACATAGGCCTGCAGAAAGCCTATCAGAATCTCAAGCGCGATCAGTGCAACAGTCATTGCCAGCGGCACCACGCCGCCGATCCAGCCGACTGTGCCGAGCGACACACCGAGCAGGGCGACGAAGCCCGCGAACACCTTTATCGCGACATGACCAGCCAGCATGTTGGCGAACAAACGTACACTGTGTGACAGTGGCCGTGACAGGAAGGAAATGAGCTCAATCGTGACGATGAGCGGCAGGATATAGAATGGTATGCCCGGCGGAACGAACAACTTAAAGAATTTCAGGCCGTTCTTGTACAAGCCATAGATCAGCACCGTGAAAAACACGAGCAGCGCGAACGATGCCGTGATGATGATATGGCTTGTGACCGTGAAGGCGTAGGGAATAATGCCGATCAGGTTCGAGACCAAAATAAACATGAAGATTGAGTACACCAGCGGGAAGAACCTCATGCCGTCTTCGCCGGCGGTGGAGCGGATCATGTTCGCCACGAACTCATAGCTCAATTCGGCTGCCGACTGGAAACGGCCCGGAACAAGCTGCCGTTTTTTCACGCCGCGAACCGCCAGCAAGCTAATCACTGCCACCGTGAGCAGCATGAAGGCTGAGGAATTGGTGAAGGCGATCGTGGTGCCGCCAAGTTGGCCGATCGTGAAGATGTTGTTGATGTCGAACTGATGGATCGGGTCGATGGTCATGGGCATGGCTCTTTGTCGGCTGAGCCCGCTATGCCATGTCAGCATACTCCCGTTCTGCCTTGGTAGCCACGTTCGGCTATGTCCGACGGTGACCCAAGGAGTCAGTCGATGGTGCAAGTGGAACAACTTGTCTCTTGTTGGATTTAATAGGTTCCGATGAGGACCCCTTGGTTGTGTGGGAGGGGGTGCGCCATGATGACACCCGTGTTCAAATTCAGGTCGAAATTCACCGCCTTCGCTGCCGCACTGGCTTTTGCGATGGTCCTGTCGGTTGGTGCCTATGCGAGAGGCGGCGGCGGCTTCCATGGCGGCGGTGGTGGTTTTCACGGCGGCGGTGGCTTCCATGGTGGCGGCGGTTTTCGGGGCGGAGGATTCCACGGCGGCGGTTTTCGCGGTGGGGGCTTTCGTGGCGGTGGCTTCCATATGGGCGGAGCACGCTTCGGCGGTGGTCGCGCGTTTGTTGGGAGATCTCATTTTGGCCCGCGTATAGGCCGTTCGTTTGCGGGCCGTTCGTTTGTGCGCCCAAGCTTCCGTGGTGGCCGTTCGTTCAGCGGGCGATCGTTCGCGCGCAGTAATAGCGCTCGCTTCAATGCCCGCCACGCTCGCGCCGCGATGGGCGCAACCGCGGCGGTCGGCGCCTCCGCGCTTGCGGCGAGGCGCGGCAACGTGGCGCGGAACGCCAACGCGATACACCGTTCACTGAACGCGCGCCCGGTCAGCCGGGCGCTGAACAACGCCGCCGCGCTGCGCAATCCACGCACCCGCGCGCTCATCACCGCGGGCGTGGCCACGGCGGGCTGGCATGGTGGCAACTGGTGGTGGCGCCATCACAATGGCGGTTTTGGGTGGGTCGGCCCTGTGTTCTGGCCGTTCGCCTTCTATGACATTTATGATTACGCTTTCTGGGGCACTCCCTATGATGATGCGTTCTGGGGCTACGGCTATCCGGACCTCTATGCCGGCATCTTCGGTCTTTATGGCTATGACGATCTGATGGGCTATGCGGGCTATCTGCCGCGCTATGCCAGCGGGCGCGGAGGCACCCGCGAGAGCTATGCCTATGCACCGTCGAAAGGCCGGACTGGCCGCGCGCAGACAAGCCTCACGCGAATGTGCGGTGACGATAGCCGCGTGATCGCAGGTCTGCCGGTCGACGCATTCCAGAATGCGATTCAGCCGAACGAGGCACAACGCGCCGCGCTTGAGGAACTTGCCAATGCTTCGGAAAAGGCCGCTGCAGGCCTCAAGGCCTCGTGCCCCACCGACGTTGCGCTCACGGCGCCGGGTCGGCTTGCAGCGATGCAGCAGCGCGTTGAGGCGATGATCGTCGCGGTGCAGACAGTGCAAGGGCCGCTCGAGAAGTTCTACGGCCTCCTGAACGATGAGCAGAAGGCGCAGATCAATGCGCTTTCCACCACGGGCGAGCGTCAGCGTCAGGGCCGAACCGCAGCGAGAGCCGGCTCCACTGGCGCGGCCTGCGATGTGACGCAACCGGAGCTGACGCAGTGGCCGAGCGCGATCATCGAGCAATCGGTCAAGCCGACCGACGAGCAGCGCCGATCTCTTGACGCGCTTCAGGGCGCCGCTACCCAGGCTGCGGACACGTTGAAGGCATCGTGTCAGACCCGTCCGGAAGACGCGCAGACGCCGCCGGCACGGCTCGCAGCAGTTAGCGAGCGGCTCAACGCCATGCTGCAGGCGGTGAAGACGGTGCGCACGGCGATGGATAACTTCTACGGATCATTGACCGACGAGCAGAAAGCGGCCTTCGACGCGATCGGTCCGCAGCAGACTGGCGGGCGGCGATACGTCCGTGGGCGCGAATAGTCCCGTGAACGAATCCCGGTCGGCGTTCTGCAATTGCAGAACTTGATCTGAATGCTTTCGGCGGTTTCTACTTACGCAAGTGGCGCGGCCTCGACCACATGCCGCAGCCACACCATGCCGCCTTCAAGGACTTTGCACTCGATTAGCCGCAGCGCCTGCCCAGCGCCGGGCTTGTCATCCGGTGAACCCGCATAGTCCACGATGCTCTGGCCGCCCGCAATGCCATCCACGGCCGGGTGAACCAAAGTGCTGAATTCGTCGATGAGCTTCAGCTTCAGGAAGCTGCCGTTGATCCGGCCGCCGCCTTCCAGAAGAAGCTTTTTGACGCCGAAGAGCGATGCAATTTCTTCCATGGCGCGAAGGAGATCGTGGCCCTTGGGTCCAGCAAAGACATAAGAGACGCCGTCTTCGCGAAGTTCAGCAAGATATGCGTCCGCAACTTCCTCGCCCAGCACAGCCACAGCATGATCGCCGCCAATGTTGTCCTTGCCGTAGTGAACGCGTCCCGACGGGTCGATCGCGATCGCGAGCTTGCGTCCGTTGCGCGCACCCATATTCGCTTGCCGGGCAACCTTGGGCGCGTTCTCGATGGTACGTGTCGCGCCCTTGGCCATCTCGCTCATGGTCTTGCGGCCGACGATCCAGCCGTCAGCGCCGAATTCATCGTGGATGCGTTCATAGTGCCCGCGCAACGTCTCAGCCGAGATTCCTTGAGCCGGTGACGTGAAGCGGCTTGGATGAAGACGGCCGTCGATCGACGTGCTCATATGGCAGATGATATAGGGTTTCATGCGCTTCTCTCTTTATTCACAAGGTTCATCGCTGGTGCCGCAGCGCTTCAACCAGGGCGATGAACGCTGGTGACGACTGGCGGCGGCTCCAGCTTGCGATCACCTCCGGTGCAGTTATGGGTGGACTCCTCTCTATCAAGCGACATCATCCGCGACGAGCAGCGAGTTTTCCGGCCGGAGCGTGACGCCGACGGGGCTGGACAGAAACGTTGCGACCCGGATAGGCTCTCCACCGGAGCCTCAATGCCTCGATGGATACAGCAGATGCATTTTGTTATCTCCGCCACCTATGGTCCGACAGATCCGACCCGCGCGATGTTGCCGTTCACCTTCGCGGCCTCGGCCGTACAGAGCGGCGATCATGTGACCTTGATGCTGTTCGCCGACGCGACATTGGTGGCGGTCGAGGGTGCCGGCGCGAAACTGGTGCCCGTCGGGCCGCCGAACCGCTACGAAGAAATTGCCGCTCATTCCAACGTGACCTTGATGGCGTGCAAGCCTTGCGCGGAGGCACGCGGTTTGTCCGATGCGGTTCTTGACAAGCGGGTGAAGCTCGCCGGCATGAACGAGTTTCATGCCGCTGCGAAACAACCTGACACGCGGGTGGTGAATTTTTAGCGGACACATGGAAGGGAATGTACGGGGCCTCCCTGAAGAAGGGGCGGGAGATCATCTCCTGAGGGCAGGCTGGATCTCACCTGCATGATTTAGAAACATCTTTGGCTCGACCTCGTCGTTCGAAAATACCGCTGCGGTCAATGGGCCGCCGAAACAGGCGCCGGTGTCGAGGTTGAGCCGATTTGGCCGCAGCTCCGGCTCGTCTGATAATGTCGGCGTATGGCCATGGACAATAAGAACCCCGTGGTCATCTTCGGATGACAGGAATGGCTCTCTGATCCAGAGCAGATCTTCACGGGATTGCGACGGCAGCGGGACGCCCGGCCGGATGCCGGCATGAACGTAGAGGCGGCCAGGCTCGCTCTCCATCAGGGGAAGTGAGCGGATCCAGTTGAGATGTGGTGCGGGTAGGTCGAACGGATCGTCGACGCCGTAGCTATCGAGCGTTCGTCCGCCACCGTTGCCCCACCAGGTCAGAAGATCGCGAACCGAGCGATGCTGGTGGGCGGCGCGGATCAGCATGTCCTCGTGGTTGCCGCACAGGCAGACGAAGCGCCTGTTCGGGCGCGACTGTTCATGGATGAGAAAGTCGAGGACCTGCTGAGCGTCAGGCCCTCGATCGATGTAATCACCAATGAAGATGAATTTCGCATCGCGCCCGTCGGCGAGCGTCTCGCACACGTCGAGCAACGACCGCATCTTGTCGAAGCAGCCATGAATATCGCCGATTGCAAAGGTCAGTGGTGAAGCCATTGGCCGTTCGTAAGATGAATGCTCGTGATACGAGACGACGCTCCCGCATTATATTGCAGCGAGCGCAGAGCCGAAACAGTTCCGTCAGCCCGCAAGCTGTTCCAGCAGCGCCGCTCTGGTTGGCATCCACGCCGACGATCCGCTTGCCAGCTATCAATTGAGACGGTTGCTCACCGGCGCGAAAGGCGTGCGGATGCAGGTGGGGTGAGCAGGGGGTACGCTGACGATGTCTGAGCGAGTCGATCTATAACGTGTACGAGATCGGTGCTCCGAGGCGCAATTCCTGATCCAAAGGCCAGCGTGCGCGGCCGACCAGCGGCACCCCTCGAAAACCCGCGCGGTTGTTGTGAGCGATGTCCTGTGACACACTCCGAGGGTCGATATTTCATGGCCTTCGGAGTTCTATGTCACGCCGGAAATTTGCCTGGGAAACGCTATCGGACGAGGAGTTGCTTACGCGCCGCCTCAGCAGTTTAAAGCTTGGAGTCAAAGGCACTTGGCTCGAGGATTGTCTCGCAACTCTGCATGAAGAGCTCGAAGAGCGGGCGATCCGGCTGCGGCCGCATGCATGGATCTCGAGTGAATGGTTCAGTCCCGCAAATACGCCCGGCATCGCCATTCCATTCTATCTCGCTCATCCCCGCCTGATGAAGATGGAGAAGAAGATGATGCTCGAGGTCGAGGGTGGCACCTGGTCCGAGTGCATGGCAATTCTCCGTCATGAGGCTGGCCACACTGTGCAGCACGCCTATCAACTCCAACGCCGCCGACGTTGGCAGCGGCTGTTCGGCCCCTCGTCGAAACACTACCCGCGCTACTACCGGCCCAATCCGGCCAGCCGGCGATATGTCCAGCATCTCCGACTCTGGTACGCGCAGAGTCATCCGGACGAGGACTTCGCCGAAACCTTTGCGGTGTGGCTGCGGCCGCGTTCGAATTGGCGAACCCGCTATGCGGGCTGGCCCGCGCTGAAGAAGCTCGAATATGTCGACGAGCTGATGGGTGAGATCGCCGGCAAGCGGCCGCTGCTCACGACGCGAGAACGTGTCGATCCCCTCAATGAACTCAGCCAGACGCTTGGCGAGCACTACCGGAAAAAGCAGGCGTTCTACGCCTTCACGCCACCGAAGACGTACGACCGCGATCTCACTCGGCTGTTTTCTGCCGACGTCCGGCACCACCGGTCGCAACTGGCGTCGAGTTTCATCCGGCGGCACCGCGCCCGTATCCGCGAGTTGGTTGCGCGGTGGACCGGCGAGAACCAACTCACCCTCGATTCCGTGCTGGACGACATGATCTCTCGCTGCCGCGAGCTCGATCTGCGGGCCGTCGGCCCCGAACAGAAGCTCGTGACGGACTTCACGGTGCTGTTGACGGCCAAGACGATGCACGCGCTGTTCGGCCCGTCGCGACGCAAATGGATCGCGCTATGAGACGCTTGCGAATTCTTGTGTTGATGCATCCGGACTGTATGCCGCCGGAGTCGAGTGATGGATACAGCGCGGAAGAAATCAACAAATGGAAAACGGAATACGACGTCGTCAGCACCTTGCGCGAGGCCGGCCATAACGTTCGTCCGCTTGGTGTGCAGGAGGAAATCAAGCTTGTGCGCGACGAGATCGAGGGTTTCAAGCCGCATGTGGTGTTCACGCTGCTGGAGGAATTTCACTATCAGACAGCGTATGATCAGCACATCGCAAGCTTTCTCGAATTGATGAAGGTCCCTTATACGGGTTGCAATCCACGCGGCTTGGTGTTGGCACGTGGAAAAGATCTGTCGAAGATGCTCGTGCACCATCGCCGGATCGCTGTCCCGGCCTTCGCCGTGTTTCCGATGCGCCAGAAGGTCAAGCGGCCGCCGCGTCTGGCGCTGCCGCTGATCGTCAAGAGCCTGAACGAGGATGCTTCACACGGCATCTCGCAGGCGTCCGTCGTCGATACAGACGAGAAGCTCACTGAGCGCGTCGCCTTCATTCATGAGCGGATCGAAACCGCCGCCATCGCTGAGCAATTCATCGAGGGGCGTGAACTGTATGTGAGCGTGCTCGGCAACAATCGGCTGAAGGCTCTGCCGGTGTGGGAATTGCAGTTCGGCACCATGGGCGGTGCGCATCAGATCGCCACCGAGAAGGTGAAGCACGATACCCGTTACCAGGAACGCGTCGGCATCGTCGACGGGCCTGCCGAGGGCCTGGCGCCGGAGGTCTCAGAGCGCATTCAGCGAACCGCGAAACGCATTTACCGGACGCTGGGGCTCGATGGCTACGCGCGTATCGACTTTCGCCTCGCGTCCGACGGCACGCCGTACTTCATCGAGGCCAATCCCAATCCCGAAATCGCGAAGAGCCAGGAATTCGCGACAGCGGCTCGGCACGACGGCCTCGATTACCCCGATCTCCTGCATCGCATTCTGGCTCTCGGAATCAGACGGGCAAAAGCGGGCGTGTCGGTGGGGTGAAAACAATGCGGGGCGGGTGGGAAGCAAAAACCTAGGTCGGCAATGGGTTTGGCGGGGGTGCAGGGCGCTTAAGTTTGTTTAATCGCGCGACGAGGTCGTCGTGTTGATATACAGCCTTTAGAATTTCGCGAGCAACTTCGATAGCGATTTCTGAATGCTCGCGATCTATGTCATCGTAGCTTTTTGCCTCTATGTGGGCCGCATCGTTTCCCATTAGTCGAAGGTGGTCAGCTGCTTCCAACAAGGCATGCGGAAGAATTGCGTGCTGAGAAAGGTTCGCAAGACGTTCTTTCAAATTGTTTCCCGTGGCTTGCTTTAGCTCGCAAAGTAGCTCCAACGTACGTCTCACCATAAGCGCCGAAGCTCGATACGCTTCAACGCTATGACTTGCGATGGCTTCTTTCATTGATGCGACCAAATTTGGTGGGATGTTATCCGTCCGAAAATTGATCAGTTCAGGCGGGAATGAGCGGCGAAGGATCTTTCCGCGCCCTTCATCTCCCATGATCACAGCTACAAGCCCATTGCATTGTGTGTTTGGGCAAGTTCGCACTCCCAAACTGTAGGAGGCAGCCTGATTGCTGTTGATGGTTCTATTGTCGGTGGTATTGACGCTTGAATATGTGCGCGCGTACCCGGCGTCGTTAACGTTGTTCACCGGTGAGAAGCTGCCCATTCGGCCACAGTGAGGACATGTCAAATTGACCGCCGCGGTATTGGCAGCGGCGGACGGGCCAGCGGCCAAGAGTTCATTGGTGCTGGAATATACTCGTAAGATCGACATCGGAGATCCAAATCGAAAATGCGACGAGTAGCACTAGGAGATGTTACGAGCTGTTATGCTTTACGAAAGTGAAGCAGTCGAGCGCTAACTTTTCAACGGCTAGCACTTTGGCTTCCACCGATCTTGGTGTGACCAATTGCATTTCCTACGCAGTTTTTGCGGGAAATTCCACTAGGTTACACTGTTTGCTTACCTCTCCCCTCACACCCCAGTGACGCGCCAGATGCAGTCGCCGACATCGTCCGCCACGAGCAGCGATCCATCGGGCCCGAGGGTGACGCCGACAGGGCGGCCGTACGAATCCTTCTCGTCCTGTGAGAGGAAGCCCGAGAGAATGTCGCGCGCGGGGCCGGAGGGGCGGCCGTTCTCGAATGGGATGAACACCACCTTGTAGCCGCTGAGCTTGCTGCGATTCCATGAGCCGTGTTGGCCGATGACCATGCCGTCCGGAAAGCCGGGCAGGGTGCCCGCCGGCATCCAGCACAGGCCGAGCGAGGCGGTGTGCCCGCCGAGCGCATAGTCCGGTTGAATTGCTCTTGCGACAGCAGCGGCATCCTGCGGCACGCGATCGTCCACGATCTTGCCCCAGTAGCAATAGGGCCAGCCGTAGAAGCCGCCTTCGCGCACGGAGGTGAGATAATCCGGCGGCGTTTCATCGCCGAGGCCATCGCGCTCGTTCACCACGGTCCACAGCACGCCGGTCGTTGGCTCCCATGCCATGCCGACCGCATTGCGCAGACCGCTGGCGAAGATGCGATTGGTGCCGTTTACCAGATCGAGCTCGTAGATCGCGGCGCGGCCTTCTTCGACCTCAAAGCCGTTGTCGGCGATGTTGGTGAGCGAGCCGACGCCTGCGTAGAGTTTGGTGCCGTCCTTGCTCGGCAACAGGCTGCGCGTCCAGTGGCCGCCAGGCTTGAACGTCGTCAGCCGTTTGCCCGGTGCGGTGATGCGGTCCGCATTCGGCGTGTAAGGGAAGGCCATCACGCCATCAGTGTTGCCGACGTAAAATGTGTCGCCCAGCAGCGCCATGCCGAACGGCTGGTTCAGGTTTTCCATGAACACCTGCTGCATCTCGGCGACGCCGTCACCGTTCTTGTCGCGGAGCAGCGTGATGCGGTTGGCGCTGACGCCGAGCGCCGCCGCGCGCCGCATGGTGGCCTGCATCGCATAGCTGAACAGGTTCTTCGACGTGCTGGCAATTTGTGACGCTTCAGCAACGAGCACGTCGCCATTGGGCAGCACCTCGATCCAGCGCGGATGCTTCAACCCGCCCGCGAACATGTTGACCTTGAGGCCGGGCGCGACCACGGGCTTTTCGCCCTGGCGCCAGCCGCGCGCGGTCGGCATCTTGAGAGTGGGGATGGCTCCTTGCGGTTTCGCCGCGGGAAAATTCGGCGTGGTGCCCCAGGCCGGGGAAGGCGTGGGGCCCTGCTGCCGCCGCCACAGAACCGCGGACGCACCGATCAACGCGACGATGCGGGCGAAGAAGGCCGAAAAATTCATGGGAATTCCCTTATTGAAACGCGGCGGCACCATGCAATGCAGCGCAGCCTTAGACAAGCGCCGTGGGCGCGTCCGAGGTCTGCAGGGAATGCGAAGCAGATTTTGCTGGCCCGCAGAGGAATTCAACGATCCGGCACAGCCAGTGGGGTGCCGATCTCCGAGACGAGTTTCACGAGATCGGCCTGACGTGCCCTGCCGGTTTTTGCATAAATCCGGTTCAGGTGCGTTTTCAGCGTATTCTCGCTGACGCCGAGAATGGCGGCGGTTTGGGCTTGGCTCGACCCAACGCCTATCGCGATGAGAACACGCGCTTCCGCAGGCGTCAATTCAAACAGCGTCGTCAGCACGGCCTCCGGCAAAGGCGATGCGGAGGTGGTTGTCGAGACAAACACCGCAGCGCAGGCCGGGCGAAAGGCGGCGCGCGCCGTTCCCTGCGCCAGCGGCAGGACATAGGCGACGGCTGGCGGTTCGCCGTTTGCTGAAACGGGCAGGCCGATACCTTTTGCGCCCAGCGAAACATCCGATGCCGTGCTGGCGATGGCTTGCAGCAATGCTTCACCCATCAATGGATTTTGCGCCTGGATAGTGTTGCCCTGGCGCAGGATCGGGCCGCCGGCGGTAAACATCTTCTCAGCGCTCGCGTTCGCATAGAGCACCGATCCGGCGGCGTTGGTGAGCACCACAGGCACTGCGAGATGCTGAAGCGCTTCACGAAACAGGTTCGCCGTGACACGCGCGTTGTCGAGCAGGTCGCCGATCAACGCGGCTCGGCGCAAATGCGGTGAGAGCAGGGCGAGAAAGCGCTGATCCTCGGCGGAGACAACCGGTCTGTCGGCCCATGTGGTGGTGCCGAGCAGCCCGATGCGATCCGGGGTGTGGACGAATTTGGTGATGCAGCCTGCACGCAATCCCTGCGGTCCGGCCCATTCACGGAAGAACAGCGTTTGCTGCAGTTCGCTTTCGTCCATGAGCGACAATGTTGACACGGGTGTGTCGATGTCGCCCACCACGGCGGCCTTGAGGCCGGGAATCTCGTCGAAGCTGTAATCCTGAAGCGCGCGCATGCGCTCGGCATCCCAGGGCGATTGCGCGGCGAACCGGCCGTGATTGTCCGACGTGCCTGCGAGCGCAATCGTTGTGTAGGCCGCGTCCAATGTCTGTGTGATCCGGATGAGAACGTCCGGCCATCCGTCGGGATTCAAAACACAGTCGTAGATGTTGCCGATGATCGACGACAAATTTTCATGATCAATAAGGTTCATCAAACAGCCCAAATCAATGACTTCGTGCCCTCGTGCGGGACGGCGGGGCGAAAGTCAATTTTGCAACGGGCTAAGCGGTGGATTTTTTCAGCGCGTCATACTTCGGGGTGACGACACCCGTCGCGGTGCCAAGCTAGCTGTGGTGGTGGCGACTCCCGGCAGTGCTTCGGGATGTGCCTCTGGAAGCCCTCACATTTGAGGGCCATACGCGTCGGAAGTCTCTGGGGAGCTTGATGTCAGAATCTGCAAAAATTGCTTGCTTCGTCGGTTGCGCGCTGCTGGCATCAACCCCCGGGTTCTCCGCGGATATCGCATCACAGCCCTTCACCAAGGCTGCACCGATGCAGGTCCAGGGCTGGACCGGCTTCTACGCCGGTGCCAACGCTGGCTACGGCATTGGCCGTAATCCCAGCACGGCGAGCTTTCCGGGCTTTTTCGGCAATCCCATACCTCCGGTCGAAAGCTTCATACAGGCTCCGAACGGTGCCCTTGGCGGTTTTCAGGCGGGCTACGACGTCCAGTTCGGCGCCATGGTGCTCGGTATCGAAGGCGACTGGCAGTGGTCCACGCAGAAAACCAATTCCTGCGTTTTCGTCTGCGACGCAGAGGTCGCCGTCAACGCAACTCAGCGCCTGCGTTCGTTCGGGACGTTGCGTGGCCGGCTCGGCATCGCCAGTGGCAGCTCGCTGCTCTATGCGACCGGCGGCCTCGCTGTTGCCCATGTCGAAAACGACCTCCGGCTGAACCGTTCACTGATGGGGCTGACGGACGCCGCAAGCTTCCGGCACTCGCGTGTCGGCTGGACCGCGGGTGCGGGGATCGAAACCGTTATCGGCGGCAACTGGACCGCAAAGGTCGAATATCTCTATGCGGATTTTGGCAAGACCACTGACGGCTTCGATGCGCCTGACGATCCCTTCGCGCCGATCCGTGTACAGGTCACCAGTGAATTGCACGAACACATCGTTCGTGCCGGGATCAATTATCGCTTCAATAGCCCAGGCACGGCGACATCCTTGAGTGCGCTCCGCGTCGCGCCGGACAACTGGGCCGGGGCCTATATCGGAGGCAATCTCGGATATGGCATCGGCCACAATCCCAGCCGCCTCGGAACGGAGATCGGGTTTCCAATCTTCACTCCTGAAGCAATCACCCTGTCGCCGGCCGGCATCACTGGCGGCGCGCAGGCCGGCCATAACTGGCAGACCGGACATCTCGTGATTGGCGTTGAAGGAGATTTTCAAGGTGCCAACCAGAAAGACGCGGTCTGCCTGCAAGCTTGCAAAGTCCAGTTTGACTACGTCACTGCGCAGCAGAGCCTCTCGTGGTTTGGGACAGTTCGCGGACGTATAGGCTATGCCGCGGGGCCTGCGTTGCTCTATGCAACGGGTGGTTACGCCGTCGCCGGTATCAAGACCGATGTGCAGAAACTCGACGGTGCTATGACAACAGCTGCGAGCTTGAACGAAATCCGGAGTGGATGGGTGCTCGGCGGTGGCATCGAGACGATGTTTGCGCCGAACTGGAGCACCAAGCTCGAATACATCTATGCGGACTACGGCAGCGTATCGAACAGCTTTGTGTCGGCAGCGCCGTTTTCCACGATCCTCAACAGCGAGCTCCACAATCATGTCGTGCGCGCAGGCGTGAATTATCACTTCGGCGGCTGAGGCTCCACGCCGGCGAAAACCTCAAGGCCCGGCGCTTCTGCACAACATTCATGACGGTGATCCTCAGCTGTGTCTCGGGGTGCACTGCTGGAAGCCTTTACATTTGAAAGCCATACGCGTTGGAAGTCTCTGGGGAGCTTTGATGTCAGGATCTGCTAAAATTGTTTGCTTCGTCGGTTGCGCGCTCATGGCGTCAACTCCCGCGTTCTCCGCGGATATCGCTCCGCTCACCAAGGCCGCACCGATGCCGGTGCAGAGCTGGACGGGCGCTTATGTCGGCGGTATCGCAGGCTATGGCTGGGGCGAGAGCGCCTCGACCATCTCGCCGATCGACACAGTACTCGTGCCGTTTTTCCAATCTCAAGGGGCGATACCGACCTCGCTTCATCACCGCTTCAAAGGATTTGTCGGCGGCGGCGAAGTAGGCACCAATTGGCAATTCGGGCGTTGGGTGACGGGCCTGGAAGCCGACTTCTCGTATTCAGGCCTGCGCGGTGATGTGACAAATTACGCCCCGCAGGTCGGCGCGGTCCCGGAAACACTGACAAGTCTGGGTACCCAGCTATCATGGTTTGGTACCGCGCGTGCGCGAATGGGCTATCTGGCTACTCCGGAGACATTGTTCTTTGCGACCGGTGGTTTGGCTTATGGCCGGGTGAAAGTGTCGACGGGTCTCGTGCCGGAGCCGATCTTCCCATGCGCAATGAATGCCATCTGCTCCATCGGGGCCGCGTCAGAGACGCTGGTTGGCTGGACGATTGGCGGCGGTGTGGAAACCAGAATTGCATCCGGATGGACAGCCAAGATTGAGTATTTGTATTTCGATCTGGGAAAAATCAGCGACACGGCAGTCAATCGGTTTGGCGCCCCTGTCTGGCGAGGATTGCCCATCTTGGGAGTCAGTTCGGACATCACAGGCAACATCGTCCGCGTTGGCTTGAACTATCAGCTCTGACAGGCGCAGCTTTCGAACGGCTGGTTCAGTTTCTCGGGCAATGTTTGCCGTCACCGTCATTGCTGCGCCACAACATCATGCGGTTGCGCTCACGTCCGGCGCAGCCGCATGCCGCATGGTGGCCTCCATCGCGCAACTGCCCTCGCGATCCGCCTCCGTCATGGCGAGTCGTCAGCGTACGGCCATGATTGAACAAAAGATTCGCCCCGATGTGATCGGCCGTGAGTGGCTGTGTCCGGTGCGGCCACTGGCGTTGGCAACGGCGTGCGAAACAGTTTAGATTCCTTCTTAGGGAGGAGCGCACCCGTGATGACAGGTGCGCCAAAAAGGTCATGTTCGAGGGACACGATCTCTTTCTCGTCGCCTTGTCGGTGGCGATTGCGATATTGGGCGGCTACAACGGGTTTGCGCTTGCGGCGCGCATTCGTGGCCGGCCCGATGCGAGCCATCGTGTCTTGCTTGCAGGTGCGGCGGCGTATCTCGCGGTCGGCATCTGGACCATGCATTTCATCGGCATGCTATCGGCACCACTGCCGCCGGGGACGGCCTATCTGGTGCTGCCGACGATCATCTCGTTTCTGATCTGTGCGCTCGTGGTGGGCATGTCGCTGTTCTTCGTCAGCATCGGCGAGCCGACCTGGCAAAGGCTTGCGGGTTCGGCAGTGCTGCTCGGGCTCGGCATCTGCAGCATGCATTATGTCGGGATGCACGGCCTGTCCGGTCCTTTCGAGATGCAGCACGATCCGCTGTTCGTCGTGCTCTCGGTGGTGATTGCTGTCGGAACGGCCTATGGCGGCCTCCGCGCGTTCCTTGCGCGGCAAGGCGGCATTCAGCTTGTGGTCAGCGCGGTGGCGTTTGGCATCGCGGTGTCGGGTATGCACTACACCGCCATGGCTGGCCTGCATCTGGTGCCATCAAGCGGCATGCACCATCACATGGGAGGACTGGTGGCGTCGCAACAGATCCTCTCCATCGTGGTGGCGCTGTTGTGTTTCGTCGTCGCGGCCGGTTTCCTGCTGCTGCAGGTGCCGGATCCGCGTCTCAGGCCGGCGGAGCTGGCGATGGCGGGCGCAGGGCCAGGCACCGCGGCGCTGGCGTTCGACGCGCCTAGCCTTGATGCTTCGACACATAATAATAGGCCCAATAATCCGCCCGTCCCCAAGGCATCGCCTCCGGAAGCGCCGCCTGAAGCGGCGTCGAGTTCACCTGCCTTTGCGGGGTCGATGGCGGGCTCGATGGCCGCGCCGCTCGGCGGTCTCGGTCAGCCGCGCCGCCCCGCCGCGTCGCGGCTTCCCATCGAGGCTGTGGACGGGACACACTTCATAGAAGTCTCGCATGTGCGGAGTATCCGCGCCGACGCACATTATACCCGTGTCCATGACGGCACCCGCGAGCGGATGTGTCCGTGGTCCATCTCCGAGGCCGAGACGCAGCTCGATCCCGACCTGTTTCTCCGTGTGCACCGCAGCCATATCGTCGCGCTGTCGCATGTGACTTTTGTGCGCCGCGAAGGCGACGGTGCGGTCCTCGAGCTGGACGGAGCCGAGAGCCAGCGCGTGCCGGTGAGCCGCGCCAAGATCGCCGAGGTCAAATCACGGCTCGGGCTCGTTCGCCGCTCGGCATAACCCGTCCTTTCACACGAGGGTAGGTGAGCGGTGCTGACGCATTTCGTGCGCGTTATGCCGTCATTCGTGCGAAATTCCTCCATTGGTGCCGCATCCGTGCCTCGCTTCTTGTTAAGCCGGAGGAGACGCACCAACCCTTCCTCAAGTCCGCATTAGAACACTTCCAGACGGACAGGAGGACATACGATGATCCCGGGCCCGTTTACCTATCACCGGCCGGCCGACCTCAATGAAGCAGTGAAGCTCTTGGCCACGCTGGACGGCGAAGCCCGTCCGTTGGCAGGCGGCCACAGCCTTATTCCCATGATGAAGTTGCGTCTGGCGACGCCGGAACACCTGATCGATCTCAGCGGCATCAGCAACCTGCGCGGTGTTTGCCGCGATGGCGATAAGATCGTGATCGGCGCGATGACCACCCAACACGACCTGCTGGCATCGGATGAGATCGCCAAGGCGGTCCCGATCCTGCACGAAGCGACGCTGGTGATCGCCGATCCGCAGGTGCGCTATCGCGGCACGCTCGGCGGCAATGTCGCCAACGGTGATCCCGGCAATGACATGCCGGCGGTGATGATGGCGCTGAACGCGACGTATCAGCTTGTCGGCCCTTCCGGATCGCGTGAGGTCGCCGCCACCGACTTCTATCAGGGCGCTTATTTCACCGCGCTCGAACCCGGCGAAATCCTCACCGCGGTCTCCATTCCCGCGCCGCAGGCAAGCCAAGGCGAAACTCATGGCTACGCTTACGAGAAGCTGAAGCGGAAGGTCGGCGATTACGCCACCGCGGCGGTCGCGGTGGTGCTCACCATGTTGGGCGGCAAGGTCGCAACCTGCCGCATCGGTCTGACCAATCTGGCGGAGACCGCGTTGTTGGCCGAAGACGCCGCCAAGGCCGTGATCGGCACCAACTTCGATGGGCCGTCGTTGCAGAAGGCGGCTGCAGCAGCACAAGCCATCATGGCGCCGGCGGGCGATGGTCGCGGGCCTGCTGAATATCGCCGCTATGTCGGCGGCGTGCTGGTGGCGCGAGCGCTGCGCCGCGCCGCCGAACGCGCAGCGTGAGGGAGGGGAACATGGCAAAGACCCATATCACGATGAAGGTGAACGGCGAGGATGTCGAAGGGCTGGTCGAGCCGCGCACGCTGCTCGTGCACTTCATCCGCGAGAACCTGCAACTGACCGGCACCCATATCGGGTGCGACACGACGCACTGCGGCGCGTGCACGGTCGATATGGACGGCATGTCCGTGAAGAGCTGCACGGTGTTCGCCGTGCAGGCGCAAGGCTCGGAGATCAGGACGGTCGAAGGGCTCGCCAATCCTGACGGCACGTTGTCCGCGCTGCAGGAAGGCTTCCGCATGATGCACGGCCTGCAATGTGGCTTCTGTACGCCGGGCATGCTGATGCGCGCGCATCGTCTGCTGCAGGAAAACGCCAATCCGACCGAAGAGGAAATCCGCTTCGGCATCGCAGGTAATCTCTGCCGCTGCACCGGCTACCAGAACATCGTCAAGGCGATCCGGTATGCCGCAGCCAGGCTGAACGGCGTCGAATTCAAGGAGGCTGCAGAATGAACGACATGACCCCGACGCGAGAGGAACGTGCAGCGCGCCTGGAAGGCCTGGGCTGCAAACGCAAGCGTGTGGAAGACATCCGCTTCACGCAAGGCAAGGGACAATATGTCGATGATGTGAAATTGCCCGGCATGCTGCATGGCGATTTCGTGCGCTCGCCCCATGCCCATGCGCGCGTGAAATCCATCAACAGCGAAAAGGCGCTGAAGGTGCCGGGCGTTCTCGCGGTGATCACCGCGGAGACGCTGAAGACGGTGAACCTCGCCTGGATGCCGACGCTGGCCGGCGATGTGCAGATGGTGCTCGCCGACGGAAAAGTGCTGTTTCAGAATCAGGAAGTCGCCTTCGTGGTGGCGACGGATCGCTACGCCGCCGACGATGGCATCGCCGCCGTCGAAGTCGAATACGAACCGCTGCCGCCGCTGGTCGATCCGTTCAAGGCGATGGATGCGGATGCGCCGGTACTGCGCGAAGACATCAAGGACAAGACGGACGGCGCCCACGGCCCCCGCAAGCATTACAACCATATCTTCGAGTGGACCGTTGGCGACAAGGATCTCACCGACGCCGCCTTCAATAAGGCGGATGTCACCATCAAGGAGCTGATCTCGTACCAGCGTGTTCATCCGTCGCCGCTGGAGACCTGTCAGTGCGTGTGTTCCTTCGACAAGGTCAAGGGTGAGCTGACGATCTACGGCACCTTCCAGGCGCCGCATGTCATCCGCACGGTGGTGGCGCTGATCGCGAAACTTCCCGAACAGAAGATCCACGTGATCTCGCCGGATATCGGTGGCGGCTTCGGCAACAAGGTCGGTGCCTATCCGGGCTACATCTGCTCGGCGGTGGCCTCGATCGTCACCGGCAAGCCGGTGAAGTGGGTCGAGGATCGCATGGAGAACCTCACCTCGACATCGTTTGCGCGTGACTACCACATGACGGCGGAAATCGCGGCGACCAAGGACGGCAAGGTGACAGGCTTGCGTGTGCATGTGCTTGCCGATCACGGCGCGTTCGATGCCTGCGCCGACCCGTCGAAATGGCCGGCCGGGTTCTTCAACATCGTCACTGGTTCATATGACTTTCCGACCGCGCATCTTTCGGTGGATGGCGTCTACACCAACAAGGCGCCGGGTGGCGTGGCTTATCGCTGCTCGTTCCGCGTGACCGAGGCCGCGTACTGCATCGAGCGCGCCATGGACATCATGGCGCACAAGCTCGGCATGGACCCTGCGGAATTCCGCCTGAAGAACTTCATCAAGCCGGAGCAGTTTCCGTATCACTCGGCGCTCGGCTGGGAATACGATTCCGGCGACTATCACACCGCTATGAAGAAGGCGATGGAGACGGTGCAATACGCCGAGCTGCGCAAGGAGCAGGCGGCGAGGCGCGGAGCGTTCAAGCGCGGCGACACGCGCCAGATTATGGGCATCGGCGTGTCGTTCTTCACCGAGATCGTCGGCGCCGGTCCGTCGAAGAACTGCGACATTCTCGGCATTGCGATGTTCGATTCCTGCGAGATCCGCATGCATCCGACCGGTGCGGGCGTGGCGCGGATGGGCACCAAGAGCCAAGGGCAGGGGCATGAGACGACTTGGGCCCAGATCATCGCCAGCGAGATCGGCATTCCGGCCGACAACATCATGGTTGAAGAGGGCAACACCGACACTGCGCCTTATGGTCTTGGCACTTACGGCTCGCGCTCGACGCCGGTGGCAGGTGCGGCGATTGCCATGTGCGCGCGCAAGATCAAGGCCAAGGCGCAGATGATCGCGGCCTACAAGCTCGAAGTCCACGAGGATGACCTCGAATGGGATATCGACGGCTTCCGCGTGAAGGGCTTGCCAGAGAAGTTCCTCGGCATGAAGGACATCTGCTGGATCGCCTATAACCCACCGCCGCCCGGCATGGAGCCGGGTCTTGAGGCGGTAAGTTATTACGATCCGCCGAACATGACGTATCCATTCGGCGCCTACATCTGCGTCATGGACATCGACGTCGATACAGGGGTGTATAAAGTACGCCGCTTCTATGCGCTCGATGATTGCGGCACGCGCATCAACCCGATGATCATTGAGGGCCAAGTGCATGGCGGATTGACCGAAGCCTTCGCCATCGCGATGGGACAGGAGATCCACTACGACGAGACCGGCAACGTGATGGGCGGCTCGTTTATGGATTTCTTCCTGCCGACCGCGGTCGAGACGCCGCATTGGGAGACCGACTTCACCGTCACGCCGTCGCCGCATCATCCGATCGGCGCGAAGGGCGTGGGTGAAAGCCCGAATGTCGGCGGCGTGCCGGCCTTCTCCAATGCCGTCAACGATGCGTTCTCGTTCCTAGGGGCAACGCATATCCAGATGCCGCATGATCACTGGCGCAACTGGATGGCGGCGAAGAAGCTCGGGGTCATCGACGAGACGGCGGTCGCTGCGTAACCATGAAGAACCGCGACGAGATCGCCGAACGTCTGGCTGCGACCGGCTACATTGCCGACAGCGAACTGGCGACGGCGGTCTCATTAATGCAGGCATTGAGGCGGCCGTTGCTACTGGAGGGAGAGGCGGGCGTCGGCAAGACCGAGGTCGCGAAGGCGCTCGCCATCATCCACAACACTGAACTGATCCGCCTGCAGTGCTACGAAGGGCTGGATCAGTCGGCGGCGCTGTATGAGTGGAACTACCAGCGGCAGTTGCTGGCCATTCAGGCGCATCAGATCCAGAGTGCAGGCAAGACTGCGGATGGAATCGAAGACCGGATTTTTTCCGACAAGTACCTGCTGGAGCGCCCATTGCTCGCAGCCATCCGGCGCGACAAGCCGCCGGTGTTGCTGATCGACGAGATCGACCGCGCTGATGATGAGTTCGAAGCCTTCCTGCTCGAACTGCTGTCCGACTTTCAGGTTTCCATTCCCGAACTCGGCACCATCAAAGCAACATCCATTCCGCATGTGCTGCTGACATCGAACGGCACGCGCGAACTCTCCGACGCGTTGCGCCGCCGCTGTCTTTATCACTACATCGATTATCCCGATGTCGATCGCGAGGCGCGCATCATTCTGGCACGCGTTTCGGAGACCGGCGCCACGCTCGCGGTTCAGATCGCGCGCATGGTGGAGAGCATCCGCAAGGAGGATTTGCGTAAGGTCCCCGGCGTGGCTGAGACGCTGGATTGGGCCGCGGCTCTCGTCGGACTTGGCGTCCGCGATCTGCATGACGATCCCGAGACTGTGCACGAGACACTGATGTGCCTGCTCAAGACCCATGAAGACAAAGCGCGCTTCAAGCCGGAGGTGACTGCGAAACTCTTGGGGAGGGTCGCATGACACATAGCGCAAAGGAGTTTGGCGCACCCGAGCTTCGCTTAAGTGTGGATGGCCGCGTTGCGATGCGGCTCGCGGGCTTCCTCGCGACGCTGCGCGAGAACGCCTTTGCCATCGGTCCGCGCGAAGGCGAAGACGCAATGATGCTGATGGCCTCAGGCTACGCGGAAAAACCGACGTTGCTTCGCTCCGCATTCAAGCATCTGTTCTCGGCGCGGCGATCGGATTGGGAGAAGTTCGACGGCATCTTCGATGCGTTTTGGCTCGGCAAGCGGGTGAAGTCACGCTCGAAGCTCATGGGATCTTCGTCCAAATCGGCCGACACACCTTCTCTCAAGAGCATTCAGGATCACAACGACCGACGTGCCGATGGAGCGCAGGCGACGGATCAGGTGCCGTCGCCGGATGAAGCGGGAGACGAGCGCAGCGGCGAGGGGCGCATGGAAGGCGCCTCACGTGCGGAGAACATCGCCGATGTCGATTTCCGCAAACTGAGCGATCCCGCGCAGATTGCGGAAGCGCACGCTGCCGCCGCGCGGCTCGCGAAGGCCATGCGCACGCGTCTCACGCGCCGGGACATCGTGCGCCGGCGCGGTGAACGCCTCGACATGCGGCGGACGATCCACGCCAACATCCATCATGGCGGCGTGCCGATTGACCTCGCCATGCGGCGGCGAAAGGAGAAGCCGCTGCGCCTCGTGGTGCTGCTCGATGCGTCGGGCTCCATGAGCATGTACACCAGTGTGTTCATTCGCTTCATCCATGGCGTGCTGGATGAATTCCGTGAGGCCGAGGCGTTTCTGTTTCACACCCAGCTCGCGCATGTGTCGGATGCGATGAAGGAGCGCGACCCGGCGCGTGCGCTCGACCGGCTGTCGATGATGGCGCAGGGCGCAGGCGGCGGCACGCGCATCGGGCTGTGCCTGCAGACGTTCAATCGCTGGCATGCGCAGCGCGTGATTCATTCGCGGACCTGCGTGATGATCGTGTCTGACGGCTACGAGACCGGCGACGCGCAACTGCTTGGCCGCGAGATGGCAGCGCTGGCGCGGCGCTGCCGCCGGATCGTCTGGCTCAACCCGATGATGGGATGGCAGGGATATGAGCCGGTGGCGGCGGGCATCCAGGCTGCATTGCCTCATGTCGATCTCTACGCGCCGGCCAACACGCTGAACAGCCTGCTCGCGCTCGAGCCTTATCTGGCGAAACTCTAGTGTCCCGGTTCTAACGTTCGCATGACTTTGCTGCACTCTCCTTTGCGAACGTTAGAACCAGGAGGGACACTAGCAACTCTATGAAGCGAGTGCGCTTTACGGATTTGACGTTCGTACTGAGGACTCGCCGCAATGCTGGTACGAACGTCAAATCCAGCGCACTAGGAGCCCATCATGACAGCTCATGCCGAGGTGATCGATCTTGTCGCCCAATTGAAAGCGGCGGAGCAACCTTTCGCGCTTGCGACAGTGGTGCGCACCGTTTCCGTGACAGCGGCGAAAGCCGGCGCGAAGGCGATCATCCGTCCCAATGGCGCGATCACCGCTGGGTGGATCGGCGGTGGTTGCGCGCGCGCTGCTGTGCTCAAGGCGGCGCGCGAAGCGCTGATCGACGGCGAGCCGCGCATGATTTCGATTCAACCGGAGAGCCTGCTGGCTGAACTCGGTGTGAAGCCCGGCGACAATCGCGAGGGTGTGCGCTTCGCCAAGAATATGTGTCCGAGCCAGGGGACCATGGACATTTTCGTGGAGCCGGTCTTGCCGCATCCCTCGCTGGTTATTCTCGGTGCCAGTCCCGTTGCGCTGTCGCTGGCCGCGCAGGCGCGAACGTTGGGATTTCATGTGACGCTCGCAGCGCCCGCTGCGGATCTCACTGGACAGCCGGATGCGGACGTTACGGTCGATGGGTTCGCGCCCGGCTATCTCAATGAGGCGAAACGCTTTGTCGTGGTTTCGACGCAAGGGAAGGGCGATGAAGCCGCATTGCGTTCGGCGGTGGCAATCGATGCGATCTACTATGCGTTCGTCGGCAGCCGGCGGAAGATGACGGCGCTGCGCGAGAAGTTGTCCCGCGAGGGGGCCCCCGCCGATGTGTTCAACAAGATCAAGGCACCGGCGGGGCTCGATCTCGGCGCCATCACGCCGGAAGAAATCGCCATGTCCATCCTCGCCGAAATCACTATCGAGCGGCGGCGGGGCCAGCGCGCATCCGCACAGTCATAACGCACAAGGACGACCATCATGGAAATGAATGACAGCCAGCGAATTCCCGCGGCGAAAGAAAAAGTATGGGCTGCGCTCAACGATCCGGAGGTGCTGAAAGCCTGCATTCCCGGCTGCCAGTCGCTCGACGTGACGGCGCCGAATGAAATGACCGCGACGGTGGTTTTCAAGGTCGGTCCGGTTCGGGCAACGTTCGGCGGAAAGGTGACGTTGTCGGACATCAATCCGCCCAACAGCTACCGGATTTCCGGCGAAGGGTCGGGCGGCGTGGCGGGCTTTGCGAAAGGTGGCGCGGCGGTGCGTCTTGAGGCGGAAGGCGATGATGTCACCATCCTGCACTACACGGTCGATGCGCAAGTCGGCGGCAAGATTGCGCAGCTTGGCGGACGTCTGATCGACTCAACGGCGAAGAAGCTCGCGGGCGAGTTCTTCGAGACGTTTGCGGAGAAGGTGAGCGGTGTGGCGCTGCCAGACGACAGCGCGGCAAAGCCTGGCTGGTTCGCAAAGATCACCGGAACATCCGCCGTCGTCGCTCTGCTTGCGCTCACCGGCGCAAACTGGTGCTGCGTGACAGGCGTGCATCATCACGCGCAATTTATGCCCGGCGAAATCTGCAGCCACGTGCCATCGGTGGATCGCAGTTGATTTCGCCACACTCAGCCCGTGATTTGCGAAGCAATCATGCGCTTGAAGGGCGCGAATGCATTAGCCGCACGCAGCGCGGCGCCACGCAGCACACGCGCCGGGCCATGATCATTGGTATATAAAGACACCACCAGATTGGTGGCGGCGTAGAGCGGCAGACTGACACGCCGGTGCGCCCGCGTGTGGCTTTCGAGAAGCGACGGGGCGGCGAAGTTCTGGCCAGCGCGATGGGCGGCGATCAGACGCTCGGACAGCAGTTTGACGCTGACCAGGCCAAGGTTAAAACCGTGCGCGGTCACCGGATGCATGCCAACGGCTGCGTCGCCAATTAGGGCGAAGCGACGCGCATGGAAGCTTGCCGAATAAACACCGACCAGCGGATAGACTGTGGTCACGCTGCAGCGCTTCATGGCGCCCAGGCGATGCTCGAAGCGGCGCTCGATTTCCCGGTCAAGGGCGTCATTGTCGAGCGTCTGCAGTCTCTGCATTTGGCTGTGCGGCAGCGTCAATACGACGGACGCCTGGTTGCCATTGAGAGGCAGCAATGCGCGCGTCTGGCCGTAACCGAACCACTCCCACGCAATGTGGTCGTGAGGCACATCGAGCTGGACACGGAACACCATCATGCTCTTTCCGTAGTCCTTCATTCGCGCGGGAATGCCGAGCGCGCGCCTCGTTTCGGAGAAACGGCTGTCGGCTGCGATCAGCAGTTTGCCGCTCATGATGCGGCCGTCGGCCAGCCTGACCGTGCAGCCCCGGTCGTCGGTGGCGACATGCTCGACCTTAACCTCATCCAGCAGCCGAATAGCATCATTGCCGACGATGTTGGCGTAGGCCGCCTGACGGATCAGGTGGTTGGACACCATCCAGCCAAGTTGGCTCTTGCCGCCAAACTCGGCGCGCACATCCATGCTGTGCACCGACGAGCCGTCGAACACGCGAGCATGTCTTAAGTCGGAGATCTCTTCTGACGGGATGTGATCCCAAAGCCCCCAGGCCGTCATGAGGCGGCGCGACTCGTGAGTCAGCGCGATATCGCGGCCGTCAAAAACAACATTGGCAAGTGCCTCGCGGGATTGCCGCTCCAACAGCGCCACGCGTATGCCAGCCTGCGCCAGAACGTGGGCCATGCTCAGGCCGGTCGGACCAGCCCCAATAATAACGACATCCGTATCCAAGTTGTAGGTACTCGCGCAGATCACATCAATGAGCTGCGTTATACTGCGCTGAATCTCCCAAGAACTTTGATTTAGGACAAGGTATTTGCCGACGGTCAGCGAAGCCAGACGGGCGGGAGACATTTGACGCGTCGGAAACGATCGGTCAGGCTCCCGTGTCAACAGAACAAGTCTGTTCCACGGGGGAGACGCATGACCGCTATTATAAAGTGTGTGTCGCGGCGACAGGTTCTAATCGGTGGCGCTGGTGCGGGGGTGCTCGCTCTCTCTGGTCGATACGCCCACGCGGCAGCAGGCGCGTGGCCCTCGCGCGTGGTCAAGATGATCTCGCCTTATGGCGCGGGCGGCTCCAACGATATCTCGCTGCGGATCCTCAGCGAATATGTCGGCCAGCGGGTTGATCAGCAGTTCGTGGTCGAGAACAAGCCGGGCGCGGGCACACGCATCGCCAACGAGTTCGTCGCCCACGCGGTCCCCGATGGCTACACGTTTCTCTATGCGGCGGCGCCTTACATCACGGCGGAAGCTTTGTTCGGCAAGCTCAACTATGAGCGCAAGGAGCTTCGCCCTGTCGCGATGGCGGTGCTCGCGCCGCTGTTCTTGATTGTGAATGCGGACACGCAGATCAAAACGGTGCAGGACCTGATCGCCTACGGCAAGTCAAAGAAAGACGGGCTGACATTCGGCTCACCGGGGCCGGGCTCGCAGCCGCATCCTGCGGCAGAACTGCTGTTCAAGGAAGCGGGCGTGAAAGGTCTCAACGTGCCGTTCCGCGGCGATAATTCTGCCTATACGGAGCTGCTCGCAGGCCGCGTCGATGCGACGCTGACTGCGATCAGCGCAGCGCTGCCTCACATCGAGAGCGGCAAGCTGCGCGTGCTGGGCACGGCATCGGAACAACGCAGCGCGATTTATCCCTCGGCGCCGACGCTGCGCGAGCAGGGGTTGTCGAAAGTGATCGCGGCAGGATGGTTCGGCTTCATGGCACCGGCTGCGACGCCAGAGCCGATCATCGAGCGTCTGCAAGCGGAAGTGATGCGTGCGCTTTCCGATGATACGGTGAAACAGAAATTATTGGCGCAGGGCCTTGAAGCTTATGTCAAATCAGGCGCTGACTTCGGCGCGTTCATTGATCGAGAGACCGAGAAGTGGGGCGGCCTGATCCGCGAGGCCGGCCTCAAGGGAGAGTGACGGGCGAAAAACGCACATCTCTTGTGCAATACTGGTTGAGGCGGCCGATTATTTATAACGTCTCTAAATCAATTCCTTTGCGGCGCTGTCATCCGCCCGATACGAATAACGGGAGTTTTCGACAGTCAGTTGCTTGCGAATACATGACGACGCCTGGTTCCCACGCCTCGACAAGCGAGATCGATCTCGATGCGCTGTTTCGGCGGTATGCGACCGAACTTCATCAGCACGCCTTTCGCCGGTTGAATGATCGGGAGGCGGCGGCCGATATCGTTCAGGACTCCTTCCTGCGCTTTCTGATCTGGAAGCGGGATCGCACCCACGCGTCCTTTCCCTATGGCCCGCGCTCGTTTCTGTGGAAGATCGTCGGTAATCTCAGCATCGACCTTATCCGCCGTAATCGCATCATCGGTCCGATGGTATCCCTCGACGATGCACTGGAGGCTGTGGACCCGAGCCCGACGCCGGATCGCACTCTCGAAGCGCGCCAGCAATATCGCATCCTGAAGCGTGCGCTGGATGAGCTGCCGCCGCGCACCCGGCAGGCGCTGCTGCTCAACAGGGCCGAGGGGCTGAGTCACGCGGAAGTGGCTGTCAGGCTTGGCGTCTCGTCCAGCATGGCGACCAAATACATCATGACCGCGCTGGCCCATTGCGCCGACCGGATGCCGGACTGATGCAAAATATTTCGTGAAATCTGCTGCAGTGTTTCGCGGCTCGTTCGTTTGATCTGGTAGGGACCGGATTCATTCTCATCGCACTTCTCATTCATGGCTCTTCCTCCCAAACCTCCGAACCCGCTTCCGCCATCGGAACGGTCCAACGACCCTTTGCGGGATGAGGCTTTGGCGTGGATCGCGCATCTGCATTCCGGCAATGAGACGGAGGCGGACTGGGCCTCGTTCGACGCCTGGCGCAAATTCGATGCGGCTCACGCCAAGGCGGCCCAGAAGGTGGAGAAAATCTGGGAGCAGCTTGGTCCGGCGCTGACGCAGGGGCGGCGGCGCAACTCGATCATCACCAGCATTCTGGTTGCGGTGGTCGCACTGTCAGGCCTTGCGTTCGCTTCAGGTCTTTTCGGTCCGCCAGCGGCGTACTTCGCGGATTTCAGCACGTCTGTCGGCGAAATCCGCACTGTCATCCTGAAGGACGGCTCGCGGGTTGATCTCGATACCGCGACCAGTTTCGACGTGGACGCCGATCAGAGACACATCGTGCTGCATACGGGGCGGATCTTCGTGCAGGTTGCGAGAGACCCAAGCAGGCCATTCTCGGTGACATCGGGCGACACGACAGTCCGCGCGCTCGGCACCGCGTTCGTGGTGCGCCGGGATGGTGATGCGACCACGGTCGCGGTGACGGAGCATGCCGTCAGCTTCTCCAACCGGCGCGACAGCTTGCGCGTAGAGGCGGGTCACGCGCTGACGTACTCGCTCGCAAAGGGATTTGAGCAAACCCGCACGATCGATTTGGACACAGCGACATCGTGGCGCCGGGGAGAACTCGCGTTCGGCGACCGGCCGCTGAGCGATGTGGTGAAGGAGATCGAGCGGTATCACCGCGGCAGGATCGTCATCCTGGGCGATGCGGTGGGTCGTCTGCCGGTGAGCGGTGTCTTCGATGTGAGGGACACCGATACGCTGTTCGCATCGATTGAGCTCGCGCTTCCCGTGCAGGTGATCCGACTGCCCGGCGTTGCCATTCTGCGATGGAACTCATCACGCGCGCCTCCGCCAAGGAGTTAGAGACGTTCTAGACGATTTTGTTGTCATGTTTTTCGCGTCGTCCGTTTCATCAGCAGGGAAGCGGCGCGTGCCGCCGGCTGCAAGTGAAACAGGGGCTGTGCAGGATGCATTTGGGTTGGGGCAATTCGTTTTCGTCGTCGCGTGCGCTGAGGACGCTCCTTTTCTGTACGTCCGCGCTCGCGGCTGTATTGCCCGCAACACCATCATTGGCGCAAGGGGCTGCCGAAATGTCCGCGCCGCGGGGGCGTATGGCGTCGGTGCTGACGTTCGAGATTGCGCCCGGTAAGCTTTCCGATGCGCTCACCGCGTGGGCCAAAACGTCCGGCCTCAAGATCCTGGCACCAAGTGACAAGATCAAGGATGTGCAGACCGCGGGCGCAACTGGTCGTCTGACGTCTGCGGACGCGCTGCATCAGTTGCTGTCCGGCACAGAGCTTGATTACCGGATGACCAATGAGCGTCACGTCACGGTCTTCGATCCGAAGGCGGTGCTCGATGCCCATGCGCAAGCGGCGGGCGCGCTGCCGACGGTGGAGGTTACGGAAACCAAGCCCAATGACGCTAGTTCCTTGCCGCCGGTCTATGCCGGCGGGCAGGTGGCGAGCGGGGCAAAGCTAGGGCTGCTCGGCAATCGCGGCGTGTTCGATACACCGTTCAACACGACCAGCTATACGTCAAAGACGATCGAAGACCAGCAGGCCAAGGCCATCGGCGACGTTCTGGCGAATGATCCCTCCGTTCGCATACTGAGCTCCCAACCCAATGGCGGTGAAACCTTCTTTATTCGCGGCTTTCCTGTCGCGAACGCAAACGTCGCGTTTGATGGTCTCTACGGCGTCGTTCCCTACTGGAAAGGTTCTGTCGCATCGGCCGAACGAATAGAGGTTGTGAAAGGCCCCGGCGCATTGCTGTTCGGGATGGCACCCGGCGGTTCTGTGGGAGGAAGCGTCAACATCGTTCCGAAGCGAGCAGGGGATGAGCCGCTCACGCGCGTGATCGGCAACTACGTGGCGGATTCGAATTTTGGTGGTCAGGTCGACGTAGGCCGACGGTTCGGCGACCAGAACGAGTTCGGCGTTCGCTTCAACGGTGTTTACCGCGATGGCGAGACGTATCGCGATACGTCGCAGCGCCAGGGTGAAGTTGCCCTTGGTCTCGATTATCGCGGCGAACGCGCAAGGGTCTCGCTCGATCTCGGCTACCTTGATCTGCGTTATAATGGGACTGAAGGCGCAATGTTCGCGGGAACGAACATCATTCCGCCAGCTCCGGATGCCAGGAAGCAGATCTTCCAGCCCTGGACCTATTACAACAGCCAGACGCTTTACGGCGCGGTGCGCGGCGAAGTGGATGTCACGGACAATGTGACGGTGTACGCTGCCGCAGGTGGCCGCAACTATAAGGATCAATATCTTCTGCCTTTTGGCAGTGGTCTGACCGCAGCCGGAAACTTCACCGAGAATTTTTCGCGGGCCAACGAATACTGGAATGCCTACACCGCAGAAACCGGTATCCGCGCCAAGTTTGACACCGGATTTGTCAGCCACCGTGTGAGTGTTGCGGCCAGCACCCTGGTGACCGAGAATGGCAGCTTGAGCGACGCTAGCCTGCCGCCCGTAGCGTCCAATATCTACAATCCGACTTTTGTCGCCCGTCCTACCTATGCGTCTTTCGGCGCATTGCCAAAGACAGCGGCGAGTGAATTGAACGGCGTGGCAGTCGCCGACACGTTATCGGTTCTTCAGGAGCGAATTCAGTTCATCGTTGGTGCACGCTATCAGGAAGTACAGGCCGAAAATTTCAATGCAACAACGGGGGTGCGGACGTCCAATTATGAGAGCAACGCGGTGTCGCCGGCTTTTGGTGTGGTCGTGAAGCCGGTGGAATCCATATCGCTCTACGCCAACTATATTGAAGGATTGAGTGCGGGTCTGGTCGCTCCGCCAGGTACGAACAACGCCGGCCAGGTGTTTCCACCCATCGTCTCAAAACAGACGGAGGGCGGCGTGAAGTTCAAAATGGGGGCGCTCGGCGCGACTGTCGGTTACTTCGACATCACGCTCCCGAGTATCTTTAATGACAACAATACATACGTAATGAATGGGCTGCAAAGAAACAGCGGCGTTGAGTTCAATGTCTTCGGTGAAATCACGCCCGGTTTGCGGGCTCTTGGCGGCTTCATGTTTCTTGAAGCCGAGCTGGAGAAAACTGCTGGCGGCACCTTCGACGGAAACATGCCGACCAACGTTCCGCGTAGAAGCGTCAATCTCGGCGTGGAGTGGGATACGCCCTTCATTCATGGCCTTACTTTGACTGCTCGGGGAATCTACACGAGCTCGGTCTACGTCAATCAGGCGAACACCCAGGTTTTGCCCGACTGGACGCGATATGACGTAGGAGCGCGCTACAAGATCGAGCGGGCGAACGGCAAGCCAGTTACCATCGTCGCAAACGTAATCAATGTCTTCGACAAGGCCTATTGGTCTTCGGCCTCGCTCTATCGAGGTGCCCCGAGAACCTTCATGCTCTCGACCGTTTTTGATTTCTAAGATCGAACAGATCATCAATGAAGCCTCGCCTGATATTTACGCTCCTCCACCGATGGGCTGGATTGACGATCGCGGCTTTCATCTTCTTCAGTGGGATCACGGGCGCAATCATCTCCTGGGACCACGAGATCGATGAATTGATCAATTCCGATTTTTTGAAGACGACCTCAACGGGGCCGCGGATACCGCCATTGGACATGCTCGCGCGGGCTCAGGCGCGCGAGCCGCAGGCTTACGTGGGCTACATCAAGATGGTGCCCGATGAAGGCGATACCTATGAGATCGGGTTTCAGCCGCGGCAGAATCCTGCGACTGGGAAAGCTTACGAACTCGGTTTCAACCGGATTTATTATGATCCTGTCAGCGGAGCGGAAGTCGGTCGCCGCGAACGAGGCGCGGTCTGGCCGATCAACCGCGCGAACTTCGTGTCGTTTCTCTACAGGCTGCACTACACGTTGTGTGCGCCGCAGATGTGGGGCATTGATCGATGGGGGCAGTGGCTGTTGGGCATCGTTGCCTCGATCTGGACCATCGATTGCTTCGTGGGCTTCTATCTAACGTTGCCTGCGCGTAACGCGTCGCCTTCGAGCGGTGATGTTGCGGTCCATAAAGCGTCGGAGCGCAGATTTTGGCGGCGGTGGTGGCCATCGTGGAAGATCAAGGTGAGGGGCAGCCCTTATCGGATCAACTTCGACATTCACCGTGCGGTTGGACTGTGGACCTGGGTTGTGCTTTTCACCATCGCCTTCACGGGATTCTCGATGAATCTCAGCCGTGAGGTGTTTATGCCGGCGCTCTCGCTGATTTCGAGAGTAACACCCAATGTTTTCAACGAGCGCCCGATCAGTGATCCCAATCAGCCGGTGGCCCCTAAGATTGATTACCCCGTGATTTTAGATCGCGCCGAACAGGACGCGCGCGCGCGAGGGTGGTCCGATCCAGCAGGCACGATGTTCTATGCAGCGCGTTATGGCATCTATGGCGTCATCTTTTTTGCGCCGGGTGATGAGCGCGATGTCTCGGGCGTTGGCCCGCCGATCCTCTATTACGATGGTCAGGATGGTCACTATCTTGGTGATCGTCTGCCATGGAAGGGAACCACAGCTGATCTGTTTGTGCAGGCTCAGTTTCCGTTACATTCAGGACGGATTCTTGGATTGCCAGGCCGCATTCTGATTTCGCTAATGGGGCTCCTGTCGGCGGCGCTCTCGGTCACCGGTGTTGTCATTTGGGCACGCAAGCGGCGGGCGCGTAATATCGCTTTGGCAATGAAGTGACGCCATCATTGCCCATAAGCGAGCAGGTGTTGGGAGATATCGTCGGCCGCCGCTTTCAGGTCGGACATGAAGGCCTTGAACAGCGCCTTCGGCGAATGGCGCGCGAGATTGGTGGAGAGGTTGATGGCGGCGATGGTGCTGCCATTGGCGCCGTAGATCGGGACGGCCATGCCGAACGCGCCGAGTTCGAGTTCCTCGACGACCATGCTCCAGCCCTCCGCGCGCACTTTTTCAATCTCGCGTTCAAGCTTGCGCACATCCGTTACGGTCGTACGCGTCCATTGCCGCCGCTCCGCATTGGAGAGAACTGTTGAGCATTCCTCTTCCGGCAGGCCCGCGAGCAGCACGCGTCCCATCGACGTGCAGAACGCAGGGATACGGCTGCCGGTGATCAAGCCGCGCCGCAGCACGCTCGTGACTTCGGCGCGCGCGATATAGAGCACGTCCGCGCCGTCGAGCACCGAGATGGCGACGACCTCGTCGGCCTTGCGCGATAGCGTCTCGATCACGGGCTGCGCCACCTCGCGCAGCGAGAGCGACGACAAATACGCAAAGCCGAGCTGGAGAACACGCGGCGTCAGCATGAAGTCGTCGCCGTCCTGCTGCGCCATGCCAAGCGTCACCAGCGTGTAGAGCAGGCGGCGCGCGCCGGCTCGCGTCAGACTCGTTTGCCGCGCGACATCCGTGAGCGTGAGTTTCCGCTGATGGCCGAACGCCGCAATCACGGCGAGGCCCTTGGCGAAGGCTTCGACGAAGGTGTCGCTGCCGCCCGGCCATTTCGAGATGTCTGTCCACGGATCGCTGACACGTGTGGTCATTGCCAAACCCTTTGTTGCCAAACCTTTCGGCTGCGGCTAACGTTGTTCGATAGTCGACAATAAGTTCGACAGTCGAACAATGAAAGAGGGGAAAACGATGCGGCGACCATTTAATTTTTTGAAAACTCTGGCCGTGGGCGCGCTCTGCATGGCGGCGTCCACCGCGATGGCAGCGGATGATTTTCCGACCCGCCCGATCAAGATCGTCGTGCCCGCTGCCGCTGGCGGCCCCACGCACATCACCGCGCAACTGCTCGCGGACAAGATGCAGGCGTCGCTCGGCCAGCCGGTGATCGTCGAGCCGAAGCCTGGCGCCGGAAACAATCTCGGCGCGGAGTATGTCGCGCGAAGCGAGCCGGACGGCTACACGCTGCTGTTCGCCACCACGGGCACCCACGCCATCAACCAGACGCTGTTCAAGAAGCTGCCGTTCGATCCGATCAAGGATTTCGAGCCGGTGTCGCTGGTAGTGCAATATCCGTTGATGCTCGTGGTCTCGCCGGATCTGCCGGTGAAAACGGTGAAGGACTTGATCGACTACGCCAAGAAGAATCCCGGCAAGCTCAACCGTGCTTCCGGCGGCATGGGCACGTCGATGCATCTGTCGGGTGAACTCTTCGTCAAGCAGGCCGACATCGACGCACCGCATGTGCCGTACAAGGGCAGTGCGCCCGCGCTCAACGATCTGATGGGCGGCCATGTGCAGCTGATGTTCGATTCCATGATCACCACCATGCCGCTGGTCGAGGGCGGCAAGCTGCGCGCGCTGGCGGTGACAGGCAAGAAGCGCTCGCCGCTGCTGCCCAACGTACCAACGATTGCCGAGAGCGGCCTGCCGGATTACGAGGCCACCGGCTGGACAGGCATTGTCGTGCCCGCGGGAACGCCGCGCGATGTCGTCATGAAACTGAATGGCGCGATCGTCGCAGCTCTCAAGTCGCCCGAATTGCAGGAAGCTTTCAAGAAGCAGGCTGCCGAACCTGTCGGCTCGACGCCCGAAGAGTTCGCCGCCTTCATCCGCAAGGAAACCGACAAGTGGGGCAAGACCATCCGCGCCGCGGGCATCAGTGCTGACTGATCGCCGTCGCTCCTCATTCTCCAATCGGAACAATGCTTATGCTGCAACCTTTGGTCTCCGAGAAGAAGATCGATTGCGATGTTCACGTCACGTTGCCGACCACGGCCAAGCTGCTGCCGTATCTCGACGATTACTGGCGTGAGCAGGTCACGACGCGCGGCATCGACCGCCTGGAGTTAACTAGCGATATCTCGAACATGAGTCCGGCCGTGCGGCCGGACTGGAAGCTCACGAGCGATGTCGAGACGGTGCGGACGCTGGCGCTCGATCCGTTCGAGACCGACATCGCCATCTGCAGTTGTCTCTACGGCGCGCAGGCGGTCTATAACGCGGACCTCGCGGCGGCACTGTGCCGTGCGATGAACGAGTGGCTGGCCGAAGATTTCCTCGGCAAGGACGAGCGGCTGCGCGGATCGATCGTGTTGCCTGTGCAGCACCCGGAGAAGGCGGCGCAGGAAATCGAACGGCTCGCGCCCGACCGGCGCTTTGTTCAGGCGTCGATGATGGCTATGGGCGACACGCCGCTTGGCCGTCGCTATCTCTGGCCGATCTATGCCGCTGCGGAAAAGCATGGCTTTCCCATCGGGATTCATGCCGTCACGGCCTACCGGTTTGCACCGTGGACCAACGGATGGCCGTCCTACCACATCGAGGATCAGATCGCGCAAAGCGTCGGCATGCAGGCGCAGCTGCTGAGCATGATCACCGAAGGCGTATTCGAGGAATTCCCGAAGCTGAAGGTGGTGCTGCTCGATTCCGGGGTTACATGGCTGCCGCCATTCCTGTGGCGCGTCGATAAGCTGTGGCGCGGCCTGCGCATGGAGGTGCCGTGGCTCAGGCGATCGCCGACCGAGATCGTGTCGCAGCACGTCCGCTTCGCACTGCAGCCGTTCGACGGCCCGAACGATGCACAGATAGTCCAGGAGCTGGTCGAGCAGATCGGCGAACACATGCTGCTGTACTCGACCGATTATCCGCGCTGGAATTTCGACGGCACCGATGCCGTGCCACTACAGGGACAGCCGGAGCTGATGCGTAAGCTGCGCACGGACAATCCATTCGAAACCTACGCGCGGCTGCGGGAGGTGTGACATGACCGTCATCGAGAGCCCTCAGGCGAGTGCTGCCAAGAAGGCGGACAACGGTATTATCGACTGCGATATTCATCCGCTGCCGAAGAACGCGAAGAGTCTGCATCCCTATCTGCCGAAGCGCTGGCAGGAGCATTCGGAGCAATTCGGCGGGCATCTGCGCCAGCCGTTTATCCACACGACGCAATATCCGCGTTCGGCTCCGCTGATCTGCCGCCGCGATGCTTGGCCGCCATCCGGTGGTCCGCCGGGCTCCGATCTCGACTTCATGCGCGAGCAGCATCTCGATCCGTTCAATATCATCAACGGCATTCTCATTCCGCTGTTCGGCAACGTCGGCAGCGAACGCAACCTGGGATACGCCGAAGCGCTCGCCACAGCGCACAACGATTGGCAAGTGGCGGAGTGGTTCGACAAGGAGCCACGCCTGCGCGGTTCGCTCGTGGTCTCGCAGGACGATCCTGTGGCTGCGGTGAAGGAGATCGAGCGCTGCGCGCGCGACCAGCGTTTTGTGCAGATCATGCTGGCGCCGCGCAGCAGCGAGCCGTTGGGGCGGCAACGCTACTGGCCGATTTATGAAGCCGCCGAGGCGCACAACCTGCCGCTCGGCATTCACTCTTACGGCGTCGGCGGGCATGCCTCGACGGGCGGTGGTTGGCCGTCGTTCTATATGGACGAGCATTACGCCACCACCATGGGCGGGCCCGCGACCATGAGCAGTCTTGTGCTCGAAGGCGTGCTCGAGCGTTTCCCGAAGGTGCGCGTGGTGTTGGTCGAAATCGGCTTCGCGTGGGTGCCGAGCTTCATGTGGCGTATGGATCGTTTGTGGGAGCGACTGAAAGGCGAAGTCCCGCATCTGGCGCATCCGCCGTCGCATTATGTGAAGCGCAATTTCTGGTACACGACCCAGCCGATGGAAGAGCCGGGCAGGCCGGACGATCTGCGTCGCACCTTCGACTGGGTGGGCTGGGACCGGCTGTTGTTCTCCACCGACTATCCGCATTGGGACCAGGATGACCCGGCTTATGCCTTCAACGTCAAGCTGACGCCTGCCGAGCGTCGGAAAATCTGTCACGACAACGCCAAACAGTTCTACCGGTTCTGACCATGCCGAAGCATCGTATCGCACTCGTCAAAGAGATCCCGCCGGGGAGCAACAAGGTGGTGAACATCCGCGGCCGGGAAGTCTGTGTATTCAATGTGAGCGGTGAGTTCTTTGCGCTGCTCAACCGCTGTCCGCATGAGGGCGCAAAGCTCAGCCGCGGCATCATCGTCGGCTTGCCGGAATCGGAAACGCCTGGCTGCTACAAGCTTTCGCGACCCGGAGAAATCCTGCGCTGCCCGTGGCACGGTTGGGAGTTCGACCTGAAGACCGGCAAATCGCATTGCGACCCGGAACGCTTATTCACGAAGCAATACAAGACCTGCGTCGAGAACGAAGCGGTCACTGTCGAGCGCGAACTACGGGCAGAAACATTTCCGGTGGTTGTCGAAGAGGCGACCGTGTTCGTGGAAATGTAAGCCGCGCGTCCCGCCAACACATAGAACTCAAGACATAGAATAAAGAGAAGACGATGAGCGAAAACGGCTGGCACACGATCTGTCAGAACACCGATCTCGAGGACGGGGGCATGCTGCCGTTCGAACTCGGCGATTACCAGATCGCGATCTACAGAGTGAACGGTGAGATTTACGCCACCGACAATGTCTGCACGCATGGTATGGCGCTGCTGACGGACGGCTTTCTGGATGACGATGTCGTCGAATGCCCACTGCATGGCGGCATGTTCAATGTGAAGACCGGGAAGGCACTGTGCGAGCCGGTCCACTGCGACGTGAAGGTCTACCAGACCCGGCAGGTGGACAATCGGATCGAGGTTTTGCTTGGGGAGTAGATGGGCGTCGCGCTGTAACGGAAGTTATTGGTTCAGGGTCTGGAAGCCGATCCAAAATCAGGCGCGGACTTCGGCGCGTTCATCGATCGCGAAACCGACAAGTGGGGCGGCCTGATCCGCGAAGCGGGCTGGACGAGGGAGGGCGCCGGGCGTCGAGCGCGGACGCTGGCTATGTATTTCAATGACGCCCGCAGGCCCCGCAAGACGCCCTGACGTGTTCGGAGCGCAGCATGGGAGTTGCTTCAAAACATTTCACGGTCTCTGATTTCGCGCTTCAACGCGACCACTCGCATTCGCTCATTGTGAATCAGGTCGCGGTAATGGGCCGCGCATTCCTTACAGTTAGCAATCCAAGTTCGTATGTCGGTGGCTTTGGTTGCAGCCCAGTTGTCCCTCCAAGTGTTATCGCCGCCCTCAAACTTCAATTTTGCCATCTTAATGTTGCCGGCGATTGCAATCGCCGCTTTCCTAAGACCAAATCCCGCTACAACAACATCGTGACGCGCAGCTGCAGCATTGGGAAACGCGCTCTTATTCTCTGTTGCACTGTCGAAAGCGGTCAATGCACTATCGAAGTCAGCAATTCTTTTGTCAAAAACCTCTTTAACTGCATCTATCCAGATAACGTTGGGGTCGGTTTGCGAAAACCAATTATCTAAGACCGGAGTGAAATAGTCGGAAGCAAGGGCGACTTGGCCACACATATAATAGTCGTGTGCAAGGTATCGGTCTTCCTCACTCAGAATATTGAACGTCTGTATGGCATTCTGCGAAGCAGATATTGCGGTTTGAACGGATATCTGCCGCTGTACCGCTATCCAAGCAATGCCCGCGGCGACCAACGTCATGAAGCCGCCCACGGCTCCACCGGCGAAGCCAAGCCAATCGGAGGTATGCGCAGGCGGCTCAGACTTAATGACAGGAAGCCAGCTTACCAAAACGCACGCAAGGATCGTGAACAAAAGAAGGAGCCCGATTGCTCCAAGACCGTGGTCGATTTTTTTCATGTGCACAATCTGACGGCGCGCGAGACGCCCGTCGAGAGGGCAGCATGACCCGATCCACAGATCAAAGACGGGAGACTTGGGGCTGGAAGGCGCGTGATGCGGGCTTGCTAAGGACGCCATTCAGGCTGGTGTAAATAAACTCCGCCTGCCACCCTCACGCCGCTTCGAACTGATCCTCGTTCACGATGACCGTGCGCTCAGTGTATTGGCTGATCAGCGGCTGATACTTTGCCGGCGGCGAGCGGTCGATAAAGATGTGGTGGCAGTCGCCGAAGTGGCCGCCGCGCACGGTGGCGTTGCGGCCGAATTTGGTGGCATCGACCACCAGCATCGTCGTCCGGCAATTGGCGGCGATCGCCTGCCGCGCCTGTACTTCGCCGACATAGAAATCGAGCAGGCTGCCATCTTCATCGATGCCGCCGACGCCGAACACGCCGAAGTCCGCCTTGAAGCCCGAGAAGAACTGCGCCGCCGGATCTCCGATAATGTCGCGATCATGCGGCCGCAGCGTTCCGCCCGCCATGGTGATTTCGATATCCGGATTGATCGCCAGAGCGACGGCGGTGCTCAGGCTGTTGGTAATGACACGCAAACCGGAGCGCCCGCTCAGCGCCAGCGCCACGCACTCGGGCGTCGTGCCGAGGCCAATCATCACCGACGCGCCGTCCGGAATGAAATTGGCGACAGCTTTTGCGATCTTCTGCTTGGCCTCGTGGTTGAGCTTCTGCCGGCTCTGATAGGCGAGGTTCTGCGATGAGACGGGAAGGCCGACACCGCCATGGACCCGGCGCAACAGGCCTTGCTCGCAAAGTGGATTCACGATGCGCCGGATGGTCTGCTGGGTCACGGAAAAATGCGCGGCCAATTGTTCGATCGAGGCGGAGCCAACCTCGCGTACCATTTCCAGGATCTGAGCTTGTCGTCCGTCTGTCATCAATCCGTCTCGAAGAAGCTCGTGTGAGCTGACCGGCGCTGGCGTTGCGCCAAATGTTCATATGAACTTTGAATTTAGCGTGGAAGAGACCGCAAACAGGACTAGTCGTCGACGCTTACCTTGCGCGGCTGGCGCTGATTCTGAAAGTCAGAATCGCGGTCCTGACGTCGCGGTCACATCACGATCATGAAGACGATCTGCCATCCTTCCGTCATGCGACGAGGCATCGGGACTGTGTTTGCAGTCCACACATGACAGTCACGCCGCCCGAAGGAGGAGGCGAAATCGTCATATCAGCCTTTATTTGAAGGTTGGATGACACTGCGGTGCGCTGTCGCATGCGATGCGCAGTGCAATGCGAGTCGATCGTCACTTTATTAATACGTTCGCGCAGTCCTCATTTGCGCAGCTCAATGACGGCGCGGCGCACGCGGTGTGCGCAACAGCGCAAGTCATCCACAACGATTCAATCCGCGAGCCAATTTTTTCTCGCGCGTCATTTGCGCAAAGGTCGAGGTGTCGTTTGCACGTCATGTTAACCATGTAAACGAACACGGCGCGTGATCATATGAACGCGATTTTGTTGGTTTTGACTCCATCGAAGTTGGTTTTCGTGTTCATATGAACATTCGGCGACACGCAGAGCAGGGACATCTGACGCCGCAGCGGGCAAGGGCGGGGCGCTCCGCTCATCCGGTGAATTACGCCGCGTCAGACCCGCTCATGGGCTGGCGATATATCGCCTCCCGACGAAAAACCTTCACGACATCATCGAAACTGCCGGCGTGGCGCAGAGCGATGCCGCGGCTGGCCGCTTCTCTTTATCCATTCGCACATTTTCATCGTCGGCGCAGCGCGGGCGTTTAGCCATGGCTGGCCGATCCATCAACATCCCTAAAGCTGGAGAATAAACATGGCTGACATCACCCTTTACGGTCATCGTGGCGGCGGCGACCCCTATCCGGATTCGACGAGGGAATCCTACATCTGGGGCATGAACTGGGGTGCGGACTTCGTCGAGCCGGATTGTTATCTGACGAAGGATGGCGTGCTCGTCGTCAGCCACGACAATATTGCAGGCGGCTTTGCCAACATCACTTACGCGGAAGCGCTGAAGCTCAATCCGGCGCTCCTGACCCTCGGTCAGCTCATTGACCTCGTGAAGCAGTATTCGATCGAGACCGGCCGTAACATCGGCATCATTCCGGAGACCAAGAGCACTGACTACGCGACCAGCGAGGCCATGGTCAAAACGTTTATCGAACATGATTTTACCGATCCGAGCCGGGTCATCATCCAGAGCTTCAGCGCAACAAACCTTCATCAGCTACACGACACCATCATGAAGCAATACGGTGTCGATTTTCAGCTCGTGCAGCTCTCGGGTGGCATCTCCAATCCGAATGACCTTGCGTCCTATGTGGACATCATCGCGCCTTCAGTGGGCTCTTTCACCAAGGCGGATGTCGACGCCGCCCATGCTGCCGGCCTCAAGGTGGTGGCCTGGACGCTCAACGGGGCGTCGCAGGCCGATATCCAGAAGCTCGAAGACATGGGCGTCGATGGCGTGTTCGTTGACAACATGCAGGCCGCCCGCCCGAACGCGGAAAACATCAACAACGTCCATGTCATCTACGGCACGCCGGAATGGAATGCTGTGAACGACACCGCTGGCGACGACATGGTCTATGCCATGCAGGGTGACGACATCGTCCGCGCCAGTACTGGTAACGACACGCTTTATGGCGACGGCGGCAACGACGTGCTGTTCGGCGGCGCGGGGAACGACCATCTGGTTGGCGGCGCAGGGACCGATTACCTGTCCGGTGGTGATGGCGCCAACGTGCTCGACGGCAGCGCCGGCAACGACGTCATCGTGGCGACCGGCAGTGGCGATCAGGTGTTGTTCAACACCGGCAGCGGCATCGATCTCGTCACGCTGAACGACACGACCACGGTCAAGTTCGGCGACATCAAGTCAACGGACGTCACGGTCACCGAGGATAACGGCAACCTGATCATTCGCGCGAATGCCAATGATGCCCTGGTGATTCACGGCACCGATGCGGCGCATCTGCCTGCCTCCATCACCTTTGCCGATGGTGTGACCTGGACCAGCGCCGACCTGCTGTCGCATGCGACGCAGGGGGCTGATGCGGCGGTCGAGGCGGCGCTGCCGGGTCTTGAATATGTGGGCGACAAGGCGCCCGCGCTCGCCACGCCTTCGACCATTGCGATCGGCACTGACCTCGTTGCCAATGACGGCATCGGCAATGGCCATCTCGTCGAGCATGTCGAGAATGCCGAGAACGGCGCGATCTATCGCCTGAGCTTCTCGCTCAGCGATCTCGCCGGCGGGGATGATGCCGGCGTCAAAGTGCTCTGGAACGGCCAAGTGATCTATGAGGGCACTCCGGAAGGTGCTGCGAAGATGCACTTCGTGGTGACCGGCGGTTCCGGTGACGGCTCGAACCAGCTTGTTTTCGAAGGCGCAGGTGCAGACCCGAGCGTGTTCGATGCTTCGCTCACCGACGTGCATCTCGTCAAGCTCGCGGATCCTGGTGTGCCGGTGCCGAACAACGCAGCACCGGATGCAGCCGATGGCAGCGCGCAGGTCAGCCAGGACATTGCGATCACCGGCAAGCTCACGGCAACCGATGCCAATGGCGATCCGGTGGTGTTCAGCCTCGGTGATGGTCCGCAGCACGGCACCCTCACGTTCAAGGCGGATGGTTCGTATGTGTACACGCCGAACGCGGGTTACACCGGTGCCGACAGCTTCACCTATGTCGTCAACGACGGGCACGGCGGCGTAGATGAAGCGACCATGAATCTCAGCGTCAAGCCGGGGGTCGTGATCGGCACGGATCTGGTCGTCAACGGCAGCTTTGAAGATACGTCTGCCTCCACCGGCTACAACGGCTCCGGCGACTGGGGCTACCGCAACCCCAATGGCGTCATCGCCGGCTGGACCGATGTCAACGGCAACCGCATCGAGCAGCATTGGGACTCGCCGAATGGCGTCGTCGCCAAGGACGGCACCATCTTCATCGATATGGATGGTTATAACACCAACACGGATATCGTTCAGACGATTGCTCACGTCGAGACGGGCGCAACGTACCGTCTCTCATTCTCGCTCGGAGATGCCGATACGGCCGTGAGCGATGACGGCATTCGTGTGTTCTTTGGTGGTCAGCTTGTCTATGAGGGCGTTCCGACCAATCCGTGGCAGACCTTCAACTTCACGGTGGTCGGCGGATCGGGCGATGGCTCCAACAAGCTGGAATTCATCGCGACGGGCACGAACCTGAACACCTACGGTGCTGCGCTCGACGACGTGCATTTCGTCAAGATCGCTGAAGCTGTACAGCCCCCGGAGAACCATGCGCCGGATGCTGCGGATGGCACCGTCGAGGGTCACACGAATGAAGTCATCACCGGCAAGCTCACGGCAACGGACCCCGATGGCGATATCCCGCTGACCTTCGGTCTTAAGGATGGTGCTGCTCACGGCACCGTTGTGGTCAAGGCCGACGGCACCTATGAGTACACGGCGAACGCCGGCTACACCGGAACGGACACGTTCACCTTCACGGTGAGCGACGGGCACGGCGGCACAGATATCGCGACCCAACATGTGAAGATCGATCCGGCCTTGCCACCGGCACCGGTCAATCTGATCGTCAATGGCGGCTTCGAGGATCTGACCGGCGCCAACGACGCTGCGAGCTGGGGTTTCCGTAACACGAACCCGGCAGGCGTCATTGCCGGATGGGCCAACGTGGCCGACAACCGTGCTGAGGTCCACAAGGATACGGTCGGTAGCATCAAAGCCGTTGAAGGAACCTATTGGTTCGACATGGAGGGCGCAAACAAAAACGCCAAGCTGGTCCAGACTGTCGCCGGCGTCGAGCAGGGCGAAACCTATCAGCTCAAGTTCTCCATCGCGGATACCGACACCGCGCAGACGAATGACACCATCAAGGTTTATTGGGGTGGTCAGGTCATCTACACGGGTACGCCGCAGGCCGCGTGGCAGGAAATCACGATCGATGTGGTCGGCGGTGCCGGCGATGGATCAAACCAATTGGCGTTCGAGAGCACCACACCGAACTCGAATGGTGCGGGCGTCGCGCTCGACAACATCTCGATGATCAAGATCGACGAGAACCCCAATCTGATCATCAACGGCAGCTTCGAGGACCTGACCGGCGTCAATGACCCGGCGACCTGGGGCTACAGGAATGATAAGCCCGCCGTCATCGCAGGTTGGACCGACATCGGCACTGCCAAGAAAATCGAACTCCATGGCCCGCATGCCCAGGACACGACGAACAACCCTGTCGATGCCGCGGACGGCAAATACTATATCGACACGGTCGGCGCCTCCGCCGGCACGAACATCAAGCTCGCCCAGACGGTTCAGGGCGTCGAGGCCGGCAGGACCTACAAGCTGACGTTCTCGCTCGCGGATGGCGACAAGTCGCATTCCGATCAAGGCGTCAACGTCTATTGGGGCGGCAAGCTCGTCTACAGCACGTCTCCGGGCTTTGATCCGGCGACCGGCACGATCGCACCCGGGGCGGCGGCGGGCCAGCCGACACCTCCGAACGGGCAGACCTGGCAGGAGATCGCCGTCTACGTGACGGGTGGTGAGACTGCGAACGGCGGCGTTGCCAACCAGCTTGTCTTCGAGGGGACGGGAAATGCGAGCGGCAACAACGGCGCGGAGCTCGACGACGTTTCGCTTCGGTTGGTGAATAGCGCGCCGGTTGCGGTCAACGATACGCTGCCGAATGTGAAGGTGGATGGTCAACCCATCCTTATCTCGGTCGCTGATCTGCTTGGCAACGATACGGATGTCGACCACGACCAGCTCACCATCACCGGGGTGAAGTCGGCTGTGGGTGGCACTGTGACGCTTGATGCGGATGGCATCCACTTCACGCCGGCCAGCGGCTTCACCGGCGAGGCATCGTTCCAGTACACAATCTCGGACGGCCAGGGCGGCACGAGCACAGGCGAAGCCACCTTCACGATTAAGAACGGCGACGTCGAGATCGCGGCGGGTCAGGTCCAGATGACTCCGATCTTGGTTGATGGCGACATGCACATCACCGTGGGCGGCACGCTTCTGCCGGTGTCTGCGGATCGGGCCATCGACGCCAAGGATGTGTTGCCTGATGGCACGACGCTGAAAATCGATGTTCTGGCCACCGGCCAGATCATGAGCAGCGACGATGCGATCCGTGTCAACCACGACCTCACCAATGGTCATGTCATTATCGACAATGCGGGTCGCATCACCTCGCAGGCCGGCAATGCCATCGATCTTAAGAGCGTCATCTCGGCCAGCACCGAGATCGTCATCAACAACGAGGCCACCGGCGTGATCTTGGCTTCTAATGCCGATGCCATCCGCGGCGGTGCGAACACCGTCATCAACAACTACGGTCAGATCACCTCGCAGCAGGAGGAAGAAGACAAGAACGACGCCATCGACTTCCAGGATGATGGCCGAGGCACGGTCAACAACTACACCAGTGGTCTGATCAGCGGTGCCCATCACGCCATCACCGGCGCGCATGGCATCACCGTGAATAACGATGTCGGCGGCATGATCATCGGCAACAGCGGCAGCGCGGTGAATATCGACAACACTGCGGATGTCTCCGAGACGGTGACGGTCGTGAACCACGGCTCGATGATCGGTGCGGCTCACGAGGGCTACACCGACAGTGACGGCGATGCCATCGATGTCGATGGTCTGCTCAACCTCGACAATTATGGCGAGGTTCGCAGCCTCGGCGCCTTCGGCTATCACGACGGCGAAGTCAACGTGTCGGAAGGCATCGCGGCCGGTGGTGGCACCATCCACAACCACGTCGATGGCGTGATCTACGGCTATGGTCGCGCCATCCAGATCGACAATTCGTCCAACGGTCCGGCGGCGGCTGCCACCACGATCATCAACGAAGGTCTGATCCAGGGTGATGGTCACGGTCCGGCGAACGTCGCTCAGGCGGATGCTGATGTGATGCAGCAGCAGATCGATGGCCGCGAGGCGATCGACATCATCGGCTCGTTCGGCGACACCATCTTCAACTCGGGCAAGATCATTGGCGGCATCTTCACCGATGGCGGCACCGACAGCCTCACCAATACCGGCATCATCAACGGTCAGGTGGACATGGGCAGCGGCGACGACACCGTGACGCTCAACGACGGCTCGCAGGTGTCGGGAACGATTGTCCTCGGCGAGGGTAACGACACCCTCATGGCCTCCGCTAACGCGGTGACTGTGGACGGCGGGGCAGGGGACGACCACATCGCTGGCGGTGCAGGCAACGATACGCTCCACGGCGGCGCGGGCAACGACACGCTCGCGGGCGGTGACGGCTCCGATACCTACACCTATTCCTACCATGACGGCGACGACGTCATCACGGAAGGTTCGGGCCAGGCGGGCGACACCGACAGCCTGGTGTTCACCGAATATGGCGACGGCCCGATCACGCTCTACAAGCACGGCAACGACCTTGAGATCGTGATCGAGAACGATGGCAAGATCACCGTCACCGACCAGTTCGCCGGGAGCGGCGTCGAAACCATCGCTTTCGACAACGGCATCGTGTGGGATCATGATGCCATCGCGGCGCATCTGACGGATCGCGGGCCGGTGGCTGAGGATGTGACGCTGCCGACGGTGAGCGAAGATGCGCAGACCTTCGTGGTCTCGTTCGACAAGCTCTTGGCCGGCGCCAGCGACGCGGACCTCGACACCCTGTTTGTGAACGGGGTCGCGGATTTCGTCGGCGGCAAGGCGGTGCTTACGGCCGATGGTGTCGAGTTCACCCTCGATGCCAACTACAACGGCACGGCTTCGTTCAGCTTCACCGTGGACGACGGCCGCGGCGGCGCGGCGGTGGCTCACGCCTCGTTCGATGTGACCCCGGTCAACGATGCTCCAGTGGTTGTCAACGACACCGGCGAAGTCCAAGTGCGTGACACAGCGACGTTCGATCTCGTGCACAATGATACCGACGTCGAAGACGGCCAGCCGCACCTGGCGGGCTTCACCGTCACCGGCGTGGACGGCGTCAACGTCAGCATCGATGCGGCGACGTCGGCCTTCCACATCGTCAACGGCCAGCTCGTGTATGACGGCGGTGATATCTTCTCGTCGCTGCCCGACGGGCAGCAGGCCACCGTGACCATCAACTACACGGCGTCGGACAATGACGGCGGCCATTCGGACGGCCAGTTTGTCCTGACCATCGACGGTCTGAACCCGGTCAGCGGCACCAATGGTGCGGACGTCTTGTCCGACACCACCGGGGCCGACCACATCAGCGCCGGCGCCGGCAACGACATCATCTTCTCGTCGTTCGGCGATGACGTCATCGACGCCGGCACCGGCAACGACACGGTGATGACCCAGACCGGCGACAACATCGTCAATGGCGGTGACGGCAACGACACCATCACCGGTGGCCTAGGCGCCAGCACGCTGAACGGTGATGCTGGCAACGACGCCATCACCGGCGGCCTCGGCAGCGAGACCATAAACGGTGGCGACGGCAACGACACCCTGATCGGCGGTGCAGGTCAGAATGTGATCTCCGGCGGCGAGGGCAACGACAGCCTGTTCGGCGGCGTGGATGACAGCGTGCTCGACGGCGATGCCGGCAACGACACCATCAACGGTGGTCTCGGCAACGAGACGATCAATGGCGGTGCGGGCAACGACATGCTGCTCGGTGGCGGCGGCAACGACGTCATCTGGGGCGGCGCCGGCAACGACCAGATGTTCGGCGGCCTCGGCAGCGACACCTTCGTGTTCAAGACCGGCGGCGGCCACGACACGGTGTTCGACTTCCAGGCGCAGGGAACGGGCCACGACGTCATCGAGCTCGATCACAGCGTGTTTGCCGACTTTGATGCGCTGATGGCCTCCGGCGCCGTGCATGATGCCGTGGGCGGCGTGGACATCGCCTACGCCGACGGCTCAACGCTCACGCTGACCGGCGTGACCAAGGCGAGCCTGAAGGTCGACGACTTCCACTTCGCGTAAGCGGAATGGATTGAGGGGGCAGGAAGGAGGCATTGCAAGATGCCTCCTTTTTGCTTGTGATAACAAATGGTGGCTTCGATCAGACGAGAGCTCGAATTCCGGTCTCATCTGCCACGGTTATGCGGCCATCATACTGGCTGATGAGCTTCTGAAACTTCGCCTCAGTCGGCTTCTGGTCGATGAAGATGTGCTCGCAGTCGTCCAGGTGGCGTCCGCGCACCGTCGCGTTGCGGCCAAACTTGCTCACGTCGGCGACGAGAATCGTCGTTCGGGAGTTGGCTGCAATGGCCTTACCAACCTGTACCTCGCTGTCGGCGAAGTCGAGCAGGCTGCCGTCCTCATCAATGCCGGCGACCCCAAAGATTCCGTAATCGGCTTTGAAGCGCGAAAAGAACTGAACAGCGGCGTCGCCAATGACGTCGCGGTCGAATGGCCGCAGTGTTCCTCCCGCCATGGTGATTTCGACGGAGGGATTCTGCACGAAGGGGGCGGCTGCATTGAAGCAGTTGGTGATGACACGCAGATTGGGGCGTCCGGCTAACGCGAGGGCGACGTGCTCGGCTGTCGTTCCGAGGCCGATCATGAGCGATGCGCCATCCGGAATGAAATTGGCCACCGCTCTGGCGATGCGTTGTTTTGCCTCGCGGTTGAGAGATTGCCGGTTTTGATAGGCGAGGTTCTGGTTTGAAACGGGTGGAAGAGCGACCCCGCCGTGCAATCGGCGGAGCAGACCCTGTTCGCATAACTCGTTGACGGTGCGGCGAACCGTGGTCTGGCTCACCGTCAAATTGGCGGCGAGCTCCTCGATCGAGATCGAGCCTTTCTCGCGCACTATGTCCAGAATCTGGGTTTGCCGATGGTCTGTCATGGCCGGCTTGTATTTCAAAAGCGAATATCTGTCATCCGGGCATTGGAAGCATTGTTTTGCTCTCATTTGTCCGCCGAATTCGCTCAAATGAGCATTCGCGCCGTAACACTCGGAATTTCGGATTGGCGCTCGTCGACACGCGCACAAGGTAGCGACGACTAACGTGCCGTTTTCCGGGACGTACCTCGCTTCGCAGATTGCAATTCTGCTGCATCACAAGCGTCGTCCAGGTGTCATTTCAAACTCATGTTAACCGCGTAAACGAGCTGCATGAGCAGCGATATGAGCATTATGGATTTTCATATAAGCGCATTATGCGGGCTGTATGCTCATATGAGCAGAAATTATTCATGATGGTGCAAAGGCACCTCCCAAGGCTAGCGCACCTCGCGCTTTTTGTCCGTGAGCGCAGCCTCCGCGTCGCGGCCCTGAACGCGAGGCGAATTCATCAACACGTCACCAACACGGCCAAGGCGCGAAAGGATTTTCGCGTCGCTGGCCAACGTATCTACGACCTCAAATCTGCGGAGATGAAGCCATGACTGACGAGCCCATTCTTTATGCCCATCGCGGCACCAACCCCTACACGGACAACGAATATGATTCCTACAAGTGGGCGTTCAAATACGGGGCGGACTATGTTGAGACCGACTTCCGCCTGACCAAGGACGGGTACCTGGTCAGCTATCACGACGATTTCGGAGTCGGCATCGCGAACATGACCCTGGCGGAAGTGCGCGCGGTTGTGCCGGGTGTCGTCACCCTCGAGCAGTTGATCACGCTGACCAAGGAAATGGAGATCGAGACCGGCCGGAAGCTCGGAATTCTGATCGAGACCAAGAGTACAGACCTTGCGACCCACGAGGCGGTGTTCCAGACGCTCATCGACAACGACTTTGTCGATCCGGAGCGGATCGTCATCCAGAGCTTCGGTAATAATCTCGCCGAAGTCCGTGAGACGCTCATGCCGAAATACGCCGAGCAAAATCCCGCTATTTCAGATCTTCCGCTGGTCTATTTGGCGAGCGATCTGCCTGCCGAATACCTCGACTATTGGGCGAGCCACCTGGACGGCATCGCGCCCCAGATGGCGCTGATCACGCCGGAGTCGGTGGCGGCGGCGCAGGCGCATGGTCTCGTCATCAACGGTTGGACAGTCGAGGGAACCTATGCCGACGTGCAGAATGCCCTTCGTCTGGGTGTGGACGGCATCATCAACGACAATACGCAGCTCTCCCGTCCGGCACTCGAAAAGCTCGTCAACAATGCCGATGTTTCCTACGGCACCGATCAATGGGACGTGATAAACGGCGGCGCCGGCAAGGACGTCGTCTATGCCATGTCTGGCGACGACATCGTCCGTGCCGGTGACAGCGACGACGTGCTCTATGGCGACGCCGGCAACGACCTGCTCTTTGGCGGCGCCGGCAACGACCAGCTCGTCGGCGGCAGCGGCAACGACTTCCTCGCCGGTGGCGAGGGTGCCGATGTGCTCTTCGGCGGCGCCGGCAACGACGTGATCGTCGCGACCGGCGACCAAGTCGTCTTCCGCGCTGGCAACGGCATCGATCTGGTCTCGCTCGACAGCACCAGCACGATCGTCTTCGACGGCATCACCCCGGCCAGCGTCACCGTCCTGCGCGACGGCAACAACCTGATCATCCGCTCCGGCAGCGACGTGCTCGTGCTGCTGGACGGCGTCGACCCGGCCCATCAGCCCGCTTCGATCACCACTGCCGACGGCTTCACGCTGACCGGCGCCCAGCTCGCGGCGCTCGCCGTTGAGGGGACCGATGCCGAGGTCGCGGCTCTGCTGCCGGCCCTAGAGACCGTGCTGGCCAATGCGCCTGCCTTCGCCGCGCCTTCGACGGTCGCGATCGGCACCGATCTCGTCGCCAATGACGGCATCGGCAATGGCCACCTCGTCGAGCATGTTGAGAATGCCGAGGCTGGTGCGGTCTACCGCCTGAGCTTCTCGCTGGCTGATCTGCCGACGGGCGATGACGGCGTTCGCGTGCTCTGGAACGGCGAGGTGATCTACCAAGGCACTCCGGCCGCTGCCGGCAGCAACCTCCATTTCATCGTCACCGGCGGCTCCGGCGACGGCTCGAACGAACTGGTTTTCGAAGGCGCGGGGCAGAGCTTCGGCGCTACGCTCGACAACGTGCATCTCGTGAAGGTCGCCGACCCGGTACTGCCGGCGCCGGGCAACGTTGCGCCGGTCGCCTCGGACACCGACCTCCTCATCAGCCAGAACATCCCGTTCAACGGCAAGGTCGTGGCCACGGATGCCGACAATGATGTGCTGACCTACAGCCTCGGCGAGGGCCCGGCTCACGGCACGCTCATCTTCAATACGAACGGCACCTACACCTACACGCCGACTGCCGAGTTCATTGGTGCCGATGGCTTCACCTATCTGGTGAATGACGGGCACGGCGGCGTGACCGAGGCGGCCGTCAACCTGACCATCGGGGAAGGCATCGTTCTCGGCACCGATCTCATCGTCAACGGCAGCTTCGAGGACCTCAGCGAATCCTCCGGCAACAACGGCCCCGGCGACTGGGGCTACCGCAATCCGGACGGGCAGATCGTCGGCTGGACCAACGTCAACAACAAGCGCATCGAGCAGCACTGGGACAATTATGGCGGCGTCGTCGCCAAGGATGGCCGTATCTGGATCGACATGGACCATTCGCAGACGGGAACGACCGTCGACCGGATCGGCCAATCGATCGAGCATGTCGAGACGGGCGCGACCTATCGGGTGAGCTTCTCGCTCTCCGACTCCGACACCATCCGCTATGACGACGGCGTGCGTGTGCTCTGGAACGGCGAGGTCATCTTCGACGGCGCCCCGCCGCAGACCGGCACGAGCTGGACCACCCTGAGCTTCGACGTGGTCGGCGGCTCCGGCGACGGCTCCAACAGGCTGGAGTTCATCGACACTGGCGTCTCGGACTCCTGGGGCGCCGGTGCGGCGCTGGACGACGTCCACTTCGTCAAGATCGCCAATGTCGGCGATATTCTGCCGGAGAACCACACTCCGATCGCCGTCGACGGTCATGCCGAGGGCCTGAAGAACACTGTCATCACCGGTGAGCTCACGGCGTCGGATCAGGATGCCGGCTCCTCGCTGATCTACAGCCTCGGCACCGGGCCGGCCCACGGCACGGTCCAGGTCTACACTGACGGCACCTATCGCTACACGCCCACGGCCGGCTTCACCGGCGAGGACAGCTTCACCTATCTGGTGAATGACGGGCATGGCGGCAAGGATACGGCGACCTACAGCCTGACCGTCACGTCGTCGTCGTCGCAGGTGGCAATCGGCACCGATCTGATCATCAACGGCAGTTTCGAGGACATCAGCGAATCCTCCGGCAACAATGGTCCCAGCGACTGGGGCTATCGCAATCCGGACGGCCAGATCCTCGGCTGGACCAACGTCAACAACAAGCGCATCGAGCAGCACTATGACAACTATGGCGGCGTCATCGCCAAGGACGGCCGCTTCTGGATCGATCTGGACAGCTCCGGTTCAGCGGCCCGCCACAGGATCGGCCAGACCATCACCGAGGCCGAAACCGGCGCGACCTACCGGGTGAGCTTCTCGCTCTCCGACTCCGACACCGCGCGCTACGATGACGGCGTGCGCGTGCTCTGGAACGGCCAGGTCATCTTCGAGGGCCAGCCGCCACAAACCAGCAGCGGCTGGGCGACCCTGAGCTTCGACGTGGTCGGCGGCTCCGGCGACGGCTCGAACAGGCTGGAGTTCATCGACACCGGCGTCGCGGACTCCTGGGGTGCTGGCGTGGCGCTCGATGACGTCCACTTCGTCAAGATCGCCAATGCCGGCGATACCCTGCCGACGAACCATGCTCCGACGGCGGTGAATGGCCATGCCGAGGGCCTGTTGAACACCCTCGTCACCGGTCAGGTCTCGGCGTCGGATCAGGACGCTGGCGCTTCGCTGATCTTTAGCCTCAAGCAGGGGGCGTCCCACGGCACGGTCCTGGTCTATACGGACGGGACTTATCGCTACACACCCACGACCGGATTCACCGGCGAGGATAACTTCACCGTCCTGGTGAACGATGGGCATGGCGGCACCACCGAGGCTACGGTCGGCCTGACCATCCGTCCGCCGAACACCTTACCGGTGACGGTCGCTGACGAGGGACATGTCAGCGAGCATGACACCGCGACGTTCGATCTCGTGCACAACGATACTGACGTCGAGGATGGCACGCCGCACCTGACGGGCTTCACCGTCACCGGCGTGGACGGCGTCAACGTCGGCCTCGATGCGGCGACGTCAGCGTTCCACATTGTCGACGGCCAGCTCGTGTTCACCGGCGGCGACATCTTCGGCGCGCTGAACGATGGGGAGCACGCCACCGTGACCATCAACTACACGGCGGCGGACAATGACGGCGGCCAGTCGGTCGGCCAGTTCGTGCTGACCATCGATGGTCAGACGGATCGGCATCCGATCACCGGCACCAATGGCGCGGATGTGCTGTCCGATACCACCGGCGCGGATCACATCAGCGCAGGCGCCGGCAACGACATCATCTTCTCGTCGTTCGGCGATGACATCATCGACGCCGGCACCGGCAACGACACGGTGATGACCCAGACCGGCGACAAGATCGTCAATGGCGGTGACGGCAACGACACCATCAACGGCGGCACCGGCGCCAGCGTGCTGAACGGCGATGCCGGTAATGACTCCATCATCGGCGGCCTCGGCAACGAGACCATCAACGGTGGTGATGGCAACGACACGCTGATCGGCGGCGCAGGTCAGAATGTGATCTCCGGCGGCGAGGGTAATGACAGCCTGTTCGGCGGCGTGGGCGACAGCGTCCTCAATGGCGATGCCGGCAATGACACCATCAATGGTGGTCTCGGCAACGAGACGATCGATGGCGGCGCAGGCAACGACATGCTGCTCGGCGGCGCTGGCAACGACGTCATCCGGGGCGGCGCCGGCAACGACCAGATGTTCGGCGGCCTCGGCAGCGACACTATCGTATTCAAGACCGGCGACGGTCATGACACGGTGTTCGACTTCCAGGCGCAGGGCACGGGGCACGACGTCATCGAACTCGATCACAACGTGTTCGCCGACTTCGATGCGCTGATGGCCTCCGGTGCACTGCACGACACTGCGGGTGGCGTGGACATCGCCTACGCTGACGGCTCGACGCTCACGCTGACCGGCGTGACCAAGGCGAGCCTGAAGGTCGACGACTTCCACTTCGCGTAAGCGGAATGGATTGAGGGGGCAGGAAGGAGGCATTGCAAGATGCCTCCTTCTTGTTGAGAGAACGATCGTGTGCTGTAGTCGCACTCGCGCTACGCTACGATCTATGCTCGTTTAATACGCCGCAGCGGCCGGCGCAGGAATTGAGCGCACGCCACACCAACCAGCGTGATGCCGCCGCCGATCAGGTGATAGGAGCGGATCGGCTCGCCCAGCATCACGACGGCACCGAGCGCCGTGAACAGCGGCAGCAGGTTCATGAAGATCGCGCAGCGCGTCGGTCCCAGATGTTCGATGCCGCGAAGCCAGAAGAAGGGCAGCACCACCGAGGCCAGCCCGCCGGCATAGGTGATCAAGGGAAGCGTCGTTGAATCGATCTGCCGCAGTGGAGCAGGCGTTGCGAGATATGCGGGAAACATGATCACCAGCGCGCAGAGCGCCTGCATGTAAGTGGATTGCCAGCCGCTTAACGGCAGACGCCAGTGTTTGACGAGCACGCCGTAAAGCGCATAGACGCCCGCGGCGATCAGCATCAAGGCGTCACCCAAATGCACGCCTTGCTTCAGCAAAGCCGCCGGATCGCCATTGCTGACGAGATAAACAAGTCCAGCCAGCGAAAGAACGCCGCCGCCGATCATGCCCAATGTCGGCTCTTCATCGAGCAGGTAAGTGCTCAAAGCGATGGTCAGCAGCGGGATCAGGGCCGTGAAGATCGCCATGTTGGTGGCCGTCGTTGTTGCCGCTGCCAGGTAAGACAGGCTTTGAAACAGGCACATTGCCAGAAAGCCGAGGATGCCGAGCTTTCCGACCAGCGGCCAGATCATCGTGCGATTGCGCCAGGCTGGGACAACAATAAAGCAGCTCATGAGCGCCACTGCGAGTACCAGCCGATAAAACGTCATCGCTTGAGGCCCGATCACATGCGCGGAGAGCCGCGATGCGATGACATTGCCGGCCCAGAGCACGACAGCCAGGAGAGGATAAAAGAAAGCGAGATATGTCATAAGTGCGCGACCGTGGTTCGAGAAACGACGGTTGCGTAGCTTTTGCCGGCGTGTTTTGTCTCACGACAACGGATCATCCGTTGTCGAGTTTGGGACATGAGCGCCGCGGCGACCAAGTATCTTGGCTATCATTCGACGGTGCGGCCGATGGCGGCGATGGACGTTGAATTCGCGCACGGCGTCACAACCGGACTGCACTCGCATCCACGTGCGCAGCTACTGTATGCCATCGAGGGCGTGATGATCGTGCGTTCAGTGCGCGGATATTGGGTTGTGCCGCCCAATCGCGCCGTCTGGCTTGTCGCGGATGAAGATCACGATGTCAGGATGTGCGGGCGGGTGAAGATCCGCACGCTTTACGTCGATGCCACAGTCTCGGAGGGGCTTCCCGGCGTCAGTTGCGTCATGGCGGTCAGTCCGCTGCTGCGGGAGCTGCTGGTCGCTGCGGTCCGCATCCCGCGCGATTACGATCCTGACTCGCGCGACGGGCGATTGTTGCGGCTCCTGCTCGATGGAATGAAACAGCACGACGTCATTCCGCTTCATTTGCCGATGCCGGAGAACAAGAAGCTGGGATCGGTTTGTCAGAGCATGATGGATAATCCGGACGATACCGCGACCGCGCAGGAGTGGGCGGAGCGGATCGGCGTAACGGCGAAGACGCTGCAGCGGATGTTCGTACGTGAGACCGGATGCTCATTCGCCCAGTGGCGGCGCCAGGCGAGGTTGTTCCGTTCGCTCGAGATGCTGGCGCGGGGCGAGAAGATCGTCAGCGTTGCTTACGAGAATGGTTATGCCAGCCAAAGCGCGTTCACCGCGATGTTCCGCAAGAATTTCGGGATGACGCCCTCGAGCTTTTTTGTCGCGGAGGAATAATCCGCCCGGCCTTCGGGCGAGCCGGTGATGGCTGGGGTCGACCGAACGCGGCAGCTGTCGTCAATGCCAGCCTTCGATCTTGAGTCCGGTCGCCCGTTCGGCTTCTTCGCGTGACACGCGGCGAACGGTCTGCCCGAAGGTCCAGACATGGCCTTCAGGGTCTTGCGCGCGATAGGTGCGGTCGCCCCAGAACTGGTCCACAGGCTCTTGAAGGATCGTCGCGCCGCCAGCCTTCGCGCGTTCGCAATGCTGGTCGATGCTGTCGCTCAGGTGCACATGAACCATCTGCGTGTTCTTGCCGCCGGTCGACACAGGGCTAGCAACGAAATCGGCCCACTCCGAACCGAGCATGATATAACCGTCGCCGAACCGCATCTCTGCGTGGACGAGGTTGCCGTCTTTGTCGCTGATCAGCATCGCAGGCTTGAAACCGAAGGCCTTTTCCAGCCAGGCAATCGCGGCCTTCGGATCCTTGTAGATGATTGCAGCCCCGAGAGTGGGGCGCCGAAAGGGATCACTCGCTGACATGTTGTTCTCCTTGAGGTGAATATTTCACCTGAAAGAGAACAAGATCAACCTCCGGATCGCACGGCGTTAGCGCCGCTTCGCTTTACGCATCCACGACATCGTTGACGGCAACGACGGAATTTCTCTGCTGCTCGTTGACGATGAGCTTGAAGAGGTCGGGCCGGGCGTAGTGGCCGTTGACGTCGTGATCGAATTGCGCGCGGGTGATGTCGTCCATATCGATATCGGCCGTGAGGATCGTCTCGCCGCTGAAGTCGGGACCCGCGATGATGTTGCCGAGAGGGCCGACGATCATGCTGCCGCCACGCATCAGCACGTCGTCTGGGGAGTCGGTAATGGTGTTCCGCATGTCATCGGGGAACTGCTTGCGCGTCAGATACTGGCAAGACGAGAGGACAAAGCAGCGGCCCTCAAGCGCCACATGCTGCATTGACGGCGCCCAGGTGTCGCGATCATCAGCGGTCGGCACGCAATAGAGTGTCAGCCCCTTGCTGTACATCGCCGTGCGCAGCAGCGGCACGTAGTTCTCCCAGCAGATGACGGCACCCATCGGTCCCCAGGGCGTGTCGACGGCGGTGAGCGTCGATCCATCGCCATGTCCCCAGACCAGACGTTCGGCGGCGGTTGGGAGCGTCTTGCGATGCTTGCCGAGCAGGCTGCCATCCGGGCCAAAGAACAGCGCCGTGCAGTACAGCGTGCCGCGAACGCGCTCGATGACGCCAATGGTTATGAAGAGACTAGCCTCACGTGCCGCAGCACCGAGCCGCTCCGTCTCCGGGCCGGGAACGGCAATCGCGCGTGAGGCATAGCCCAAGAATTCCTCGCGGGTCTCCGTCCGCCGCTTGCCGACACAAATGTGGAAGTCCGCGCCTTTGGGATAACCGCCGATAAAGGCTTCGGGAAACACCGCGACCTGCGCGCCCTTGCGACCACACTCCGCAATCAGAGCCTCGGCCTTCTTCAGCGTTGCCTCGGTGTCCGTTCCCTCAGTCGCGGCCTGCACGACGGCCACTTTCAGTTTCGTCATCATAACACTCCTTCAATCGCCGGTTAGAGACGGCGGACATGATGTTGTCTTGAACGTTTCAAGCTGGGTGGCGTGGCTGCGGACTGCTCGATGATGCAGTCCGCGCCGCAAGGAGCCAGGGCGCTTCAGCCTCGTGCGATGTCCTTGTCCTTGGTCTCCGGCAGCATGAACCAGAGCACCAGGAAACAGACGAGCGAGACGCCAGCGAGATACCAAGCCGGAATGTTCGGATCTCCGGTGAGGCGGATCAGCGCTGCGGCGATGAATGGTCCGGGGCCGGCGAGGATCGCGAGCGCCACGTTATGTCCGACCGCCGCGCCGGTCGAGCGAATAGAGGCCGGGAACACCTCCACCAAGAGGACCACGTCCATCACGGCGGTGATCGCTACCAGCACCGCAAGAATTCCGAGGCCAAACAGAATGGTCGCGTAGTTTCCGGAATTCATCATCAGGAAAACCGGATAGGCGAGCAGGGTCAACCCGGCCGCTGACGCGAGCACGAAAGGCCGGCGGCCGAAGCGGTCGCTGAGCAGGCCGACGAGCGGATGGGCAATCGAGTAGAGCACAAGTGCAAGGCTGCAAAGCCACAGCGAGCTTGATTTGCTCAAGCCAACGGTCTGCGTCAGGTGGTTGTTGGCATAGGTAATGAAATAATAGAGCGAGACACCGAACAGCGCGGAGAAGGCGAAGCTGATGATGAAGGCCTTGAACTTCTCGCCAGCAGCAACGCGCTCCACGCCGCCCGTTGCGCGGCGGTGCTCCAGCTCAGCGTAGACGGGCGTGTCGCTCAACTTGCGGCGGATGTACATGGCCACAGCGGCCATGACGATGGACGCGACAAAAGGCAGCCGCCAGCCCCAGCTCGCCAGGGCTTGCTCGGAGAGGCTGGCGGAGAGCGCGGCGGCAATCGCCGTGCCGAAGAGGAACGCGATGCCGGCCGTTCCCGTAATGACACTGGCCGCGGTGGCCCGGCGATTGTGAGGTGCGCTTTCGACGATGTAGATGCCTGCGCTCGACCATTCGCCGCCGACCATCATGCCTTGCAGAAACCGCAGCGCGATCAAAAGCACCGGAGCTGCCAAGCCAATGGCTTCATAGCCCGGCAGCACGCCGATCGCTGTCGTCACAAGCCCCATTCCGAAGACGGTGATGATCAACACGGCTCTGCGGCCAAGCCGGTCGCCAAGGGGGCCGAGCACGAATGCGCCGAGCGGCCGCGAGAGGAACCCGACGGCGAACACCGCAAGCGACGAGAGCAGCGAAATTCCGGGAGCCGACGAAGGAAAGAAGGTCTGGCCGATGATCGCCGCGAAATATCCGTAAATCGCGAAATCAAACCATTCCATGAAGTTGCCGATACCGACAGCGGCTGCCCGCTTTCGCATATCGATGTGTCCGACCGTCGCCGCAGTTTCAGCCGGTGCGGCTCCTGAGATGCTGATGCTGGTCAATTCGAACGCTCCCCCGCCTTTGGTTGGTGACCTTTCCGAAGGGAGACTACCGAAACTGGACAAAATCAATCAAAGCAATAATATAAATCACCATGATTAGCGTTGCTAATATCAACCGCTTCGATCTGAATCTCCTCCTGGTGTTCCACTGCCTGATGCAGGAGCGCAGCGTCACGCGCGCCGCGGCTATTCTGCACATCACGCAAGGAGCCGTGAGCTCCGCGCTGAAGCGCTTGCGCGAGCAGTTCAATGACGAATTGTTCTTGAGGACAGGGACGGGGATGGTGCCGACGCGCCGTGCACTGGAATTTGCGCCAAAGGTCATGGAGGCGCTCTCAGCGGTTTCGGCCATCACAGGCAAGCAACCGCAGTTCGTCGCAGAGACATCTCATCGGGTGTTCAACATTGCGTTGTCCGATGACATCGAGAGTTATCTCTCGCCAAAGCTCGTCGGTGAGGCGCGCGCAAGAGAGCTTGGCGTGTCGTTTGCATTTCACCAGACCAACAGTTCGCTTTGGAAGCAAGCGCTTTCGGACCCTGACATGGATCTGGTGCTGTGCGCCGAGCCCAAGGAGATGAGTTCGCAATATTCATCTCAGGTTCTGTTTTCGTCGTCTTATTCGTGTCTCTATGACGGACCGAGGCTGAACCTGAAGAGCCCTATAACGCGTGAGGAATATCTCTCTTACGATCATGTGCGCATTTCGTTCGACGGGCGGCGCGGCTTCGTCGACGATCTGATGGACAAAGAGGGGATACCAAGGCGGGTATCGGCTTCGTTTACTCACTTTGCGGGCGCGCTGCCGGTTCTCGCATTCGGTGCGGCCATCGCGACGCTTCCGACGTTCGCGGCTTATTCATACGCGAGAATTGCGCGCCTGACGGTGAGCCCGGTGCCGATCTACGTGCCGGCGTTCCGCGTCTTCATGGTGTGGAACGTCAAGCGGAATGCCGATGTCCATAATCAATGGTTGCGCAATTATATTGTTGATCGGACGCAGGAGCTCCAGTTCGCATCAGAAATCGCGGTCGCTGCAGGGCCGGCTAAAAAGATGCGGCTTGCCGGAAAACGGTCTCGTCTCGTTCGCTCTGGCAGGAAATCGGCCAAGACGCGGAAACGATAATCATCATCGGCCCGCAGTCAATCTGGCGTAAGCGAGAGGCTTTTCCGTGCGCTCAGCACTAATTTTCCGGCGTGTCGGAAAAATCGAAAGTGCTGGCTTCTCGCGCAAGTTCGGCAATGCGCGCCGGGATCTTGGTTGATGCTCCCGCCCTGTAGATGGAAAAGAATTCAACGATCGGTCCCGCAGGTTTCGTATTGATGAGCCTGAGCTGGCCGGCATTGGTTTCTTTCAAGTAGCGATTGACGGGCAGAAGGCTCATACCAATGCCTTCTCTCGTTAGAGAGGCGATGACATCCATGCTGTCGCACAAATCGACATTGGCCATGGCATCGCCTCTTGAATCAAGCCATCGTTGAACTGTGTGGTGATGGAAGCTGTCCTTTCCGAGCGAAAGAATTCTCACATGCCTCAGATCGGCGGGCTCGATGACATGATCGGGAAGAGGCTGTTTCAGCCCGGCCATCCATGCGAAGCGAACGTGCCCAAGCGATCGCGTCTCAAGGCTGCCGTCGAATGCAACGCCGGGCGCGAAGATCAAGTCAAATTCATCGTTCTGAATCCCTTCCAGAAGTTTCGCCGTGAGAGACACATTCAACTCAAGGGACAGCTTTGGAAGCTGTGTGTGGATCATCTCCACCAGCCGCGGGAGCCACGTCACGGCAACCATTTCGGCGACGCCTAGCCGCACCAGGCCGGATGAAGGTTCGCCGTCTGCAATGAATGTCTTGATGTCGGCGATTGCGGACGTTGCCCTTTCGGCATAGCGGCACAGTTCTCGTCCCTTCGGCGTCAACCTGACCTTGCGTTGAGACCGGTCGAACAATGTCACGCCCAGACTTTCCTCAAGTTCCTGGACGCGGGCGGAGACGGTTGACGTCGTCGCGTTCAGCTTATCTGCCGCTGCCGCGAAGCTTCCGCATCGGACAATTGCCAGGAAGGTATCGAGTTGGCGAATGTTCAACACGCGGCTCCGCAATGGTTCAGATCGAGGTCACTCTCATTCAAACGCAATGAAGACGATCGAGCAAGTTTGCCTCTGCGGAGATTTGAGTGCGTGCACCGCAACAGCGCATCTGCAAAATCGTTCGGTTTTTTCGAACATGATCGCTCGAAATTATTCGCTTTTTCTCGCGCGGCCGGCCGCTAGTCTTTTCAGAGTCGCTCCCTTGATCCGGTTCTGTGAGGCGAACAGTGCTTATTCATCAGATGTCATCCGCTATCGCGAAGAATATTTCCCCGTCAATCGATCAGCATGAACAGATCTCGTCGGATCAGTTCAAAACCGTGATGAGGCGTTTTGCGGCCAATGTGAACGTCATTACATCCGCCGACAGCAACACCCTGAACGGGATGACGGCCACCGCCGTCTGCAGCGTGACCGCAGATCCGCCGAGCGTGCTCGTGATTGTCAACCGCGCCAATCGCTCTCACCCACTCATCAAGAACTCGAGTTCCTTTGCGGTGAATGTGCTATCCGCAGAGCAGAAGGATCTTGCGCAACACTTTGCATCGCGACCCGCCGATCCGTTCGCCTCTATCGAGCATTCGATCGGAAGGACGGGTTGTCCTCTCATCAAGGGGGCGGACGCGTATCTCGAATGCGTCGTGATTCAAGAGACGGAGGTCGGTTCACACACGATCTTTGTCGGGCGGGTTGTGGCGAGTCAGACCTTCAACGAAGAGCCGTTGCTTTATCACGCCGGCGAATACCGTCTTTTGGGTGCGGCTCAAGCCGTCACTCAGTGAATCGAAATTATCCTCGAACGAAGGGAGGAGTTCCGTCCCGGTGAATGCCGCAGTGTCACTGACGTGACGCCACACTCGATCACATCAAAAAACTTTGGGAGGAGTGCATGACGTTGAATGAGACGGCTTTGAAGGCAGGTGATTTGGACGTTCTTTACGAGAAGCAGGCGCGCAGAGCCGTGATTGCTTCAACTGTCGGAACGATGATCGAGTGGTACGATTTCTATCTCTACGGTCTTGTCGCTGCATTGGTGTTCGGCAAACTGTACTTTCCGTCTCATGATCATTTTACGGGGACACTGCTTTCATTTTCGACGCTCTTCCTCGGCTACGTCGCGAGGCCGTTCGGTGCGGCATTGTTCGGCCATTTCGGGGATCGAATCGGGCGCAAGGCGACATTGGTCGCGACGCTGTTGCTGATGGGAATGAGCACCGTCATCATCGGCCTGATCCCGACTTATGAAACAATCGGAATCTGGGGCGCCGTGGCGCTCACCGTTCTGCGCATGCTGCAGGGCATCGGTGTCGGCGGAGAGTGGGGCGGCGCGATTGCGGTGGCGACAGAATGGGCGCAATTCAACAAAAGCCGGGGATTGGCCGGAAGCTGGCCCCAATTCGGGTCGCCGCTCGGTCTATTGCTCGCGGTCTCGGTTCTGACCATCGTGACGCACGCGGGTTCACCGGAATGGTTCGAGACCATCGGTTGGAGATTGCCTTTCCTGTTCAGCATCGTGCTGATCGCTGTCGGTCTTTATATCCGGTTAGGCATCCTTGAGACGCCGGTGTTCGAGAAGGTCCGAGCGGAAAAGAAGATCGTTCGTGCACCGGTTCTGGATGCCGTCAAGTATCACTGGCGCGAAGTGATCCTGACTTGCCTCATCCGTACCGGTCAGCAGGCGCCATTCGTTATCTTTACGGCGTACCTGCTTTCATACGGGACCGAAGTTCTCAAGCTGGAGAGGTCTTTCCTCTTTAACGCAGTGCTTGCGGCATCCTGTGTGTCACTGTTTACGACGCCATTTTTCGGACATCTGTCGGACCGGATCGGACGAAAGAGGATGTATCTGATCGGCGCGGCAACCATGTTCCTGTTTGCCTTTCCCTACTTCTTCCTTCTCAACAGTGGGGTACCGGCGCTGATCGTGTTGGCGATCATGCTCTCGCTGCCAGTCCATGACATGCAATATGGACCCCAGGCATCGTTCATTGCGGAGAGCTTCCCGCCGAGCGTTCGCTATAGCGGATCATCACTCGGGTATCAGTTGGCGTCGATTACCTCCGGTGGTCCGGCTCCGATCATCAGCGCCTGGCTCTTCCATACCTATGGAACATCGTTGGCCATAAGCGCCTACATCGCGGTCATCGCCGCCGTCAGCTTCATTTCCACGCTGTTCCTTCCGGATCGTTCACGACAAAACTACGGGACGGAAGGTCCTGTGGTGGTGTCGGAGGAGGCTCGTCAGAAGATGAACGACCTCTCTATGGCGCCTGCGACGCCCAACTTGGCCCACTAAGGCAGGAGTATCGAATGTCAGTTGAAACGCTTGTCAAACCAGAACACGCGAAGCCGCTGGATCATGCACGGGAAATATCTCCTCTCGAGCGGCTGCCGAAACACAAGCTTCTGCTCGGACTATTTCTGCCGATGCAGGAGGGAGCGTGGAGCCCGTCAAGGGCTCCGCGGTCCACAAGCTGGACATTCGACTACCTGGCGCGCTGTACCACGCGCGCCGAGGAGTTCGGATTCGATCTTGCCTTCGGTCTTGCGCAGTGGCTTAGCAAGGGCGGATACGGCGGCAAAATGCGGTTTCGCGAACACGAACTCGATCCGATCATCGTCAACACCGCGCTCGCGGCCATGACGAAATCGATCGTTCTGATCAATACGGTTCATATTCTCTACGCATGGCATCCGCTCCATCTGGCAAAATTCGGAGCGGCGATCGATCATATCAGCCACGGCCGTTGGGGCGTGAACGTGGTCACGGGCTACAAGCCCAGCGAATACCGGATGTTCGGTCTTGAGCCGATCGAGCATGATTTGCGCTACGAGATGGCCGACGAGTTCACGACCATCATGCGCAAGCTCTGGTCCGAGAACGAGGATCTCACCTTCGACGGGAGTTATTGGAAGACGGAAAAGGCGTTCCTTGCGCCGAGTCCAGGGGTGCACCGGCCGTTCCTGATCAATGCGGCATCATCAGGTGCAGGCTTGGAATACGCCGCCAAGCATTCGGACATTATCTTCATTACGAGTCCGGCCGGGGCGGATCCGATGAAGGCGTGTGAATCGCTGCCGCCCGTCAACGCCAAAGTCAAAGGCCTTGCCGAAAAGTATGGCCGGCAGGTCAAGACGATCATCAATCCGCATGTCATCTGCCGCCCGACAGAAAAGGAAGCGAAGGCAGCTTATCAATTGATCCTCGAGAACGAGGATGCCGTCGCGGCGGATAACTTTGTGCAGACCTTTGTAAGCGGCGATACGAAGTCGTGGCGAGGGCACAGCCGGGCGCAATGGGTCGTCGGCGGCAATGTGCATCTCGTCGGCACGCCTGAACAGATCGTCGACTGGTTTGTGAAGCTGAACGCCGCCGGGTGCGACGGTGTTCAGGTCAACTTCTTCGACTATCTGCCCGATCTCGAATTCTTCGGAAAAGAGGTGTTGCCTCTCATGAAGCAGGCCGGATTGAGGTCGTAAGGCGCAACGATTTGCTAGTGTCCCTTAGGTTCTGGCATTCGTAAACGAGTTAGCCGCAAACTGATACCAATGTCAGAACCGGGGCACGAGACTCAAGCCGTCTTCGCGGCCAGGCTGTGCTGCCGGCCGTAGAGAGCGTAGATCGTAAGTCCGACAGCGAGCCACACGGCCAGCCGCATCCAGGTGTCGAGCGGCAGTCCGAGCATCAGCACGATAGATATAAGTGCACCCGCCGGCGCCACGAACCAGACGGCGGGCGTTCGGAACGGCCGCTCCTGTTCGGGGTGTTTGATCCGAAGAACCAGCACGCCGACGCAGACGACCGCGAAGGCGAACAGCGTGCCGATGCTGACGAGTTCGCCCACAAGTCCGATAGGCAATAGGCCGGCCAATACACAAACGACGATGCCGACGCCGATGGTCGCGATATAGGGCGTGCGAAATTGTGGATGCGTCTTCGCTGCGGCTTGCGGCAGCAATCCGTCATGGGCCATGGCGCGAAAGATGCGGGATTGCCCGAGCAGCAGCACGAGGATCACCGACGTCAGCCCCATGACGATGCCGAGCTTGACGATTGGCGACAACCATCCGATCCCGGCGGCATCGATGCCGACCGCAATCGGATCTGGCACATTCAGTTTGTCGTAAGGCACGATGCCGGTGAGCACGAGGGCAACGCTGACATAGAGCACCGTGCAGATCGCAAGCGATCCGAGAATGCCGATCGGCATGTCGCGCATCGGGTTCTTCGCTTCCTGGGCGGTGGTGGACACCGCGTCGAAACCGATGAAGGCAAAGAACACCACGGCCGCGCCGCGCAGCACGCCGGACCAGCCGAAGATGCCAGTGCCCGCGTTGGGCGGGATGAACGTGCCGTCCGGATTGCCCGCGGTCACCCAGTTGGACGTGCTCACCATCGGCACTGCGAAGATGATGAAGAGCGCGATCACCGCGAGCTTGATCGCGACGATCACGTTATTGAAACGTGCCGATTCCTGAATGCCGATGACGAGCAAGGCCGAGATCGCCACAATGATCGCCATGGCAGGTATATTGACGATGGCGCCGGTCGCCGACCAGGTTCGCGCAGCCGCGTCATAGGCGAGGGGCGCGGAGGTGAATTGCGACGGCAAATGAATGCCGAGATTGCCGAGCAGGCTGACGAAATACCCGGACCAGCCGATCGATACCGTAATCGCGCCGACGGCATATTCGAGGATGAGATCCCAGCCGATGATCCAGGCGATCAATTCACCGAGCGTGGCATAAGCATAGGTGTAGGCGCTTCCGGACACCGGCACGCTTGACGCCATCTCCGCGTAACAGAGGCCGGCAAACGCGCAGGCGACGGCGCCGAGCACGAAGGACAACGAGACGGCCGGTCCCGCATTGGCGGCCGCGGCATGTCCGGTCAAAACAAAGATGCCGGCGCCGATGGTACAGCCGACGCCGAGCGCGACGAGGTGGAGCGCCGAAAGCGATCGCCTGAGATGCCTGACATCGCCGTCATCGGCTTCGCTGCTGGCCGCCTCAGCGTCCAGGTCGCTCAGCGATTTACGAGCCCAGATATTTGCCACGGCTTTCCTCTTGATCCGCTCCGTTGCTGCGGAGCCTGATCAAACATAAAGCCTCAACGCGCTAGGATTGTTCCTGCCACGGAACACGGCCCCGCATATCGGGATGCGCAGGGAATGGTCGCTTAGCTGCGCTCAAATAAGGCAGGCGTGCTGTAAATCTGAGCCTGATTTGCCGTTTTCGGGTTCTCTCAGCCTTCAATTCGGTTGGCATGTCGATTGCATCGATATGGCCAGTCAACGACGACTGCCGGTCCAATGAACAGCTTCGCCAGCGATGGCGTGGTTCAGGGGCATCGCAACGCGATCGCCAGCCCAGCGTGGCGCAGTCGTCTCCCGAAGCCAATGAAACTGTCTTGGAGCCGCGGCGTCGCACGGCGAAAGAGATTTGTTTCAACGTTAAGGGGGTTTCATGGCCTATCTTGCTCCGTCGGAGTTCGTCACAAAGATGGTGGACGCCGGAGAATCAAAAATCTTCATGTCGGCGAGAGACACGGTGATCCGCGCCTACATGGCGGGCGCGATTCTGGCGCTTGCGGCATGGTTCGCGGTGACGATCAACGTCAACACCGGACAGCCGATCATTGGCGCGCTGCTGTTCCCGGTCGGATTTGTGATGCTCTATTTGCTGGGGTTCGATCTTCTGACCGGTGTGTTCGTGCTCGTGCCGCTTGCCTTGATCGACAAGCGGCCGGGAGTGACGCTTGGAGGCGTGCTGCGCAACTGGGGTCTCGTTTTCATCGGCAATTTTGCCGGTGCGCTGACCACCGCGTTCTTGATGGCCTTCGTCACGACGTACGGTTTCACGCAGGCGCCGGACAAAGTCGGTATGACCATCGGCAATATTGGAGAGGCGCGCACGCTCGGCTATGCCTCACACGGCGTTGCCGGCATGTTGACGCTGTTCTTCCGCGGCATGCTCTGCAACTGGATGGTTTCCACCGGCGTCGTTGGTGCGATGATCTCGACCTCCGTGCCGGGCAAGGTGATTGCGATGTGGATGCCGATCCTCGTGTTTTTCTATATGGTCTTCGAGCATTCGGTCGTGAACATGTTCTTGTTTCCGTCGGGATTGATGCTCCACGCCAAGTTTTCGATTCTCGACTATCTGATCTGGAACGAGATCCCCACCGTGCTCGGAAATCTGGCCGGCGGGCTCGCCTTCACGGGACTGACGCTGTATGCCACGCACGTGCGCACCGCGCCGAAGCGCAGGGCTGTCGTCTGATATCGTCTGGACAAACGAGCCTTATCCTCTCCAGGATGGGGCTCGTCTGTTTTGAATGACTCAATGGCGCACAATCTCACCATCTCGATCGGGCAGCACTCCGACAAAGGCCGCAAGGACCTCAATCAGGATTTTCACGGCGCGCTGATCCCGGACGAGCCGCTGCGTAGCCTGAAAGGCATTTCCATCGTCCTGGCCGACGGGATCAGCAGCAGCCAGGTCAGCCAGGTTGCTGCTGAGTCCGCCGTTAAAAGTTTCCTCACCGACTATTACTGCACGTCCGATTCCTGGAGCGTAAAGACATCCGCGCAGCGTGTGATCGCGGCAACCAACTCCTGGCTCCACGCACAGACGCGCCGCAGCCGCTACGCCTATGAGCGCGACAAGGGTTACGTTTGCACGTTCAGCGCCATGGTTATTAAGGGCGTGACGGCGCACATCTTTCACATCGGGGATTGCCGCATCTACCGTCTCGGTGGGCAATCGCTGGAGCAACTGACCGCCGATCATCGCGTCATCGTGTCGCCGGAGGAGAGCTATCTCGGCCGCGCGCTCGGCATCAATCCGCAGGTTGAAATCGATTATCACGCCATTCCATTAAAACGCGGCGACGTCTTCGTGCTCGCGACCGATGGCGTCTATGAACATGCGGCCGATCGATTTGTCGCCCACACCATCGGCGAAAATGCCGATGATCTCGACCAGGTTGCACGCCTCATCGTCGAGGAGGCCTATGAGCGCGGCAGTACCGATAATCTGACGGTTCAGGTGGTACGTATCGACAGCCTGCCGCTGGAGCGCGACGTCGAATCTCTCAATCCGTCGTTGCCACCGCCGCCGTTGCTTTCGGCCCGCGAAAATTTCGACGGCTACACGATCGTGCGGGATATCCACGCCAGCCACCGCAGCCATATCTATCTCGCCACAGATGTTGAAAGCAGCGCGGCTGTGGCGCTGAAGATTCCGTCGACCGATATTCGCGAGGACCTCAGCCACTTACGCCGCTTCATGATGGAAGAATGGATCGCGCGGCGGATCGACAGTCCGCATGTTGCAAAAGCATTCGTGCCAGCGCGCGACAAGCGGTTTCTCTACGTCGCGATGGAGTTCATCGAAGGGCAGACGCTGACGCAATGGATGATCGACCATCCCAAGCGCGATTTGCAGACCGTTCGCTCCATCGTCGAACAGATTGCAAAGGGACTGCGCGCCTTTCATCGCCGCGAAATGCTGCATCAAGATCTGCGGCCGGACAACATCATGATCGACCGTTCCGGCACGGTCAAAATCGTCGACTTCGGCTCGGCAAAGGTGGCCGGTGTTGCGGAGTCCGCGGTCAGGCCCGATGCGGATGAAATCCTGGGCACGGTGCAATACACCGCCCCGGAATATTTCGTCGGTGCGCCGGTCACTGCGCGCGCCGATATGTTTTCGCTTGGCGTGATCGCCTACCAGCTTTTCACCGGCAAGCTGCCGTACGGGGCGCAGATCGCCCGGGCCGGCATGCGGCTGAACCTCACCAAGCTCAGTTACGTTTCGGCGGCGGTGGAAAATCCGGATATTCCGGAATGGATCGATGGCGCCTTGAAAAAGGCGGTGCATCCGCAGGCGGACAAGAGATATGACGCTCTGTCGGCATTCGTGCACGATCTCGCGCATCCCAATCCGGATTTTCTCCATTCGTCACGATCGGCTCTGATAGAGCGTTCCCCCGTCTTGTTCTGGAAATGCCTTTCTCTAATTCTGGCCTTCATCATCGTCGTTCTGCTTGCCATACGTTCGAGGACGTGAGGTGAACATTTGAACGCGCGACTGTTTCGGGCGCTGTGGCAGTCACGCGTCGCCGATCCAACCTTTCTCAAGCGACGAAAACGTGGCCTTCGCGGACTACGGTTGTAACGATATCGCCGAGGTTTGAGATAATGAGGTAACTTGCGATCGCGAAGGGTCTCCGTCTTATTTAGGGAGGATCTTATGCTGCTAGTCTCCAATAACCGGCCATTTCTCAATCCGTGGCTTGTTGCTTGTTGTCTCGCCGGATTTGCGGTTGTCGTCATATGGACAAGCTCTGCAGCCGCTATGGACGCAAAAGTCGAGCGCGGTAGATACCTTGTTCAACTCGGCGCGTGTAACGATTGCCATACCCCCGGGTATTTGTTCGGGAAGCCCGATATGTCTCGATTCCTGGGAGGATCGGACGTCGGATTCGAAGTGCCGGGTATGGGCACGTTTGTTGGGCCAAATCTCACTCCGGACAAGGAAACCGGCTTAGGCAACTGGACAACGGAAGAAATTGTCACTGTCCTTCAAACTGGGGTTCGGCCTGACGGTCGGATGCTCGCTCCGCCAATGCCGTGGCGCGCTTACGCGAATCTGACGAAGGATGATGTGCTTGCCATCGTCAGCTATCTAAAAAGCCTTCCACCAGTTCACCGCGACGTACCGGGACCATTCGGAGCCAGTGAAAAGCCGACGGTCCCGCGGATGACGATCCTGCCGCCGGATGCTGACACCGCGCATCAATGAAGACTTGCGTTGGAGACTGATGGCTCTTCTTCGCATGCGCGAATCTAAGTTGAATATAAAAAAGAGGAGGCACCGAAAGATGCCTCCTCAAGTCTCAGAGAGAACTGGTCAAGGTCAGGGCAGACGTTGTGCTGACATTATAATGTCCGCCTTGACGCAAAGGTCAGTTGATCTGCGCGCCGGCAGAGTCCACCACTTTGCCCCAACGCGCGTAGTCGGTGCGGATGAGCTGAGCGTATTCTTCCGGTGTATTCGTCGTCACCGTCAGGCCCTGCGCACCGAGGCGTTCCCGCACGTCCGGCAAATTGCCGATGCGCACGATTTCCGCGTTCAAGCGCTGGACAATGTCGGCCGGCGTTGCAGCGGGGACCACAAGACCGAACCAGGACTCGAGCGAATAGTCAGGCAGGCCTGCTTCTACCGCTGTCGGCACGTTCGGAAGCTGCGGCGAGCGCTCGCGGCTGGTGATGGCGAGGCCCTTCACCTTGCCGTCGCGGATTTGCGGCGCGAGCACGGTCAGCGTGTCGAAGGCGAGGTTCACCTGATCGCCGATCAAGGCATTGATCGCGGGAGCGCTGCCCTTGAACGGCACGTGCAAGAGATCCGTGCCGGTCTGGCTTTTGAACATCTCGCCGCTCAGGTGGCACATCGTGCCAGGGCCGCACGACGAATAGGTCAGCTTGCCCGGGTCCTTCTTCGCAGCGGCGATCAGCTCCTTCACGTTCGTGATCGGCGTGTTCGGGCTTGCCGCGACCACATAAGGAACCGAGGCGAGGAGCGAGACCGGCGCAAAGCTCTTGAAGGGGTCGAAGCGGATGTTGCTGTTGATGTGGGGGAGGATCGCGAGCTGCGCCGCCGGGGCAAGCGCGATCGTGTAACCATCGGGCTCAGACGTGGCGACGTATTCAGCCGCGATCGCCGTGCCGGCGCCGGGCTTGTTGTCGACCACGACTGGCTGCTTCAACGCTTCGCTGAGCTTGTCGGCATAAACCCGCGCGATGGTGTCGGTCGCGCCGCCCGCGGGGAATGGCACGATGAACTTGATGGTGCGGGTGGGCCATGCGCCCGCGAACGATGCGGTGCTGGCACCAACAAGCATGCCAGCCGCCACGAGCGATGCCGAGATCAACTTGGAGAGCTTGAAGGAGCGCATCGTGGAATTCCTTTTCTTGAAGAGACAAGCCGCCCCGTTCGCGCGTCATGCGACCGCGCGGTAGAACGAAATTCTGTCATGAGAGACGTGCTGGAGAGTCCGTTTCGCCCGTTAATCCTAGTGTCCTGAATCCGAAGTTCGCCTCGTTATGCAGCGCATCTGTTGCGAACTTCGGATTCGAAAGGACACTAGTAAGTTCATAATTCTAGTGTGGTTCAGGTTCAGAAGCTCGCTTGCAGGACTCGCAGAGAAAATGAAGCGAACTTCCGAACCACCACACTATGCTGCTGGCGGCAAGAAGTACGCCGACAGTGCCTTAGAAAATGGCGCTCAAACGTGTGCACTGCAATGAAATGCTATTGCGAATGCATCCGGGGGAATGGAGCATCCATCTCATGGCAATTTTCGGCGTAGAAAAATATTCTTCTGGGTGTTTGGGCGCCAAAAGCGGCTCGTGCGCAGGCGTGAGCGCTATTGAATTCGCATTCCCGAAGAGCCGGGGCGGCGCGCGGGCGTCGGGGCGGGAGCGCGGCTATGTGGCGACCGAGACCGGCGAAATATTTTGATTCATCCGGAAGAGATTCGTGGGGTCGTATTTGGACTTGATTGCGGCCAGCCGCGCGAATTTTTCCTCGCTGTACGAGCCCTTAAGTCCCTCGATGCCTTCGTCTCCGATGTAGTTGATGTAGGACGCATTCGCGAGGAAGGGCCGCATCGCCTCGAAAAATTCCCGTGTCCATGCGATGTTGCGGTCGGTCTCCGCCGGGCCTGACCAGGCCGATGTCACCAGGAAATTGTAAGACCAATTGCGGTGGCCGAAGGCGGTCTCCGACTCCGGCACGCGGCTCAGGGCGCCGCCGTAGTGTTCGATAATCACCACGGTATGTGGCGAGGGCACGCGCGCGAAATAATCCATGACGACATCGATGGCCGCGTCGCTCAGCTCTTCCATGTAGCTTGATTTCCAATAAGCATGCAGACCTGGCGGGAAAAGAAAATCAGCCATTCGCTGAGCCTGGTTGTAAGGCGTCGGCACAAACAGGTCGGCGGCTGGCGATCCAAAGCTGCGAAGCGGCGCCAAAGTTTTTTCACCATCCTCAATGGCGCCGGCATACACGCCTCCGACCCCGATGACAGGTGCCGCACGTAGTTGTGGCGGAGCAGTTGGATCGTCGGGGAAGCAAAACAGCAACGCACCCTGTGTGAGTTCGCATGGCGATGTCGTTTCGAAGTCGCGCCAGTGGCGCAAGACGTCGTCCGCAGCCTGGGCCGGATGCACGACAACACCGGCCAGCACAGTTCCGGCCGGATGGACGCGAAACTCGAACGACGTGACAACACCGAAATTGCCGCCGCCGCCGCGAATGGCCCAGAACAGATCGTCATGCTCCCACTTGTTGGCGGTGACGATCCGGCCGTCGGCGAGCACGACTTTTGCGGACAACAAATTGTCGAGCGCGAGCCCGTGCTTACGCACAAGCCAGCCGAGGCCGCCGCCAAGGGTAAGGCCCGACACTCCCGTGACCGACACGAATCCTCCAGTGGCCGCAAGAGAGTAGGGCTGGAGCGCATCGTTGACTTCGCCCCAGGTCAATCCCGGTTCGGCGCGAAGGGTTTGCGCCTTGGGGTCGATGTGGATGTTCTTCATCAGTGACAGGTCGACGACAATGCCGCCGTCACAAACGGCGTAACCGGCAACGTTGTGGCCGGTCCCGCGTACGGAAACCAGCGCTCCCTGCGCCCGCGCAAGCGTCACCACCCGCGCCACGTCCTCGGCGTTGCTGCAGCGGGCGATGAGGTCCGGCCGCCGGTTGATCATGGCGTTGAACACTTTGCGCGCAGCTTCATAGTCTTGATCGCCGCCGGTGAGGAGTTGGCCGTGAAAGCCCGGCCGCAATTGGTCGACGAGGGAGGATGCGATCATGGCAGATCATCCTTGTCTCAAATCGTCGTGTGAGCGGCAGCAGTGGCCCGCTACCGACGATCTAGATTACAACAGCCTTTGCCGCATTGGGATCACCACCTGCAATGGAGCGCGATATTTCGCCTCATGCTTTTGGGTACCCTTATCGGCCAGGCAATTTGCTCTGCAGAAGAGGGCGCAGCGGCCGTGGCGACAATGTGCGACCTGAAGAGAGAAGGACTCAGTGTCCCACCGTCCCCGTTTCTTTCAGGCGGGAGGACTTCACCCATCCGGTGACGGTGTTACCGGTCTTGGGATTTGAATACATCACCGACGACCAGCCGTCGTTGGACTGCGCATACACAATCAGCGCATCCTTCGGGATGACGAAAACGCCGCGCATCGCGCAGTTGGGATTGGGCGATGTATAAAACTGCAGGCGTCCCTTGCCGGTCACAACTTCGCTCAGCGGTGGCGAGAACATCGGGATGCTGTTCGTGCCGATCTCCGGCTCCTTGCAGTCGGCGAAAGCCGGAGCGGAGAGAGACAACGCAGCCGTAAAGACGAGCAGGGTGGCTTTGGCTGGCGCGGTGATCATCCTCATACTCTCAGGCGAGCTTGCTTTTTTAGAGAATCCCGGATGTCGGTAACGACAGTCCGGACGGGCAGAGAGGTCTTGAGATCACTGTGATAGATCAGCCAGACCTCCCGCCTTGCCGTTTCGTCGGCGCGCGCACGTGCAAGGTTCGAGGCCTCTCCGCGATCGTCAAACAGCCGGTCCGCCGCTCGGACGTTAACGCCGCGAAATGAAGCGAACTTCTGAACCACCACACTAGTGGCTCACGCGCTATTCTGCTACCTCCGGTTGGTGGGGACTTTCCGGGGCAGGAATGGTGGGCTGATCCATGAGCAAAACGAGGCGGACAATAAACTTCGTCATCGCGCTTGCGATGATGATCTCTGGCTGGGGCTTTCTCGCGTACCTCCTCTTTTTCGCGGCTGGTTGGCGCGGCTTCATGGTGTTGGGAGCCGGATTGGTTGGCAGTCTCGGTACGGCCTGGATCTACGATGACTACATCAGTGCGAGACCGAACGGCTGAATGATCCAAGTATTCTGCGACTGGAGCAGTCGCGCGCTACGACTTTGACGCGCCCGATAGAGACAGCGATGCCATGGCGGGATCGGGAATCACGACAATCGGCGATCCGTTCTTCACTGTGTTGTAGAGATGAATGACGTCCTGATTCAGGAGACGGATACAGCCTGATGAGACCGCCTTGCCGATCGAGTCCGGTTCGTTGGTCCCGTGCAATCGATAGAGCGTATCGCGGCCACCTTCGTGGATATATAGCGCACGGGCGCCGAGCGGATTTCGCAAACCGGGCTCCATCCCGCCGTTTTTGGCGCTGTATGGCGCAAGCTCGGGCTGCCGCTTGATCATGGAATCTGGCGGCACCCATCGCGGCCACTGCCGGGAATACGCGACGATCGCGCGACCGGACCATTCGAAACCCTCGCGTCCAACGCCGACGCCGTAACGGGTCGCACGGCTTCCGGGAAGCACGTGGTACAGATACTTGTTCGGCGTATCCACGATAAGCGTTCCGGCTCTTTCATTGGATGCATAGTCGATATCGGTGCGCCAATAGCGCTGGTCGACCTGACGGATATCGACGGCCGGTATCTGAATTCCGCTATCGATGACCGCGCGATAGATAGATGGCGTCGCGGGCGAAGCGCTGTATTCGGCGGCGGGTCTGAGATGCGTTGCCGGATTCTCGTGCGTCACACAGCCGGCAAGGGTGATGGCTCCGAGTCCGAGCACCGCGCGGCGACCCATCTTTGCGTTGAGGACCTGCGAGAACTGGCCGTCATGAGTCGGCCATTCAAACTTGCGTGGAGGGATGAATCGCATGGCACGTCCTCAATCGAAATGGGCGAGGACCGTGAAAGCGTGCGGACCTTAAGCGAGACTTAAGGCGACGTATCTCCATGTCGCTCCGCTTGCCGAAACGCCGGCGCGCTTCACCTGAAGATCGCATGCCGCAAGCGACGTCGGAACGCTCGTGAGCGAGCGTCAATTTTCGCGGAGCGCCAGCGATGGCCACTCGTTTCGTGCTATGCGGGGCGCTGTGGGCTTTTTACGCCGCCGGCCCATGCTGCGCGTTCTAGTCAGAATTGAATTCAAAGGATGGTCGGTTCTGCTTTGGATGCTGCATTTGCAAAAATAGGAAAGGACATGAATCTTGAGGTTGTTGCCGTTCGCCGCCGTCCTGGCACTCTTACTCACACACGCGGACACCGTCGCCAAAGCCCGCACACTCAACGCCATTGAGGGCACCCGCACGCTGCGCGTTGGCTTGACGGGCGACTACGCGCCGTACTCGCAGCGCGCGCCGGATGGCTCATTTCGCGGCGCTGATGTTGTGATGGCGCATGCATTGGCAACAGCGCTCGGCGTGACGCTCGAGATGGTGCCGACGACGTGGAAGACCATGGCGGCGGATCTCCAGGCAGACCGGTTCGATGTCGCCATGGGCGGTGTTAGCGTCACGCCGGATCGCGCAGCCATCGGTGATTTCTCCATCACGGTGTTGCGCGACGGCAAGCGCCCGATTGTGCGCTGTTCGGACACCGAGCGCTATACGTCAGTGGCGGCGATCAACCGTCCCGATGTGCGTGTTGTGGTCAATGTCGGCGGCACCAACGAGCGTTTCGCCAAGGCGAACTTCCCGCACGCGCGGCTGGACGTGCGCGACGACAATCGTACGGTCTTCGGCGAAGTGGCGAACAATCGCGCCGACGTCATGGTCACCGATGGCGCAGAGGTTGATTACCAGGCGCGACAGCATCTGGGCACTCTGTGTGCGGCGAGGGTGCCCGGACCATTCGACCATTTCGATAAGGCCTATTGGATGACGCGCGACGGCGCGCTGAAGGAGGCTGTTGACAGGTGGCTAACGAAGTCTCTCAGGGCAGGAGACTACGACAAAGCATTGGCTGCTGCCGCGAACGAAAGGTTTTAGGTTTGCGAGAGTATTTCCGGCATCGTTTTTCTTCTTACTGATCAAAGTAGCCCGGTTGATCGATGTCTTGCAGAAGCCCTGCGTGCGTTGGCTCCCAACCGAGCACCTCGCGCGTGTGTCTGCTTGAAGCCGGCATGTCCGCTGCTGCGAAATCTCCAAACCAGCCGAAATGTTCGCGCGTGCGTGACTCCACGGGAATGCCGAGCCTGCGGCCGATCACTTCGGCAATGTCCCTGAACGCAACGCCTTCGTCGGCGGTGGCGTGATAGGCACGTTCCGTCACGCCGTGCTCCAGCGCCAGGCGATAGAGACGCGCGGCATCCTGAACGTGAACACCGGGCCAGCGGTTGAGGCCTTCACCGATGTAGGCGGACACGCCTGTCTCGCGCGCGATGCGGATCAGGATCGGAATGAAGCCGTGATCGCCGAGGCCGTGAACGGACGGAGCCAACCGCACCGTCGCTGCGTGCACGCCGCGCGCCGCCAGCGCCTGCGCGGTGGCTTCCGATTTGCGCGGCATGGAGGGGTGGGGGGTCGGCATGTCCGCTTCGGTTGCAACGCGGCCCGGCGCCAGCATCGCCACGCCGGATGTGACCAAAAGCGGCCGGTCCGATCCTTCGAGCGTGCTGCCGAGCGTTTCGATCGCGCGGCGATCCTGTTCGGAGTTCTCCGCGAATTTCGAGAAATCGTGATTGAAGGCGGTGTGGATCACCGCGTCGGCCTCGGCTGCGGCGCGCTTCAACACGTCGAGATTATCGAGCGTGCCGTGCAGCACCGTTGCACCGGTGGCCGCAAGCGCAGCCGCCTTGTTGTCGGATCGAACGAGCCCTGTCACCCGATGGCCCGCGCCGATCAATTGTTTCACGACGGCCGAGCCGACCCAGCCTGTCGCGCCAGTAATAAAGACATGCACCGTTTCGTTCTCCTCAGTTCTGCAGTGCAAGGTATCGGGCATCGCTGTTATGCTGGTAAAGTAGTGACGTTATCATGGTATAAGAACTAACAGGATGGCCGCCTTGGCAGACAGCGCTTCACTCGGCTCTTACCTCAAGGATCGCCGCTTGCGGCTCGATCCGGTGGCGCTCGGTTTTTCAACGAGCCGCAGACGCACGCCGGGCCTGCGTCGCGAAGAGGTCGCTCAACGCGCCAACATCAGCGCCACCTGGTACACATGGCTTGAGCAGGGGCGCGGCGGCGCGCCATCGGCCCATGTGCTGGACCGCATCGCGCAGGCGTTGATGCTGACCGATGCCGAGCGCGAGCATGTCTTTATTCTCGGCCTCGGCCGCGCGCCTGACATTCGCTATCAATCCAATGGCGGCGTGACGCCACGATTGCAGCGCGTGCTCGATGCGATGGACGCGACGCCGGCCATCGTGCGAACGGCGACGTGGGACATCGTCGCGTGGAATCGTGCGGCAACGGTGGTGCTATCTGATTACGATGCGCTACCCCCAAAGGAGCGCAATGTGTTGCGCCTGATGTTCCTGCATCCGCACGTGCGCGCGGCGCAATTTCATTGGGAGAGTGTCGCGCGCTTTGTGGTGGCTGTGTTCAGGGCCGACGCGGCGCGGGCAGGCGCAGCGGACATCATGAAGCCTCTCGTAGACGAGCTCTGCCAGGCGAGCCCGGAATTCGCGGCGATGTGGCGTGACAATGACGTGCGCGGTTTTGGTGAAGGCGTGAAGCGGCTCCGCCATCCTGAATTGGGCGAACTTTCGCTGGAATATTCCGCGTTCGCCGTTGATGGACGGCCGGACCTTGCGATGCTGGTCTATAACCCGGTGGGGGCGGATGACGTGGACCGTATCCGGTCACTGATCGCAGCCAGAGAGGATGCCGCAAAGAAGCCTTGACGGGCTCAGCATCTGGAAATCGCAGTCAGTGTGTCCTACATGACGGACCATGTCGGACGGACGCGCTCTCGAAGATTTTATCCATCAGCATCGACGTCTTTTTGTGCTCACCGGGGCAGGGTGCAGCACGAATTCGGGGATTCCCGATTATCGCGACAGCCACGGCAACTGGAAGCGCACGCCGCCCATCACCTACCAGTCCTTCATGGGTGCGGAGGCGAACCGGCAGCGCTATTGGGCGCGGAGCCTGATCGGTTGGCAGCGTTTCGGCCGCGCTCAGCCCAATGGCGCGCACCGTGCGCTGGCTAATCTTGAAGCGAGAGGCGGTTGCGAGATTCTTCTCACGCAAAATGTCGACCGGCTGCATCAGGTGGCCGGTCATCGCGACGTCATCGATCTGCATGGGCGGCTCGATGTGATCCGCTGCATGGTGTGCGGCGTGAGGAGCCCGCGTGACGAATTCCAGACCGCTCTCGCGCGTTGGAACGGCACGTGGCTTGAGCTGGACGGACGCGATGCGCCGGACGGCGATGCGGACCTCGATCATGAGGACTTCTCGTCCTTCACCGTGCCGCCTTGCGCCTCGTGTGGCGGCATTCTCAAGCCCGACGTCGTGTTCTTCGGCGAGACCGTTCCGCGCGAGACGGTCGAGTCTGCAAAAGCTCATATGGACAATGCCGACGGGATGCTGATCGTCGGCTCGTCGCTGATGGTCTATTCCGGCTTTCGCTTCGTTCGAATGGCGGCTCAGCGCGGCATCCCGATTGCGGCGGTCAATCTCGGCCGCACCCGCGGCGACGATCTTTTGTCATTGAAGGTCGAAGACCAGTGCGAGGCCGCGCTCTCCTTTCTGCTGTGAGATCTTTCGAAGGTCTATTGATGCCTCGGATCGAAATTCAAACAGCAGTTGATCGAATTGCTGCGGCAAGTGTCCGCAGGGAATTGCGGGCAAGCCGGTCCGACACGCTCGAATAGAGGATGACATCGCGCGCGGGCAAGGGCGGAAGATTGAGCCGCGCGCTGAGATCCACGGTTCCTGCTGGTGCCACACGCCGGCCAAGCGCGGCAATTGCAAGCCCTGCCGACACGGCGGCCCCGATCGTACCGATGCCGCCACCCACGAAAACTTCTGTCCAGGCGACACCTGCCGCATCAAGGGCGTCGACGGCCATGCTGCGCACGCTACACGGCGCGGCTTGCGTCGCGAGTCTCAAAGGTTCACCGACGTGATGCTCGAAGTCGGGCAGGCCCATCCAGCCAAATTCTTCTTCGAGAACGATCTCGCCGCCATCGCGGCGATTGTCGTGACGCAAGACAACGGCTGCGTCGAGCAGTCCGCGATCGAATGCATCGACGAGATCCCGTGAGGTGGAAATTCGCATTTCCATCACGACGCCGGGTTCTGAACCGTTGACCTGCTTCAAGAGGCGCGGCAACTCGGCTCCAACGATATGGTGGCTCATGCCGACGACGAGACGGCGATGCTCGGATTCGAAAGATCCGACGGCGCCTTGATGTGCAGCCACAAGTGACCGCGCCGGCTCAAGAAAGGTCAGCCCTTCCGCCGACAAACGGACAAGACGCGACGTACGTTCAAGTAGCCGTCGGCCAAGTCCGGCCTCCAGACGTTTGATCTTGAGACTGATCGCCGACTGCGTGGTGTCGAGCGCCTCCGCCGCACGGGTGAAGCTCTTGAGATCTGCGACGAGGACGAAGGCCTGCACGGCTTCGATATCCAACGCTTTCATCGGCCATCCATTTCAAATCGAAATCATTGAAATATCATTTCATATGATTTTCCAATGATCAATGCCGCCCTATGGTGGAGTCCTCATGACTGAAGCTTTGGCGAGAGCGGGCGACGTGCGGCCCAGAGCCAGGCACAGAAAGAAAAGGGCCCATCATGATCATGGCTCACTATGCCCACCGTCTGCCGGCAAGTCTGGACGTCGGGCAGATCCGTGCGCGCGCCAAGGAGCGGGGGCCGCTTTGGGATGTGATCCCTGAACTGTACTTCAAGGGATTCTTGCTCCGCGAGAAGGGGCGATACGGCGCTATCGCTCACAATTACTCGTCGTTTTATCTCTGGCGGCAGGATGACGCGTTTCGCGATTTCCTGGCGGCCGGCCGCTACAAGACAGTCACCGATGCTTTTGGGCGCGCGGACATCGAGACGCGCTTTGTGTTGGATGCATGCAAGGGCAATGGCCGCAGTGCTCGCTTTGCTTTCAAGGAAGAGCTCAACATTCCCCTCGATGATGACCTGACGAGAGCTTTCGAATGGGCTATCGCGCGCAACCGGGAAGCGGCGATGCAGCCGGGCACGATTGCTGCTGCGATCGGAGTCGATCCACAGAACTGGAGGTTCACACACATCATTCTGACTGAAAACGCACCGTCAGGGAGTGAGACGGGGACAGGCTATGAGGTGCTTTATCTGGCAAAGCCTTTGCTGGAAACGCTCGCGGAGGGGGAGGCCGCGTGAGCCATCCTTTCGCAGATGAGCGCATTGCTCGCAGGCCCGTGCAGTTCAGTCCTGTAGACGACTTGCCGTCGGAACAAAGCGAAATCGCCGCCTACATGCTCGGTATGCTCGCGACCTCTGCGTTGATCATCGGGCTGACATACGCCGCGATCGGACTGGGGCGGGTGTTGTCCTGATCTGAGGGCTCGGCACGGTTTTCAAAGGACGTTGCCAACGTTGGTCGTGAGGCTTGTGCTGGGGCCGGGGCGTGTGCTTGATCGAACAATGAAGCAGGCTCTCCTTGTTGTCGATGTTCAGCCCAGTTTTTCTGTCCCGACGGAGATCGTGCAGGGTATCAGCGAGTTGGCCCGCATGCTTCCAAGTGTGGCGACGGTTGAACGGCATGATGAATCCATCACGCCATTCGAACGCCAGCTTGGATGGAGGCCGGGACCAGCGGATGACAGTCTTGTCCCCACTGATCGCACTTTCATCAAGCACGGATATCTGCCACCTGTGGCGGCTATCGGCTATCTTCGCGATTTGCAGGTGGACCGCGTGCTGGTTTGCGGCATTCAGACCGAGACGTGCGTTCTTGCTGCGGGCTTCGCGCTCTTCGATGCCGGCTTACATCCGACGCTTCTGAAATGGTTGACCGTTGGTTCATCACTCGATCGCTCGGGTGAACTGGGGGCGAGGTTGTGGGAGCACCACTTTGGCAGCGTTCTATTGAGTCCTGATCAACTTAGCCTGGGCTGATTTGCGAGCGCCGCTGTCGCCATCCGACGCGTCTCGCACAATTGAGCGAGCGTACATCACAATTCTCCCAAGCCTCTCTGGATTACCCACCATTCCCGCTTATCTTTGTGCAACACATTCAGTGTATTGGCACGCGGAGAGCAGGAGACCAGCATGGCGACGACGAGAGGCTTCACCGGGCGCCCGCGGGCGACGGACTTAAGCAGCCGCATTCCACCGGGACAGCATCTCGAAAAGGACTTTCCAGTGTTGAGCGCAGGACCCACGCCGCGCATCCGCATCGCGGACTGGACCTTCACGCTCAAGGTTGGGCCGCGACCGGTGAAGACCTGGAGCTGGACCGAATTCAACGCGTTGCCGATGACGCAGATGACACGTGACATTCACTGCGTCACCACCTGGAGCAAGCTCGACACCGTATGGGAAGGGGTGCTGGTCGACGACATCCTCAAAGCAGCTAGCATCGAAGCGCCGACGCCTTACGTTCTGGCGCATTCGTTCGATGGCTATTCCACCAACGTGCCGATGCAGGATCTTGCCGGCAAGGCGATGGTGGCGCTGCGCTTCGGCGGCGAGCCGCTGGACAGCGACCATGGCGGCCCGGCGCGGCTTTTGGTGCCGCATCTTTATTTCTGGAAGTCGGCCAAATGGCTCAACGGCCTCCAGTTCACGGAGCGCGATGAAGCAGGCTTCTGGGAGCTTCGTGGCTATCACATGTATGGTGACCCTTGGCGCGAGCAGCGCTACTCGGGAGATTGAGTTCACGAATGTCCGAAGGCTCCGTGCGCTGGCAGACCGCCACCGTCATCGATATCGTCGTGCGCACGCCGCGCATCAAAAGTTTTTTCCTGTCGCTCGAGCATCCGTTTGAATTCCAGGCGGGGCAGCATGTCGATATCCGGCTGACCGCGCCGGACGGCTATCAGGCGATGCGCAGTTACTCCATCGCGTCCGCTCCGGACCACGGCACCAGCATTGAACTCGCCGTCGAACGCCTCGATGACGGCGAGGTCTCGATGTTCATGCACGATGTCATTGTGCCGGGGGACGAGATCGAGGTGCGTGGTCCCTTAGGCGGACACTTTATATGGTCGGTCACCGATGGTGGTCCGCTGTTGTTGCTCGGTGGCGGGTCGGGCGTTGTCCCGCTGGTGTCGATGGTGCGCCATCTGAAAGCGGCCAACCTCGCAGGCTCCACCGTTCCGGTGCTTCTGCTGCTCTCGGCCCGCACGTGGGATGAGGCGCTGTTTCGCGATGAGCTGCTGGAGTTCAACAAGGAGATGAGCGGCTTCACATTCGTGTTGAACTTAACCCGCGAAGCCAGCGCCCGCGGGCAGGATTTCGGCCGGCGCATTGATGCGGCAATGGCGGCTGATGTGGTGAAACGTTTGCCGGGCCCGCCCGTTCATGTCTTTGTCTGCGGTTCAAATGCGTTCGTGAATGCGGCCGCGGACAGCGCGCTGGCGGCGGGCATTCCTGCTGAGACGATCCGCACCGAGCGCTACGGCGGCTGAAGGTGGTTGGAGCGGGAGTGGAGAGATCATGACAGAACAACTCGCTCCCACAATCGATCAGACCTCGCTGCCGCCGCCGGGCCGAACGACGCTTGCCGTCACCATCGGCAACATGCTCGAGTTCTATGATTTCATCACCTACAGCTTTTTCGCGATCCAGATCGGTCGCACGTTCTTCCCGATGCAGGGCGAGTACGGCAGCCTGATGCTGTCGCTGGCGACGTTCGGCGCGGGCTTCATCACCCGGCCGATCGGCGCGCTGGTGCTCGGCACTTATTCGGACCGCGTGGGCCGCAAGCCCGCGATGGTGCTGAGCTTCACCATGATGGGATCCGCCATCATCCTGCTGGCGCTGACGCCATCTTACGAGAGCATCGGCATTGCTGCGCCGATCCTCGCCATCATCGCGCGCATGGTGCAGGGCTTCTCGCTCGGCGGCGAAGTGGGCACGACCACGGCTTACCTTCTGGAGGCAGCGAAGCCGCATAGGCGAGGGTTGGCGGTGTCGTGGCAGCCGGCGAGCCAGCAGATCGCCGCGACGATTGGGGCGCTGGTCGGAACGATCCTTGCGGAAACCATGAGCAGCGCCGCGCTTGATGCTTACGGCTGGCGCATTGCGTTTCTGCTCGGCGCGGTCTGTCTGCCGTTCGGTTTGTGGATGCGCACGGGTCTGCCGGAAACGCTGCATCTGCAGGAGACCGAGTCCGTTTCGCAGCAGTCTGCAGGCAAACCACGCGGCACAGTGCGCACTCATCTGCGTCTTCTGATCCTCGGTCTGCTGGTTTTGGCGAGCGGCACCATCATCACCTACGTCACGCAATACATGACGACCTATGCCGAAAACACGCTGCATGTCCGGCCGGGGCTTGCGTTCGCCACCACTGTTTCGAGCAATGCGCTCGGCCTTGCGGGTGTGCTTTACGGCGGCTGGCTTGCGGATCGTTACGGCCGCTGGCCGATCATGGTGTGGCCGCAGCTAGTAGCATTGCTGATGACTTATCCGGTGTTCCTGTGGATCGTGAACACACAGAGCGCACTCGCGTTGCTGGGCGGCTTCGGCGTGTTATCGCTGATCGGCAGCATTCCCTACAGTGCGTTCTATGTGGCGCTGGCGGAAGGGCTGCCGAAGCACATTCGCGGCGGAGCGTTTGCGACGATTTATGCGATTGCCATTGCCGCGTTCGGCGGCACGGCGCAATTGGTGGTCACGTGGCTCATTCACGTCACCGGCAATGCGCTCGCGCCCGCCTGGTATTTGCTGTTTGCGACCGCCGTCGGCCTCGTTGCCATGGCCTTGATGCGTGAAACTGCGCCGGGAAGAAACGTTCGGCCGTCCTGACGCCTTATTTCCAGATCCAGATCAAGGGGATCAGGTCCCGTAAGGGAAGGCACCCGCGGCGAAACGCGGGTAAGTCGATACAGGTAAAGTAACTCTACGAAAGGTTGTGCTCAGATGGTTCCCGAGCTCACGGCATCGTGATCACGGCCGTGGGTCAATGGACCCCCGTGTATTCATGCATCGGGCTAAAGTGTTTTAGGCGGGGGATTGGAGACCAGTAAAGTACTCATCGCCAAAAAACCTGTGAATAGATTCAGATGAGGCTGTGACCAACTAAGCTCCGATTACGAGGACTTACTTTGTAACCAAGGGAGTACTAGTCATGGTGAAGCCGATTGATGGACAAGTCTTTGACCTGGTTAATTTGGAAAAGGAGATTGAAGCCCAAGTTCATAGTTTCTTGCCAGCTCGCGAGCCGCGCTCTTTGAACGTCGTGCACGCAAGGAATGGGGTGCCAACACGCACGATGCCCGATTACGTGCAGCATTGCGACGGTGCCACGGAAATCGGCAAACTTTCGGCTGAGGCCGTGGTCCGCGAATACGAGGCTGCGGCGAAAGAGATCGAAGGAATGGGCGCCGAGCTGATCGAACGCGTCAAGCAATGCGAGACGATGACCAAGAATGCGTTCGTGGCCACGGAGGAAATGAAGGAGACCGCAGCGCGATACCGCGAGGAGGCCCGGCGCATCTTCCTTGAGATTGAAAACTGCACGCGGATGACGGACGAGGTGCGCAAGACCTGCAACGATCTGAAGGAAAAGATCGCGCAGCCGACGCCGACTCCCGCAGCGTGAGCTGCGGTTGCCGTTCGGATCGCGCCGCTGTCTTTTGATCAAGCTGCAGTTTTGATCCGTTAGTGGATCTGCGCAGCGTCTTCTGCGGGCGGCAGGCCGAACAAGCAGGCCGAAGAAGCGGGTATATTTCCCGAGCGAACTGTGACGCGCTTTCGACGTCACGGGCGAGGGATGACGCGTTCACGGATTGGGAAATCCGCGGCATTAGCGCGCCCGGCTTTACGCTGTGCAGGCTGCAAAGCACCCAAAAACCGTTGACGGGCTTTATCGAGCCCGATGGGTGCGTCGTATTTGCTTGAGCCGTCACCGGTCTTTTAGCTTACCGGTTGCCTGGTGCAGTGGATCTGACGTTCGTATCAGTATTCGCCGCTGGTCCATCATACGAACGTCAGATCCAAAACCGCACTAGATTCATATTTTTGCTAGTGTCCCTTAGGTTCTGACATTCGTAAACGAGCTAGCCGCAAACTGGTACGAATGTCAGAACCGGGACGTTAGCGCTACGCTTCCCCACCTACATCGATCGGCTGCACCAGCGGTTCATGACCACTGATGAGATACCAGATCCTTCTGTCGTGGACGCTCCACACCCTCGCGTAGAGCCTCCCGGGTACATCCGGTATTTGGAGTCCAGCAGTCGCCGTAGCATCCGGTCCCGCGTTGGAGGCCTTCTAATTCTCATGAAGGCCAAGCGTATTGAGCGTCGCCTGCTGAAGGCATAGAGGTTGTTGAAACGCTCACGTCAGTAAGTTCGATCAATCAGGGAGTGGCAGATGCTTGACCAGCAGGAGATGTCGCGTCGAGAGGATCGGGCCACCTTGCATGAGGATCTCGATCGCGCCTTGATGGTCGCGTTCTGCCGGGCATTGGAAACGTCGCCCCTTATGCCGATGACGGTGTTGAGTGCCATGGCGGAGGCATTTGGTTCGGTTTACCGCCAGGTCGCTGATACTCATGACAAGGGGGAATGTCCTTGCGGATGGGAGCCCTCACGCGCGGAGGACATCGAACATCTCGAATCCACCTTCAGAAAAGCTGCGATGTCGCCGGCCGTCCAAAGGCTTTCAACCATGAAGATTGCCGGCAGCGCGTGAAATCCGTTTGTCCGGACGTCCTTGGGTGTACTTGGCTATATTGCGAGTCGCCTGGGCGTTACGATTGGTTGTGGCGATATCATTCTGCTGAAGTAAGTTGCCGCGAAAGAAGTATCCTAGTCGAAAATCGATCATCTCCTTCGCATCGACGCATTGGATTAAATCTCCTGCCGCGTCATCAATTTCAAAATTCCATTTCATTGACGCTTGCATCGGCTGTTCGCATCCTAACGCGACAATTGCGCACGATCAGGTTGCGTAAAAAATACACCTAGCACACGCGTGCATTGGCTGCGGCGCGGGGCGTTGACGGTATGTCGTCGGCGCGCCGAACGATGTTGCGTGCGATGAATTGAGAGAGGCGAGTATTATGGGTGCGGGATTTTCGCGACGCAGTGTTCTGGCGCTTGGTGGTGCAGCAGTTTTTTCTGCGTCTGGATTTGCCCAGAGTGGACGGGTCGCGAAGATAGGCCTTGTGCAATCGACAACGGGCGGTTCGGCAGCCCTTTACGGCACAGAGCAGAAGCAGGCGATCGAGCTGGCGTTCGCGGAAATCAACGCAGCGAAAACGCTGAAGGATATCAGGCTTGAAGGCCATCTATGCGGACGATGGTGCTGACCGCGGGCAGACCGTCAACATCTTCCAGCGGCTGATTCGGCAGGACAAGGTGATCGCCATTCTTGGGCCGACCTTGTCGAACTCAGCCTTTGCCGCGGATCCGATTGCACAACAAGCCGGAATTCCGGTGATCGCAAGCTCGAACACCGCACCAAACGTCACCAAGATCGGCGACTTCATCTTCCGCACCAGAGCGTGCCGGAAGATCAGGTGTTCCCGACTGTGTTACGCTACGCGGGGCAGAAGCGCGGCATCAAGAAGGTGGCTCTGATCTACGGAATCGACGATGCGCTGACGCGCAGTGCTCATGATGTTCAGAAGAAAGCGGTGACCGAGCTCGGGCTCGAACAGGTCGGCATCGAGAGCTACCAGAAGGGCGACGTGGATTTCTCCGCCCAGCTCACCAAGCTGCGCGAACAGAAGCCGGATGCCATCATTCTCGGCACGCTCGCGGAGGAGGCTGCAGCCATCCTGCGTCAGTCGCGCCAGCTCGGGTTCGACAGCAAAACGACATTCATCGGCTGCAATGCCAACATTTCGGCGAAGCTGTTCGAACTCGCAGGTCCCGCCGCAAACGGGATCATCGTTGGCGCGGCGTGGTTTGCCGGATACGACAGTCCGCGCAGCAAGGCGTTCGTCGAGGCGTACCGAAAGCGCTACGGCACCACGCCGGATATCTATGCCGCTCAGGGATACGACGCGGCGTATCTGATCGCCGAAGCCATCCGTCGCGCGGACGATGTGACGAGCGGAAAAGCCGTGCGCGACAAGCTCGCTGCGATCAGTGACTTTGAGGGAGTGCTGGGGCGTTTCGGCTGGTCGGCCGAGCGCGACGCGACGGTGCAGCCTAAAGTGCTGATCGGCGACGGTGACAGCAAGGTGTTTGTCGCCGCTGCGGTCAGCTGATCATGTTGCTTCAACAATTCGTAAACGGCCTCTCCCTCGGGGGCGTTTACGCCGTTTTCGCCATCGGATTCACGCTCGTGTTCGGCGTGATGAACGTCCTCAACCTGTCGCATGGCGCGGTCTTCATGTGGAGCGCCTATGTTGGGCTGGAGGTGGTGCGCACGCTGGCGTTGCCCCTCCCGGTCGCGATCATTGTCGCAGCGATTGCTGCAGGTCTGCTTGGCGTGTTGAGCGAGGTCATCATATTTCGCCCGTTGCAGAGACGCGGCGCGCATCGCTGGATGGCGATGGTCGGCAGTCTGGCGCTCGCGCGGATTCTCATTGGCCTCGCTCAGGAAGTGTTCGGGACGCAGGTCGTGCGCTACCCGGATAACGGTCTTGCATCGACTGTCATCGAAATCTTCGGCGCGCGGCTGCAACTGCTGCAGATCGTCGCCATCGTCACGGCGCTCGTGATGGTGATCGGCCTCGCGGCCTTCCTACGACTGACCAATGTCGGGCGGGCCGTTCGAACCGTTGCATTCAGCGAGACCGTCGCCTGTATCGTCGGTGTTCCGGTCGAGCGTATCAGGCTCGCTACCTTCTTCGTGTCAGGCGCGCTGGCTGGTGGCGCAGGCGTGTTGTGGTCGCTGCTATTCCAGTCGGTATCACCGTTCATGGGCGATGCCATCCTGCTCAAGGGCCTCACGGTGCTGATCCTTGGCGGATTGGGGAATGTTGCCGGCGCCTTGGTCGGAGGTGTGCTGCTTGGTCTCGTTGAAGTCGGCAGCGTCGTCGCTGTCGGGTCGAGCTATCGCGACGCAGTCGGCTTTGGTCTCGTGCTGCTCATCCTGCTCACGCGGCCGACAGGCCTGTTCTCAACGCAGGAGACCAAGCGGGCATGATTGAGTTTTTCAACGCCTATCACAACGTCATCGACCTGTGCCTGTTGAATTCGGTGCTCGCCATCGGCTGCTTTCTTCTGCTGGGCGTCAACCTGTTTTCACTGGCCACGGGAGGATTGATGGCGATCGGGGCCTACCTCTCGATCTGGCTGACGATGCAGCAGGGATGGGGATTTGGACCCGCGCTTCTGGCGGCGACGCTCGCGGCGTCTCTTGCGGCGCTCGGGCTCGGCTCGCTGGTGCTGCGATTGCGCGGCGATTACTTCACCATGGCGACGCTGGCCTTCACCGAAGTTGTCCGTGTCATCGCGCTGAACTGGGATTCCGTCACCGGCGGCGCGCTCGGCGTGTTCGGCATTCCGAAGCTCACAGAGACCTGGCATCTCGCGCTACTGCTGGTGGTTGTCATCTATCTCGCGTGGGCGGTGCGCAATTCAGCAATCGGCGAGCGGATGCACGCGGTCGCTGTCGATGAGCTTGCTGTCTCCACGGCAGGTTACGATGTGGCGCGGATCAAGCTCGCGATCTTCACGGCGTCAGGCGCGATTGCGGGCCTCGGAGGCGGGCTGGCCGCTCATCTCAACATGTTCGTCGCCCCGGGTGATTTCGGCTTCCTGCGCAGCTTCGATGCCGTCATCGCATCGGTGCTCGGTGGTGTGCTGAACATCGCAGGACCGGTGATCGGCGCTGTCATTTTGACGGTGTTGCCGGAAGCGATGCGGTTTTCCGCCCAGATGCGTGAAATCCTGGTGGGCACGATCATTCTGCTAGCTGTGCTGTTCCTTCCGGCAGGGCTTGCGTCGCTGCCCGGCCTGCTACGACGAAGAGTGACTTCATGACAGCGCTTCTTGAACTGAAGAACGTATCGCGACGTTTCGGCGGCGTCTCGGCGCTGGCCGGTGTGTCCTTGTCCGTGCGGTCGGGAGGCGTGATCGGGCTGATCGGTCCGAACGGCTCGGGCAAGACCACGCTGATGAACGTCATCAGCGGTGTCGATGCGCCCACGGAGGGCGAGGTGTTGCTGGATGGCGTGCCTGTGCAGGGATCGCCTGCGAATGCATTGTCGCGTCTTGGTGTTGCACGCACCTTCCAGCACATCCGGCTCATTCCTGATCTGTCGGCGGTGCAGAACGTTATGCTGGCGTTGCGCACACCATCGGCGTCCGTGATCGACGTCCTTTTGCGTTTGCCCCGCTTGCGGCGGATCGAGATCAGCCGCCGCAGCCGCGCATTGGAGTTTCTGGAGAAGGCCGGCGTGGGGCGTTTCGCGGATACGCCCGCCGGTGATCTGTCCTATGGTGACCGCAGGCGCGTGGAGATTGCGCGCGCGCTGGCCTCGGAGCCGCGACTTCTACTGCTGGACGAGCCAGCAGCGGGCATGACCCACAGTGAACGGCAATCGCTGCGCGATCTCATCGCGAGCCTTCCTGCGCTGGGCGTCACCGTTCTTCTGGTGGAACACGATATGGATCTTGTGATGGGCGTCTGCGATGAAATTCACGTTCTCAATCAGGGAAGTCCCATTGCGCGTGGACGTCCCGATGCGGTGCGCATCAATCCGAAAGTGATCGAAGCTTATCTGGGAGCCGAAGATGCTTGAGATCATCGGCCTCTCTTCCGGATATGGCGGCCCTGCCGTCCTCAATGACGTTTCGCTGAGCGTGGGGGCAGGGGAGATCGTGACCGTTGTCGGCGCGAATGGAGCAGGCAAGACGACGCTGCTGAACACGATCGCTGGTCTTCTTCGTCCGCTGCAGGGAAAGATCACACTTGATGGTGCGGACATCGCAGGCCGCCCGACGGAGAAGATCGTGCGCGTTGGGCTGTCGCTCGTGCCTGAGGGGCGGCAGGTCGTGGCGCCGCTCAGCGTGGAAGAAAATCTGCTGATCGGCGCCTATGGCCGCAAGAAGAGCGGGGCATCGGAAACGCTCGACGCGATCTTCGTGCGGTTTCCGCGCCTGAAGGAGCGGCGGCGGCAACCGGCGGGGCTATTGTCCGGCGGCGAACAACAGATGCTCGCGATCGGGCGCGCACTGATGGCAGGTCCACGCGTGCTGCTGCTTGACGAGCCGTCGATGGGACTGGCGCCGCTGATCGTCTCGGAGATCTTTGCGCTGCTGCGCGAGTTGAACGAACAAGGGCTTGCGGTGCTTCTGGTCGAGCAGAACGCACGCAAAGCGTTGGCCATTGCCAAGCGAGGGTACGTGCTCGAAGGAGGACGGATCGTTCTGGAGGGGCGCGCCTCTGATCTTGCCAAGTCGCCCGCGATTATCGATGCCTACCTCGGGGCGGCGGCGCCACGCGAGTCCGCCGCATGAGCCGGGAAACCACACATCTTGCCGCCGATGTTCTCGTCATCGGGGCCGGCGCTGCAGGCATGTACGCTGCGCTGGAAGCTGCGCGCGCAGGCGCATCCGTCCTGCTCGTCGATCGCAGCCTGATCGGGCGCAGCGGCGCGACGGTGATGGCGCAGATGACAGTGGCTGCCGCGCTGGGCGAGCAGACGCCTGATCAGTGGGAGCATCACCTTGCGGATACGCTCGCGGCGGGGCGAGGGCTGTGTGACGAGGGCCTTGCCGCGATGCTGTGCGAAGACGGACCGCGACGGATCCGCGAGATGGATCAGTGGAAGGTCGGCTGGGCGCGCGAGGATGGACACATCACACAAGCCCATGCGCCGGGCCACGACAGGCCCCGTTGCGTTTATGTGGACTTTCTGTCCACGGGACCCGCGGTATCGCGCACGCTGCGCGCGCAACTCAACAGCGCGAGCAATATCCGTCGCATCGGCGATCTCGCCATTGTCGACATCGCGTTGTCAGACGGCGTGGCCTGCGGCGCGACGGCGCTGCATGTGCCGAGCGGAGAGGTGGTGACGCTCGCGGCGAAATCCGTCGTGATCGCAACCGGTGGATTGACGCGGCTTTATCGCCGCAACAGTGCCTCATCGAATATGGGCGGCGACGGCTATGCGTTGGCGCTGCGTGCGGGCGCCGAATTGATCGACATGGAGTTCGTGCAGTTCTTTCCGATCGGTCACCTCGCACCACGGCTGGTGGGCATGGACCTGATCATGTGGGATCCATTCCGCTACAAACTCGGCGGACGGCTCCTGAACTCCGAGATGGCGGAATTCGAGGATAGTTATGCTCGGGACGCACGCAACGATGGCCAATATGTGCTGACGCGTGATCTCGCCACCCATGCGATCTCGAAGGAGGTCGAGGCTGGTCGTGGCAGTCCAGCAGGCGGCGCGTATCTCAGCTTCCAGCATCTGCCTGAGGCGGACATTCGCCGCGCATTCGGCCCTGTGGTTGATCGGCTGGCCGCCAACGGCATCGATCTGACAAAGCACCCCGTCGAGGTGGCGCCCATTGCGCACTATCACATGGGCGGCGTTCGCGTCAGCGAGACCACGCAGACGCGGGTGCCGGGACTCTTTGCGTGCGGCGAAGCGGTCGGCGGTGCCAACGGCGCCAATCGGCTCTCCGGCAATGCGATTACCGAAGCCTTCGTGTTCGGCGCGCGCGCAGGGGCGAATGCCGCACAGCACGCTCTCATGGCGCGATCGCAGTGGTCGGCGCGGTCGGCGCAGCCCGCTGTCGATCTGCTGCGCAGCGCAGGACGGCGCGAGGGATTCAATACGGCCGAGGCAATCGCGAACCTTCAATCGGTGATGGCCGACAAGGTGGGTCCGTTCCGCACCGGCGCGGGCCTCGCGGCGGCCTCCGAAGCGCTGTCGCAACTGACGGAGCTCGTCGGTGAACGGCCGGTTTCGCTCGCGGCGCGTTACGATAACGTCCTGCTCGACTGGCTTGATCTCCGCAACATGTTGCTGGTTGCGCGCTGCGTTGTTGCATCGGCCGCCAACCGAACCGAGAGCCGCGGTGCACATCAGCGTGAGGATTATCCCGGGCAGGATGAGAACTGGCAACTGAACCAGGTCATCGCTCTCGCCGACAGGCAATTGCGACTGAGCCGTTACACCCGAGTGTCCGAGAGGAGCGCGGCATGAAGGCAGTGCTTTCCATCCAGCGTGGGACTGCAACGGAAGTGCCGCGAACGGAGACGTTCGAAGTTGCGTTCACAGCCGGTCAGTCCGTGCTCGACGGCTTGCGCACGTTGCGCCGCGAGGCCGATCCCACGCTCGCATTCCGCTTTGCCTGCATCAACGCGAATTCGTGCAAGGAGTGCATGATGCTGATCGATGGCAAGGTCGAGTACGCCTGCACCGTGCGCCTCAAGGAAGGCGTCACGCATCTCGCACCTCTTCCAAAGAAGGCACTCATCCGCGATCTCGTCACCGAGATCGCGCCCCCGGACGAGCGGCTTCAGCTTTTCGCTTGATTATTCCAACAGAAGGGACATCCCCATGACGCTCGTTGTCGGAGCTCATCCCCAGAACCTTTCGCTGTCGATCCTGGCTCGCCGCGCCGACGCGGTCGCCGAATTGCGCAAACGCGGGCTTTCGTTCTTTGTGTACGGCGCGGGATCGCAGACCATTCCGCTATTGAAGGCGGGCGTCCTGCACCTGGCAGGGACGGGAGCAACGCCTCCCATTCTCGCCAAGGCCGAAGGGCTGGAGACAGCCGTGTTCGGAATGTCCGGACCTCGGCCTGAGCGCGGTGGCCTCCTTGTGCGGGCATCGTCCGACATTTATGGCCTCGCAGGACTTAAGGGCAAGGGTGTCGGGCTGATGCCGATCTCTTGGCACACGCAATTTCTTGCCGCTGAACTCGATGCGGCCGGGCTCCATTGGCGCGAAGTCAACGCCGCCGAAATCATTCCTGCAACGGCGAAGGACGCGTTTATCGAAGGTCTGCTCGACGCGATTGTCGCCACAGACCCGCTCTATTCGCAGATCGCAAGCAAGGTGCCGGTGCGCATTCTGGCGTCGCCGGGCGCGACGTTTTCGAACCGCTCGGTCTATTGGGGGCGCAGCGACATCCTGCGCAGCCATCCCGATGCGGTGCGCGCGTTACTCGATGCATTGATCGCGTCTGATCGCGCGACCGCGGACAATCCGAAAGAGGCGGCGGCGTTGCTCGCGGGCCTGAATGGCAACACCGCCGACGAATGGCTGCCGGCGCTGACGTCACGGCCGTGGGGCGTTGACCAGCCGAGCGACGAGTTTCTACGCGAGCAGCAGGCGCACGCCGACATCTTCGCGAAGTTCAAGCTGATCCCGAAAGCGATCGACGTCACCGACACCGTTGATCCGACGCACTTCTCGGCTGCGGCCTGAGGTTTACCCGTTCACGACAAAGAGGTCCGCTATGGAAGTCCTTTGGTATCTCACCGGCCCTGATGGCCGCTATCCTTGGCGCGCAGACGGCGCGCGCAAGCTTAATTATGCCTATTTTCAGCAGCTCGCGCGGGCGGTCGATCATCTCGGCTATACCGGCGCGCTCCTGGCGACCGGATCGCACGATGCATGGGTTCAAGGCGCATCGCTGATTCCATTTACGGAGCACTTCCAGCATCTTGTTGCAGCACATCCTCCGCTGCTCTCGCCAACGCTGCTGGCGAAGATGATCGCGACCTTCGATCATTTCTCGAAGGGACGGCTGCGTGTGAACATCGTCAACGGCGATGCGAAGCTGATGGCGCAGAACGGTGTTCATCTCAGCCACGACGAGCGATACGCCTATACTGACGAATATCTGACGGTGCTGACCGCGCTGTTGCGCGGCGAAACAGTTACATTCAAAGGCAAGCACATTCATGTGGTTGATGCAGGCGTGCCGCTTCCGCCGGTGCAGAAGCCACGCGTGCCGCTCTGGTTCGGTGGATCGTCGCCGGCCGCTCATGAAGTCGCGGCCAAGCATATCGACACATATCTGTCGTGGGGCGAGACGCCGGAGCAGGCGGAAGCCAAGGTGCGCGATGTCAAAGTGCTTGCTTCCAAGTACGGCCGCGCCGACCAGATCAAGTTCGGTATCCGGCTTTATGTCATCGTGCGGGAGACCGAGGAGGCGGCCTGGGCGGCCGCGCGTGATCTCTACGATCACATGGATGAGAAGGCCATTGCGGGCGCGCAGGCCTACGTCGCGGGCATCGACTCCGTCGGCCAGCAGCGCATGTCGGCGCTGCACGGCGGGCGCAAGCCGAAGGATCTACGGGAGCTGGAGATCGCGCCCAATCTTTGGGCCGGCATCGGACTTGTCCGGCATGGTCCGGGAACGGCCCTCGTTGGCAGCGCAAAGCAAGTGTTGGCGCGAATTCAGGATTATCGCGATGCAGGTCACGATGTGCTGATCGTGTCGGGGATGCCTCTGCTCGAAGAAGCCTATCGCTTCGCGGAGTTGGTCTTGCCCCATCTGCCGGTGGAGCGGGCGGAGGATGCCGGCGTGACGTCAGCGTTCACGAAGGATCGCGACGCGGCGTGGCGAAAGATCGCTTGAGAAAAGAGCGGGGCTGACGGGCCTGGCCGCACTTCCCCGCCACCGCGAGGAGATGGCGGAAAACAACGGCGCGCCAATCGGAGGGGACGATTGGCGCGCCGGTGAGCGCGATCGGGGAGGATTTCGATGACGCTCAGGTGTGGACCAAGCGACCCGGAGATTTCAAATACTTCTTTGTGATCGCGTCCGCTGCCCAGTAGGCGAGGGCTCCGACAGTGCCCGTCGGATTGTGCGAGGGGTTTTGCGGAAACGCGCCCGCGCCCATGACAAACACGTTGGATACATCCCAGCTCTGCAGATAGCGGTTCACGGCGCTGGTCGACGGATCAGCTCCCATCATCGTGCCGCCGGTGGTGTGCGTCGTCTGATAGGGAACAATCGAATAAGGTCCCTTACGATAGTTGATGCCCATCTTATCTGGGTTCATGTGCTTCGCGATGTCGGCGGCACGATCGGTGCAGTACTTCGACATGTCTAGATCGTTTTTACTGAAGTCGAACGTCATCCGCAGCAGCGGATTGCCGAAGCCGTCCTTGTAGTTCGGATCGAGGTCGAGATAGTTGCCGCGCTGGGCCGTGACGCTGCCGAAGGCGGCGATCACAAATGTGCGATTGTACCAGTGGGAAACCGACTGCTTCCAGCCCTTGCCCCAACGCGGCTCGCCGGGCGGCAGGTTGCGGAAATCGATCGGCCTTTGGCCCTTGCTCTCGACGCAGAGGTAAGAGCCGCCGATGAACCCGAGCGGCCCGTGATCGAAGTTGTCGTAGTTGAAGTCGTCCATGATCATGGCGCACGCACCGGCCCCCATGAACGGATTGAAGACTTTGTCGTTGAAGTGCGCCGTCACGCTGCTTGACATCTGGTAGGCGTAATTGCGCCCGACGCCGCCTTTGCCGGTCTTCGGATCGTAGATGCGGCCGATGCCTGAGAGCATCATCAGCCGTGCGTTATGCAGGACAAAGGCACAGAGCAGCACGAGGTCGGCTGGCTGTTCGAACTCGCGCCCTTGCGAGTCGACATAGGTGACGCCCGTCGCTTTCTTGCGCGTGGAGTCGAGGTTGACCTTGGTGACATGAGAAAGGGTGCGCAGCTCGAACTTCGGATCTTTCAGAAGCACGGGAAGCAGCGTCGATTGCGCGCTTGCCTTGGCCGACATCTCGCAACCGAAGCGCTCGCAGAATCCGCAGTAGACGCAGGAACCCATGTCCACACCCTCGGGGTTGGTGTAGGGCTGCGTGACGTCGGACGAGGGCTGAACGTAAGGATGGAATCCCATCTCCCGCGTCGCATCCTCGAACATCTTCATCTGGAAGCTGCGCTTCATCGCAGGGTTGGGATATTCGCGGGCGCGCGGACCCTCGAACGGATTGCCGCCTTGCTGGATCACGCCCTTGATGTTGCCGGCCTTGCCGGCGGTGCCGCAGAGATATTCGAAGCGGTCGTAATAGGGCTCGAGTTCGTCGTAAGTGACCGGCCAATCCTGTATCGTCATTCCTTCAGGAATGAACTTCTTTCCGTATCGTTCTTGATAATGGCTGCGGATCCTGAATTCGCTCGGCGCGAACCGATAGTGCTGGCCATTCCAGTGTACGCCTGCGCCGCCGACACCGTTTCCCGGCAGGAACGATCCCCAGCGCCGGATCGGAAGCGCGGTCTGGTTGACGTTGTTGCGGAAGGTGAGGGTTTCGCGGGACGCGTCTTGCATCAGGTCATGTCGTATGGCGAAGCGGAGTTCGTCATGAATCATGGGCGCGGAAAACTCCGGCGTGGTGTCGCGCATTCCGCCACGCTCGATCGCCACCACGTTGAGTCCTGCTTTGGTCAATTCCCTGGCCAGCACAGCGCCGGTCCAGCCGAAACCAACAATAACCGCGTCGACGGATTTCAACTTCGTCGCCATCGGAAACGCTCCTTCAATTTGAGATCAGCTTAAGTCAGCGATGCTTTGAGGTTCTTCGGTGTAAGGCTTGTTCCAATAGCTCTCGATGGCGTCGACAAAGTTGCCGGTCGCGCCGGTATAGCCGATCATCTTCCACGCAGCCTTGTTGCGGTTGCCGCCATAGGCGGGGTCGCCGAAGAAGCCTTCCATCACGTTCTGGTAAAGCAGGTCGAGAAAGAGACCTGCAGGCAGCGGGCCGGAATCGACCTTGCCCGTGCCGAGGCCATTCAAGACCTCGTCGCGCTGACTTTCCGTGATCGATGAAAAGTCCTTGCCGTATGTCTTCGTGCAGTAAGCATTAATCGCGGGAATGGCGGCGCGATAGGCTTCGGCAGGCGAGAGGCGAACCTGCCAACCCTGTTGCGGCAGGCCCGGATGCCACGGGCCTTGCATGAACATTTTACCGCCTTGTCCGAAACCGCCGGCTAGTTGCTGATCGATGAAATAGGCGACACCCAGATCAACGCCGCTGGCGGTCAAGTCGTCCGCTGGAATCATATGATTCACAGCAGCTTCGACCCAGGTCGCTTCATCGGGATTGAAGAAAGTGTAGGTGCGTTTTTCGGGTGGTGTGGACGTCGCAGTCTGTGCAGGTGTCGATGGTGATGCTTGCGCAGTCTGCTTCTTGCCCATTTGCATCGCATGTTCTGCGGATGCGGGTTGTGGAGCGATTGAGCCACCAGCTACGCTGGCAACACCTAGAACACCGGCTCCAACAACGAATTCACGACGCTTAATCGTCATGGCTGAACTCGCTTTTCAAGTTGAGACGGACGCAGTTTGCAAACGTTCTAGATTTGCGGAAGTGAATTGCTCACAGGATGAAAATGAATGAGTTTCAACTTCGACTAAAGGATGAGAACACGTGAATATGAAATGACATCGACGTGGCGAAACGATGACTGCCGCATTGCGAGCGTAGCCATATTTCCTGTACGCGTGACGGCGGTGTAACAGCGAGCCTGCACATTCTCTCCCGCACCGAGCCTTATGGGAGAAGACTGATGCAACAGGAATTCGCGTCTGAAACATTGCTGAAGCCCGCAACGCTGTACTTCGCGCTCGATGGCGAAGATGCCGCAGCCGCAGATCATCGCGAGACCGCGCGCAGGGGCGTGTCGCGCGCCGCGCTGCATCTTGCCTACGTCAATCCGGATGTGGTGGTGACACCGAAGCAAGATTCGGGTCGGAAGACGGTATGGTCGAAGATGTTGAACTTCGTCGCCGAAGGCTTCGCCACGTGCGGCGGATCATTGCACCATCCGGTGCCTTATTTCATGAGCGATGACCATTGGAAGGAGGAGAAGGGCTCGCGGCCGGAAATCCTTTCACCAAATGGGCAACGCGTGACCGCGACGTTTCCGGTGACGTCTCCGTCGGTCTCGCCACGTTGGAACTGGTCGGCCTCGTCCCGCGAGGTTGCCGCAGCAATCGGTGCACATCTGCGCAAAGAGAGGCACATCAAGCGGGCTGTCGACGCGCTTTCTGAGCTCGACGACCAGACGTTGCAGGACATCGGCATTCCGCATCGCTCGCGGATCGAATATGTCGTGAGGTACTGTCATGATTGCTGATTTGATCAGCCTGATAGTCGCAGGATTTAGACTCTGGCACGGAAGCTGTAGGACCTCCCGCGCGTGGGAGGCGGGACCTCAGGTTCTGCGCCGGCTCAAGTTGTTCGGTGCCAGGCACCGCACCTAGTGGAGTGGATTTGACATTCGCTACCTGCCCGCCGCGAGTTCGTCGAGCGAATGTCAAATCCAAAACTCCACTAGACACTTATATTGGCTAGTGGTCCTTTGATTCTAACATTCGCAGAAGGTGCCCGCTGAACGGGATGCGAATGTTAGAATCGGACCACTCGTGTGGTGGTTCAGAAGTTCGCCCGGTTTTTCCTGCGAGTCCTTCCGGCGAACTTCTGAACATGAACCACACGAGTGCTGCTTTTGGATTTGAGGTTCTTCCGAGTGAACTTCAAATCCAAAAGCAGCACTCAAATCACAAGTTTCCTCTCGAATCCAAAGTTCGCTACGGAGCGCGCTGCACGACAAGGCGAACTTTGGATCCGGGACACGAGGCACGGGCCCGCTGGTCATGCGCGGGTGTGCAGCGGCGATGGCTGCTTCCGGTGTCCGGCCCGGAAGGCACCATCGCCGCTTTTATTGCAAGGATACAAGTATCAGAACGGCTCGACGGGCAGGGTGAACATGTAGCCGATGCCGCGTGCTGTCTGGATCACGCGCGGCGCACACCGATCGGTCTCCAGCTTGCGCCGCAGCCGCAGTACCTGAACGTCGATGCTGCGATCGAAGATGTCGTCGTGAACGCGCGTGGCCTGCAGCAGATGTTCGCGGGTCAGCGGCCGCTGTGGCGCTTCGAGAAATGCCAGCAGCAACGCGTATTCCCCCTTGCTTAACGTGATCTGCTGCCGCTGCGGATCGAACAGCCGGCGGTCGCGCCGCTCGAGCCGCCATCCGTTGAAACGGTATCCGCCACGCTCGGGATTGCGGGAACGCGCAACGCGGCCAAGCTCCTGCCGCCGCAGAATCGCCCGTACGCGCGCCAGCAGCTCGCGCAGGCCGAACGGCTTGACCAGATAATCATCCGCGCCGAGTTCGAGGCCGACCACGCGGTCGATTTCGTCGATGCGATGGCCTGTCATGATGATAACCGGCACGTCCGAATGCGACCTGAGTTCTCTCAACAGGTCTAAGCCGTCATCGTCGCCGAGCCGCAAGTCGAGCAATACCAGGCTTGGAGATGCTTTGGCGAAGTGGCGATTGAGTTCGCTGCGGTTCGATGCGGCACTCACAGGAATGCCTTGCTCCTCGAAGTAACCAATAACCATGCGTCTGATGGCTTCGTCGTCGTCGACCACGATGATGTGGCCAAGCTTGTTCAGCTCGTCGCTCATGTCGTCGCTCGTTCTCCCAGCATCGGGGAGAGTTAGGACAGAGGTCGCAGATTTCATGACGGCTCCAGTCACGCTTCGCCCCGAAGCGCGTGATATCACGTGATATAGGCATCAGACTCTCACGGCACGCGCGAGATTTGAACGATTCTGACGTTATCTGACTGCGGCTGCAAAGGACGCGGCGCGCGCACGTGACGCGGGTGATGCTGACAAAGTCAGCTAAAGCAATGGCAAAAAGGTGACGCGACGATTGCAGACGTAACATTGGCGCGTCCCACAGTGACGATGCTGTAACACAAGTCCATCAATTGTGGGTGAGCGCTGGTCAGGGCCCGCATGCGACCGTTTAAAGGGGGGCGTATTCCTGCCATGCGTCATGGAAATCTACAGCCGTTGCAGGCCGGCGCCCATATGGATACGCAGCAGCATCAGAGTGAGCGGCAGGGTGAATTCAAACGATATCGATCGCAGGAGAGCTTCTGCGCCGTGGACGCGTATGCCGCCCCGCATTCGATGCGTGATCTTGATGGCGGCCGTTGGCTTGCTCGCGATCTTCGGATCGCTTTTCTCTCTTTCGCTCTGCACCGCTCAATCTGTCGCGCCGCTGCCGGAGGCGAGTTCAGTTGTCAACGAGCCGATAACGCCCATTCCTGACCCGCCAGCGCTGGATCCGCTGAAGGTTTCGCTCGGCAAGCAGTTGTTCAACGATCCGAGGCTCTCGCGGGGCAACAGCCATAGTTGCGCGTCCTGTCATGATGTGCAGACAAACGGCGCAGGTAAGCACAGCCGCGACGTAGGTCTCGACGGATCGGTGCTGGAGTTCAACACGCCGACCGTGTTCAACGCTGCGCTGAATTTCCGTTTTGGTTGGCGCGGTAAATTCCGGACGCTGCAATCCGATACAGCAGCGTCGCTGACGTCTCCGCACATTATGGGCATCACACTGGACGATGCGGCGGCGAAACTGCGCGCGGACCCTGAGATGGTCCGTGCTTTCATTGGGGCTTACGGAGCGGGACCAGACACCGACAATATTCTCGATGCTATCGCCAGCTACGAGCACTCGCTGGTGACGCCCAACAGCAAGTTCGACCGCTGGCTGAAGGGCGATGAGACGGCGCTCTCGGCGCACGAGCTGAAAGGGTATCATCTGTTCAAGTCGCTCGGCTGCGTTTCCTGTCATCAGGGCATGAATGTCGGCGGCAATCTGTTCGAGCAGCGCGGCGTGTTCACCGCGCCGCCGTCGAGGCCGCCGGACATCTTCCGCGTGCCGAGCTTACGCAATGTTGCGGTCACAGCCCCTTACTTCCACAACGGCAGCGCGGCGACACTCGATGAGGCGGTGCGCCGCATGGCGCGGACGCAGTTGAACACGACGCTGCCGGACGAGGATATCAGCGCGATTGTTGCCTTTCTGAACACACTAACGGGGGAGTATGAGGGTGCTCCCGTTCGGGCCGCGCCATGAAGCCGAGCTATTATACGAGCATTATTGTCCTGCTGCTGCTCGGGGCGTTGACCTGGCTATTGATGAGCGGCTTGAACCTGAATTCCACCCGTTTTGACGAGGAGATGCGGGCGCTGGATGATTTCCTACGCTTCGAGCGTGGGCTGCATCGTGAGGTGTTGACTGCGCGGGCGGGTCTGTCGCGCAACTACGATGCGCTGGTACGTATGAGCGGTTCTGTTCAGGATGCACTCCAAAGGCTGCGCACGGCGGCTGGCCCCAACGCGCCCGAGGTCGAGGCGATCGCGGCGCTTGAAGCACGGGCGGGGCGGGAATTCGATCTGATCGAGCAGTTCAAGACCAAGAATGCGTTGCTGCAGAATTCAATTTCTTATTTCGGTGTACTGACCACACGTCTGGTGGCCTCCGATAACAAGCCGCTAGCCAGCGCCGCCACGCGGCTTGCGGGCGCGATGCTGCTGCTCACCATCGACACCTCGCCGATGACGATGGATACTGTGCAGGATCGCCTCAACGAATTGTCCAGCATCGACTGGCCGGCGGGCGACCACGACTCCATCGCGGCCATTCTTGCCCATGGAGGAATGCTGCGGAATCTTCTGCCGGACATCAATACGCTGTTGAGGGCGCTGGTCAGCGAGGCGGATAACCGTCAGCAGGATACGGTGCGGGCGATGATCGTGAAGCGTCAGCTCGCGGCGCGGGCCTCCGCGCGTAAGTATCGCATATGGCTCTACGCAACATCGCTGCTGCTGGTCGTCTTCCTGGTGATTCTTGGATTTCAGCTGCGCAAGCGCGCAGTGGCGCTGCGGCGGCAGGCGGCGTTCGAGCGCATGATCACGGATATCTCGATGGGCTTCATTAGCTCGCAGCATCACGAACTGGCGGCATCTGTTGAGCGGGCATTGCGCAGGCTCGCCAAATTCATCGAGGCGGATCGTGCTTATTTCGTGCTGGCGGAGCCAGCGATTGCTTATCAGTGGGCGCGGAACGGTGCGGAATTCCCAAAAGACTGGTCTGCACCAATGCTGGACCACGCGTTTCGGCTTGATGCGGGCAAGGACGGCATCATCCGCACCTCGGGCTTCACGCCGACGCACGCACCGGAGCGAGACTTGCTGGCGGCGACGGGCCTTCAGAGCTGGCTCTGCGTTCGCAGCATCGGCAAGCGGTCGGATGCGATCCTGGGCTTCGATGGCCTGAACGCGCGCGCCCTCGGTTCCCGGGAGGACAGTGCGCTGTTTCGCATGGCGTTCGATGCGATCGCCAACGCCGTGGACCGGGCACTGCTCGAACAGGAGAAAGAGAAGCTGGAGGCGAGCCTGCAGCGTGCCGAGCGGATGGAGACCATCGGCACCTTCGCCAGCGGCATCGCCCACAACTTCAACAACATCGTGGCTGCGATCCACGGCTACACCGAAATCGCCGAGACACGCATCGCGCTGGGCAAGGACCCGGGCAAGAGCCTGATCGAAATTCACCGCGCCAGCGAGCGGGCGCGCGAATTGGTGGATCAGATTCTGCGCTTCGGGCGCCGCGGCGAGGGCAGGCGGCGGGCCGTGTCCGTCAAGGCGCTGATCTGCGAAGCGACGTCGCTGCTTTCGGCCTCGCTGCCGCGGCATATTACGCTCGCTGTGACCGACACGTCCGACACGATCATGTTGTCGGGCGAGGCCGCGCAGCTACAGCAAGTCATCCTCAATCTCTGCAACAACGCCGCGCAGGCGATGACCGGTCCTGGCACCATCAATATCCATATCGGCGTAGAAGAGCTTACCCAAGCGCGTCAGGTTGGACGCAAATATTTGCCGCCGGGTCGCTACGCCACGGTTGCGATTTCCGATCCGGGCAAGGGCATGGATAAGTCGACGCTCGAGCGGGTCTTTGAACCGTTCTTCACCACACGCGCCGAAGGCAATGGCCTCGGTCTCGCAACGGTGCGGGAAATCGTCGAGGACCATAAAGGCGCTATCGAAGTGGAGAGCACGGTCGGCGTGGGCACGCGGTTCACGATCTGGCTCCCATCCACCGGCGCGCCCCATGTGATTGCGCCGCCTGCGCAGCACGGTGTATCCGAAGCTGATTTTGGCAGGGCCGTGATGGTGCTTGATCCCGATCAGGAACGTCTGCTGCGCCATGAGGAAATCGTGGCCGCGCTGGGCTTCGAGCCGATCGGCTTCACCACGTGCCGGGATGCTAAAGATGCGTGCCATTCGGGCAAGACCGACTTCGATGCAGCGCTGGTGTTTCATGAGACCGGCAGTTCTGCCCTTCATACCGCAGCCTTGCTACATGACGCCGCGCCCCAACTTCCGATTATCCTCGCGACCTCATCGACGCGCAATCTCGATGCATCGCAGCTTGCATCCTCCGGCGTCGTGGAGCTGGTGCGTTATCCGCTGACATCCACGGAATTGGCAAACGCACTGTCGCGCTGCCTGTCGCCATCCGCCGAGTTGGTCTGGCTCAGCCGGGATCACCGGGCCTGCACGTACCAACCGGCAGATGCGGCCAAAACGCAGATCGCGAGCGCAATCCGGAAATGAATCGCTTCGCGCCGCCGACGATCGGGTCCAGGCCATTTCTTCGGAAGGCTTCTCGGCCACACCGGGGAGCCTTTATATATATGGGCGTAATATATGGGCGTATCGGAGGTGCGGCCGTCACATTTCAGCCGGGCTGGAGCTGGCGCGGCGCGGGCACGAGGCCTGCGGCTTCAGTGCCTCTGCGGTCCGGGTGGCGCTCGTTTCATTCAGCAAACTCTTGGCTGCGCGAAGGTCGGTCGTGTCGAAGCCTTCGGTGAACCGACCGTAGATATTCGCCAGCGTCTCGCACGCTGCAATGCCATCGCCCTGACGGGTTTTCAGATGGGCGAGACTCGTTGCCGTGCGCAACTGCCACGACAGGGCGGATTGTTTTTCGGCAAGATCGAGCGAGTAGCGGAAGGCCTCTTCCGCCGCGCCCTGATCTCCTGCCAGCAACAGCAACGTGCCCTTGATGCGCAGCTGCTCCGGCAGATCAAGCGAGCCGCCGTTCGAATTGACGATCGCGATGGTCTCGTTAATGACGGCTAGGCCGTCGTCCACCCGTCCGCAAATGCCGAGGCCTTCCGCCAGCGCGAGACTGAGGCCGGGCGCATACAGCTCATAACGATCCGTCCGCAGCTTGGTCAGCGAGTCGCGCAGCAGCGTCACGCCACGCTCGGTCTCGCCGCGCTGGATCAGCACCATGCCCTTGATGCCGATGCCGACGGCGATATGCGGATCGAGGGAATATTTCTGTGCGAAGGCGATCAGCCGGTCCGCGCGCGCGTCCACCGTGGTCCAGTCGCCGATCCAACTGTAAACCGACGCGCCCCAGATGGTGACGATGCATACAGGGACGGGGCTTTTGACGTGGTTGGCATCCTCGTCGGCGATCTCCGCCGCGCGGACCGCCTGATCCGGCAAGCCCAGCAGCCATAGCACACGGCTGAGCCCAATGCGCGGCACGCGGCCGGCATTGAACGCACTAGTATCCGCGATCTGCGATGGCGGCGGTTGCCATGTCTCCAGATGGGTGCGGGCCTCGGCCTGATTGCCGACGAGATGGTGGGCGCTGCTGAGCAGCCGGTGCGCAGCCGACAGCCCGACCGGATCGGCAATGTCCTCGGCGACGGCTTTTGCCCGCTGCGCGAGGGCAAGCGTGTCGTAGAACCGCCCGGTCCGCAGGCGAAACATATGCAGATCGCTCAAGAGTCTGAACTGATAGAAGCGATCCTTGAGCTGTTCGGCGAGCTGAAGACCTTTGGTGAGCGCGGCCAGGGCCTTGTTGCTGTTGCCGCGCGTGAACATCATCGCGTGACCGAACGCCGCCTGCAGCTCCATCTCGTATCGCGTATCGCGCGTGTCCTCGCTGAGAAGGGACAGCGCCTGTCCGGTCCACTGATAGCATTCGCTCAGCAGTGAGAAATTCGTGAACAGCGGCGCAGCAGCGGCAGCCAGTGCAATGCCGAGGTCGTGGTCGCCGTGCTCCGACAGGCTGTATTCGAGCGCCGCGCGAATGTTACCGAGATCTTCGGGCCGCGTTTCGCTTGCCTCGCTCTGGCCTGCAATGACTTTGTTCGCATGGGCCCGTTCAAGGCGGCGCTGCCAGTAGAGCGCGTGGCGCCGATTGACGGACGGTGTTTCGCCGAGCTCGTCGAGCTTGGCGCGGGCATAGGCGCGCGTGGTGTCGAGCAGGCGGTAGCGCGTGGAAGCTTCGGAAGCGTTCGCGGTCGAGATGAGAGATTTTGATGCCAGTTGCTCCAGCGCATCCGTCACCTCGATGAGATCAAGCGTGTCGTCGGACGCGACAGCCTGCGCGGCTTCGAGGGTGAAGGCGCCGACGAAGATAGAGAGCCGGCGCAGCACGGTGCGCTCACGCTCGCTGATGAGCTCGTAACTCCAGTCGAGCGTCGCCGTCATGGTCTGGTGGCGGGGCGACGCCGTACGCCGGCCGCGCCAGAGCAGCTTCATGCGCTGGTCGAGCAGAGCGGCGGTCTCGTGCAAGCCGTGGGTGCTGATGCGCCCGGCGGCGAGTTCGATCGCAAGCGCAATGCCGTCGAGCTTGCGGCAGATTTCCGCAACGATCGGGGCATCCATATCGTCGAGCTTGAATTGATGATTGCTCGCCATTGCCCGCTCGACCAAGAGATGCGCGGCGGGAAAGGACAGAGTCTGCTCGGTGGTCAGCTCCGCATCGTCCGGCGGGCTTTGCAGTGGTGACAGCCGATGGACATGCTCGCCCTCGCTGCGCAGCGGTTCGCGACTGGTGGCGATGATGCTCACATGCGGGGCCTCTTGGATGATGCGCTCCGCGAGGCCGGCGACCATGTCGATCACATGTTCGCAACTGTCGAGAATGAGCAGGGTGCGGCGGCCGCGAAGAAAGTTCACGACGGCAGCGCCGGTGTCGCTCGATTGCACGGGAATGCCGAGCACCGACGCCAGCGAGCCAGGTACGAGCGTGGGATCGCTGATCAGGCCGAGATCGACGAAATAGACGCCGCCGTCGAAATCCGCGAGAAGTGCATGGCCGATTGCGATGGCTGTTGTCGTCTTGCCGATGCCGCCAGGGCCATGAATGGTGACTAGCTTGCGGTTTTCGATTTGTCCTGCAAGTTCGCGGATCAACTCGTCGCGGCCGACCATACGCATCAGGCGTGGTGGCAGGCGTCGGGAGCGTTCGGATGGTTGGGGTTTCGCTGCGGGAGGTGGAGCGATGGTCGCGGAAGCTTGGCGCGCGATCGGCGCAACGAAGCAATAGCCGCGGCCCGGAATGTTGACGATGTAACGAGTCTCCGCGCCGCCGTCGCCGAGAACTTTGCGTAAGGCAGCGAGGTGAACGCGCAGGCTGCTTTCGTCCACGGTCACGTTGGGCCAGACCCGCGCGATCAGGTCTTTCTTGTCGATGACATCGCCCGCGCGCTCCACCAGCGTGATGAGGATATCGAGCGCACGACTTCCCAGCGCAACCGGCTCGCCGTCCTTCTCAAGGAGGCGCTCCGTAATCAGCAGCCGAAAAGGGCCAAAACGAATTCCTTGCGCTGAATGAGAGTCCATTCTGCAAATCGTATGAAATGATCTCGGTTCAATACTCTACGCAACGAAGCTGCCATAGAGTCATATACGAACAAATATTGCGACAGCGTGCCGCACGCTCTCACAGCAGCGCGCATGACCACTTCAATGTGTCTTGGAAGCGAAGAATTCTAAAGGTTGTTCGTCGCGATGGATGCGTTCGGATGCAGCGCGTTCACTATCTATATGAATCCAATCTCAGGATCATTTTGGAACGCAGGTCGCGCGTCGCAGCATTCGTGCTCAATTTCGGTGCAATCGAATCTTGGATGACAGGTCCGGCCAGAATTAATCCGGCCGGACCAAAGGTTGCGTGCGAGAGCGCAAGGGGCATCGGCAGAGGTGATGCAACAAGTCTGAAACGATCGATCAGGGCTGTTTGAAATCGGTCGATACGGATACGGCACGCCAGCGCGCAAGAATTGCGCTGTCCGAGGCGTGCTTGGCCTCGATGGCCGCGACAGTGTCGCTGCCCAGCGGTAGCCGGACCGGCGGTTCGGGCGCGTCGACGAAATCCACAAGCGTGGCCGCTAACTTGTCCGGGTCGCCCGGCTGATCGTGATTGAGGCTGGCGGCGCGTGAGCGCACCTGGCCCGCCGTGCCATCATAATCTGCGATCCGCACGGGGCTGACCGAGAGCGAACTCGCATCGAGGAAGTCGGTGCGGAAGTAGCCTGGCTCGATCACGGTGACGTGGATTCCAAGCGGAGCAAGCTCGTGATGGAGCGCTTCGGACAAGCCTTCGACGGCAAATTTCGTCGAACAATAGACACCAAATCCCGGACCGGCACGGTATCCGCCGATCGACGAGATGTTGAGGATGCGGCCCGAACGCTGCGCGCGCATGTGCGGCAGGATCGCCCGGGTGACATTCAACACGCCGAACACGTTGGTCTTGTAAAGGTGCTCGACCTCGGCTGCGGTTGCTTCCTCGACGGCCCCCATCAGGCCGAAGCCGGCGTTGTTGAGGAGGATGTCGATGCGGCTAAACCGTTCGATAGCCGCAGCCGCGGCAGTTCGCGCCTGCGCCTCGTCGGTGACGTCGAGCGGCAGTGGCAAAAATCCGCTGTGTTCACCGAGACGATTGGTGACGGTGTTCGGGTTGCGTGCGGTGGCGACGACATTGTCGCCCCTGGCGAGTGCGAGTTCGGCGATGCGTGCACCGAAACCGCGAGACGCGCCGGTGATGAACCATGTGCGCATGAGATTGGCCTTTATATGATGTCCGGGAAGATTGGATGTGATGCAATCGACCGCCCGGAGCGGTCTTCTCCCGGTGACAGGCGAGGGCTCCGGGCGGTCGTCTTATTAATGTGTCAGCGCGATGTGCTCTCGGCCGGCTGAACGCGGCGCCAGAAGTCGTTGAACGCCACGCTGTCGAAGAACGCCGCCGCCTTTGTCACCTTGCCGTCCTTGAGGTCAAGAAACCAGGCGTATGTGTTCTCGTAAGGCTGCCCATCGCGAGCCGTGCCCTTGGCGTCGAAGAACACGATTACTGTGTCACGATCCGCATACATATTGCGGATCGTCGGCTTCAGGCCCACGCTCATGCGGGCGTTGAAGGGCCGGATAACTTCGGTCATGAAGGCTTCGCGGCTGTCGTACGTCTTGGACGCCAGCGAGTTGCCGGTAATGGTCCATGTCGCGTTGTCGGCAAGGATCTCATAGGGACTGCCGGTCCCATTGGCCCATGCCTTGAACTTCTCCTCGACGATCGCCTTGTTGCGCGTCTCTTTGTTCTGCTCGGTCTGTGCCATTGCGGTTTGTCCCGATGAGGTTGCAAGAACGACGGCCATGGCCGTGATGATCGGTGCAAGCATGACTTGTTCTCCAGGGGTATGGATGGGGTGAGAATACCGGTTAGATCTGGTTCTCCCATGCGGCGAGCTGATGCGCCTTCAGCATCTCCTCGGTCGCTTTCGGTACGACGTTACGGAATTTGCCGGTGTCGGCGGGGACGACTTCGATCATGCGGCCGATCATCTCGCGCGCATCGAGGTGTCCATCAGGCGCCGACAGGAAGGTGTCGAATTCCTTGCGCAGATCGGCGCGGCGGGTGACGTGTTTGCTGTCGTCAAGCCAGCGGAACGGCGCATCGGCCATCGTCTCGTTGTAGCCGGTATAATAGGCGCCGGGGTTGATGGTCTGCACCTTGATACCGTGCGCCTTCAATTCCTGCTGCAGTGCTTCGGCAACGGATTCAATGGCGTGCTTTGTGGAGACGTAGACGCCCCAATTGGCCGGCGTGAACAGGCCGCCCATTGAAGAGGTGAAAACGATCTTGGCCTTCTTCTTGGCGTCGATCCATTTGCGTACGAATCCTTGGGTGAGTTGCAGCGGAAGGAAGACGTTGACCTCGTAGTTCTTGCGCACGAGATCGAGCGGCATTTCGAACACCGGGCCAGCTTCGCCCATGCCGGCGTTGTTCCACAGCACGTCGATGTCGAAGGTCTGTATGTAGGCCATGTCGTAAGGATCGGTAAGGTCGAGCCGCTCGACGCGGAAGTTCTTGAGGCCGATCGCCTTGGCTTCTTCACGCAGCGGCGTCACTTGGGATGCAACGTGAGTGGTCGCGATGATGTTGTAGCCGTCCTTGGCCATGCCGATGGCTGCACCCTTGCCGAAGCCGGAGCCCGCGCCGGTGATGAGAATGGTCTTGGTCATGGTTGGTCCTTTCGATGATGGTGAGTTGAGCGGGAGGATCAGGAGGAGAGAGCTTTGAACGCCGCGTGGGCCGCTTGGGCTACTTCGACGTCCTGCGAGACGGCGCCGCCGGAAATGCCGAGAGCGCCGATGAGTGTGCCGTCCGCGCCCATGAGCGGAATGCCGCCGCCGAACGTGGCGAGACCGCCATTGGTCAATTCAAGACCCGGCGCAGGCGCGCCCGGCTTGCAGTATTCCCAGACCGCTTCGCTGTTGGCCTGAAACAGGACGGCGGTGGACGCCTTGCGTGTCGCAATGTCGATCGAGCCGAGCACCGCGCCGTCCATGCGGCGGAATGCCTTAAGGTGCGCGCCGGCATCAAGCACGGCGATGACCACGGCCAGTCCAATCTGGCGGGCCTTGGCTTCCGCGCCATCGATGATGGTTTGGGCTTCGTGGGAGGTGAGGTGCATGGAGACGTCTCCGGCAATGTGGGTGTGTTGCCGGGACAATCTGTGATCGGTCGCCGTTCCGCGAGTTCAGTGTTGTAAAGCGGTGTTAAGCGTTGTGAGGGCGTGCGATGTGTGCAGGGCAGGGTGAATCTGATCACAGATCATTCAAGGATCTGCCATGGTTCACAGGAACCCGTCGCGTGTGCGGACGTTTTTCAGGTATTGCCGCTGTCCGTTGCCCGCGTATCGGAGAGGATGATCCTGCTCAAGAATTCCGCAATCTTCGTGCCCGGCGAGACTGTTTGGAAGACCTGTGAAGCAGGGCGTGCTGCCGTGCTGCACGATGCGGCGGATTATTTTGCAGCACTCAGATCGGCACTGCTTTTGGCCGAAAAGCAGGTCTTTATCGTCGGGTGGGACATTCACAGCGAGACCAGGCTCGTTGGGCCGACAGGGGCTACTGATGACGGGTATCCGGTGAAGTTGGGTGAATTCCTTGCGGCCTTGGTCGGAGCGAAGCCGGATCTTCACATCAATATTTTGATATGGGATTTCGCAGCGCTTTATGCGGCGGAACGGGAGATCAATTCTGCCCAGAAATTCGCGGCGCATGGGCGAGGACGCATTTCAATCTTAATGGACTCCACGCTTCCCTTGGGCTCCGCGCAACATCAGAAGTTCGTGGTGATCGACCGCTCGATCGCTTTTTCAGGTGGTCTCGATCTGACCATCCGCCGCTGGGACACGAACGAGCATCTAGCCGAAAACCCATTGCGAAGGGATCCGCAGGGAAGTCCGTACCTTCCATTTCATGACATTCAATGCGTGGTGGATGGTGAGGCGGCGCGTGCCTTGGAGGTGTTGGCAACAACGCGGTGGACAGCAGCGGGAGGCAAAGTCTCCGAAGTACCGTTACCCCTAGGCGATCGATGGCCTGGTGATATTCCGGTGCAGGCGCGGAATATCTCCGTGGGGATCGCACGAACGGAGCCGAAGCCTGGGAGTGGATATCCTGTCCACGAAGTCTTCGAGCTCTTTCAATTGTCGATTCGCTCGGCGAAAGATCTGATCTACATCGAAAACCAATTCATCAGCGCGCCATCGGTGGCCAAAGCGCTTGCGCAGAGAATGGTGGACTGTCCAACGCTCCGCGTCCTGATTGTCACCCCCAGGCGGCATTCGTCGTGGCTGGAATCGCAAGCGATGCAGGGCGGCCGGTCGAACTTCCTTGCGCCGTTTGTCGAAGCGAATGTCATCGATCGACTTCGTATTCTTTATCCTGCGGTGCGGGGCAAGGCGGTTGACGTGCCGGTCATGGTCCACAGTAAGCTGATGACCGTTGACGATCACTTCTTGCGGATCGGATCTGCAAACCTCAACAATAGATCGCTCGGGGCGGATACCGAATGCGATTTGGCGTTCGAGGCCACGATGAGCGGCGATCGGAAGTTCATTCGCGAGACGCGGAATAGTCTGATCGGCCATTTTTGCGGCGTGGATGCAAGTGTCATCGCCGCGCACGAAGCCGATCTTTTCGAATTCATCGATCGCCGCTCAAAGTCCGATGCTGGGCGACGGCTTCTACCCGTTCGGATCGACGTGCGCGGAACATGGACTGACGTTGTTCAATCCGTTGCGGATCCGCGGGAGCCGCTTCACCTGGAACGGACCGCGCGACGCCTTTGGACCGGCCGAACGATCACGGCGGTCGCCGCCATAGCCTTGCTGCTGGTAGGGCTTGCGCTGGCATGGCGTTATACATTTCTTCGCTCCTACACGGATGTCACCCTGTTGTCAGATGTCATTGCTCGCCATTCGCAGTCGATTTTTGCGCCGCTGTTTGTCATCGCGGCTTTCCTGCTGGGAGGCCTAGTCGTCTTCCCGGTCACCGTCTTGATCGCGGCGACGGCTGCGGCGCTGGGACCTTTCAAAGGCTTTGCGACTGCCGCCCTCGGCGTGCTGTTGAGTGCATCGTTGGTGTTCATGATTGGACGATTTGTCGGTCACCGGCGTCTGCAGTCGCTGCTCGGCGCGCGCGCGTTGCGGATCCAGCGGCAAATCGTCGGGAAGGGAATCATGGCTGTCGCAATGATCCGCATGGTTCCGATTGCACCATTCTCGATTGTGAATGTGCTTGCGGGCGCAAGCCAGCTCAAGTTTAGAGACTTCATCGTCGGGACTGCGCTCGGCATGGCGCCGGGTATTGTTGCAATGGCAGCGTTAGGGGCTCAAATCGCGGAGTTCGCCAGACATGCGTCCTGGTCCAGCACGTTGTTGCTTGGGCTCATCATTGCGCTCTGGCTGGTCCTGTGCGTTGGCGTACAGTTTTTGGTCACGTGGCTCGCCGAGCGTCGGAAATGATGAATACGTTGCGCTTCATGACGTGGAACGTGCACGGGCCGCTCCATCTGAACCCGACCTTCGATCTCGATGCGGTCTGCGCCGTTATCGAGAAATGGTCGCCGGATGTGGTTGCCCTGCAGGAAGTGGACTCACGCGGGCAACGGACTGACCCGTTTAAACGACTGGCCGAGGCTGTCGGCGAGCATCGCGCCGAGGCGCGCTCCATCGTGACGCGCGACGGAGCCTATGGACAAATGCTGGTGAGCCGCTGGCCATTTGTCGAGCTTCCCAAGATTGTGGACGTGTCCTATCAGGAGCGAGAGCAACGCCGCGCGATCGTGGCCAAGATCGGCGCACCATTTGGAGAGGTCAAAGTTGTTGCTACACATCTCGGCTTGAGCCTTCACGAAAGGCATGCGCAGGCGCGAGCGGTCGCTGACCTGATTGACAGTCCAAGGACGGTCGTCATGGGTGATTTCAATGATTGGCTCTGGGTGAAATCCGTCAGGCGGGTTCTCGCCAGGCATTGTCCGGTGCGCACCGGCCATCGGACGTTTCCATCTGTCTGTCCGATCCTGCGTCTGGACCGGATTTACGCGACGCCGGATTGCGGGATCGTCCGCAGTTGGACGGACAGCAAGGCACGAGGTTATTCCGATCACCTGCCATTGTTGAGCGAGGTCAAGTTTTGTCCTGTCAGCATCAGCGACCGTGGGGTGGGACGAGACGTTGGGGAACACCCTTCGCCGAAGGAGCTTGTCTTCGATCGAACGGAGGACTCATGAGATGGCATTGATCGTGATGGCGCTGAACTGCACGGTGCTGGCAAGTCGCTATCCCGGCGTAAAAAGCCCGTAGGTCTCGGGACAGCTATGGCCGCAGCGCGCAAGACACCGCGAAAGCTGGAGGCGATGGAGGCGCGTTCGGTCGACGAGATTCCAAAAGGCAGCGAATGGCAATATGAGCCGAAGTGGGACGGATTTCGTTGTCTGATCGAGCGCAAGAACGACTCCATCACGATGACATCGAAGTCCGGGCAGGATCTGACGCGCTATTTCCCCGAAGTGGTGGATGCAGCCCGTGCGATCGAAGAGGCGTCGTTCATCCTCGACGGTGAAATCGTCGTCCCACTTGGCCGGACACTGTCGTTCGACGCGCTATTGCAGCGGATTCATCCGGCCTCAAGCCGCGTGCGGCGGCTCGCGGCTGAAACACCGGCGCTGTTTCTGACGTTCGATCTGTTGCGACAAGATTCGGAAGATTTGTCCGAACAGCCGCTGACGAAACGCCGCCCCGCACTTGAGGCGCTGTTCAAGCGCGCCATCCGGTCAGGGAAAACATTCAGATTATCGCCGATGAGCACGCGGCTGAGCGATGCCCGCCGCTGGCTGACGTCCGCAGGTGGCGGTAGCGACGGTGTGATCGCGAAGCGCGCGGACATGCCGTATCAGGCTGGAAATCGCGAAGGTATGCAAAAAATCAAGCGTTATCGCACGGCTGACTGTGTGATAGGCGGCTTCCGCTATGCCGAGCGCAAGCAGGCAGGCAAGGCGGTGGTCGGGTCAGTACTGCTCGGACTGTATGATGACGAGGGCCAACTCCATCACATCGGCTTCTCATCCGCCATCAAAGCCGACGAGCGTCCGGCGCTTACCAAAAAGCTGGAAGCGATCGAAACCGATCGAAGCTTCACTGGTAACACGCCCGGCGGGCCGAGCCGCTGGTCCACGAAGCGATCGGCGCAGTGGCAGCCGGTGAAGCCGAAATTCGTGGTTGAAGTATCCTACGATCATTTCACAGGTGGTCGGTTTCGGCATGGCACGGCGATCCAGCGATGGCGGCCGGACAAGAAGCCGTCGCAATGCACGATGGAGCAGCTCAAACAGAAGTCCGTGTCCTTAGCCAAGCTGCTACGAGGCGCGCCTGAAAGAGGCAAGTAACCAGCTATGCCGCTGGAACACGTCGCGTGCCACATTGTTGATGAAAGAAAGAACGGGCGATGAGATCGCAGTCGGAGAGCTCAATGAATTATCCAAAGCCACCATTTCCGGCGCAACAGCAATCGATGCCGGGATCGACGGCTGCGATGAATCCCCGGCCCGACCATGGTGAGCAAAGTTATAAAGGATCAGGACGGCTGACAGGACTGAAAGCCCTGATCACCGGCGGCGATAGCGGCATCGGCCGCGCTGTTGCGATTGCATATGCCCGCGAAGGCGCGGACCTTCTCATCGCGTATCTGAATGAAGACAAGGATGCACGGGAGGTCAAGGCGCTTGTCGAGCAGGAGGGGCGCAAGGCCATCCTTGCTCCCGGCGATATCCGGAGCGCGGAGCACTGCCGAAATCTGGTTAAGCGCGCTGTCGACGAGCTCGGCGGCATCGACATTCTTGTTAATAACGCAGCGCATCAGAACACTTTTCAGGACATCGTGGATATCTCAGACGAGGAGTGGCAGTTGACGTTCCAGACCAACATCCACGCCATGTTCTATCTCACCAAGGCCGCAGTCCCGCACATGAAGCCGGGGAGCGCCATCATCAACACCGCCTCGGTCAATTCGGACATGCCAAATCCGACATTGCTGGCGTACGCCACGACGAAGGGGGCGATCCAAAACTTCACCGGCGGTCTCGCACAAATGCTCGCGGACAGAGACATTCGGGTCAACGCCGTTGCGCCCGGCCCGATCTGGACACCACTTATTCCATCGACGATGTCGGAGCAGCGCGTCTCGAATTTCGGTAAGCAGGTTCCCATGCAGCGGCCCGGCCAGCCGGCGGAACTCGCGACAACGTATGTGATGCTGGCAGATCCGCTCTCCAGTTACGTCTCCGGTGCGACCATTGCCGTCACCGGCGGCCGTCCTATTATCTAATGTTCATCAACTTCCGGAACGTTGCGATCTGTGCGCCGCTCTCCACATGAGGATATGGCCACAGAGATATCGCGAGGGAGGCGAGAGATGGGTTTGGCAAATTATGCCGTCGTGGAGCATGGCGGTACGTGGGTGATCTTGCACGACGGTGAGGCAGAAGGAGACTTCGAGACCAAGGAGGCCGCTTTTGTATCGGCGGTGTCGGCGGCGTCTCTCGCGGTCCGGGAAGGACACGAGGTTCACGTCAGTGCGCCGGGGCGCGAAGCTAGCGATGGAACGGCGTTAGGTTCACGATAAGACCAACTGCTTTCCAGTGGAGGGGCAGATATTGCTCGGCTACGGTTCGGAGAGAATGGCCATGCTATTTGAGGACTCCTTGCAAATAGCGTGGGACTATTTGGACAGACTTGGAGAAATCGAAGAGCCTGCGATCGCTGCGCGCTATCTCTCGGAGACCATCGAGCGGCGGCTGCGCTCCGGCGAAGACCATCGCATTTTGTTATCAAACCATGCGATCAATGATTATCGCCGGTTCGTTCAGGAGAGACGCCGCCACGGTGACCGCTTGTAGATCCGCCATGCCGCGATCGATGCGGCAGTCCAGGCAGCGGTCGCGCCCAGAAATGCCAGAGGCGAACTCTCCTCAACGGTCCACCAGAAAAACAGGGCGAACGCCAGCAAGCCAATACTTCCCAAGGCGGCACCGGCGGCCTCGAGTGCCGCTGCCTGCTGGCCGCGCCGTGTACCGGATAATCCGGCTTTATGTTTTCGCCGGATCTCGTGACGTTCGATGAGCGTCGCGCTGGCGCAGAAAATGGCGGGCAGGGCGAGAAAGAGACCGCCGATCGATGCGCCGAACGCAGAGCTCATCACGCCGGCAAACACCGTCGCTGCGCCGCCAAGGGCAAAGCGGGTGAGGTATTCATACCACCGGCCTTCTTTCAGCGATGATAGCGAGAGCCGCAGCATCAGCCGTTTCCCAAAATCAAAAAGTGAAGGCCGACAGCAGCGGCCAACCATACCACAAGTGCGACGAGCGTCGCTGTGAACGCGCGTAAGCGCGCACGCATCAGCAAGTAACAGACGAGCAGGCTGTAGATGGCGAGCGCGATCGCTCCGAGCGCCATGCTTTGGGTTTGCATAGCAGCGTAGTGCGGGCCGTGCTGAACGACGGCGATAACAAGCGTTGCGAGTGCGACGGACGGTGCGGCGCCAAAGAGCCCCGCAAAGCTTTTCGGCCGGAGCATGTCGCCTAGCATGGCGAATGCCGACACTACGACGCCGCCGAGAAGGAAACGAATGGCATACTCGGCCATCATTGCCTCCGGCGTCTGGTTTCGAGCGATAACGGGAACCGCGTGAAGCGACGCACGACTCGCTCAGTGACGGCGCCGATGCCGAAGCCGATAATCACATCGCTTGTCCAGTGCGCCAGAATGACAATCCGCGAAACGGCAAGTCCGATGGTCGCGCCCCAAACCATGTTGCGGTATTTCGGTCGCAGCGCCGTGGCCGCCGATGCCAGAGCACCCATGTGCACCGCATGGCCTGACGGAAATGCATCGTTCGCACGGCCGGAGATCGGGATGCCGCGCCGGTGAGCGGAGCCGACGCATCGATCGGGGCGGGTCTGATTGACATATCGCTTCAGGATGTGGGGAAGGATGGCCGTGACCAGGGTGACGGTGAAGACATGATCAGCCGCCGGGCGGAGAGAGCGCTTTTTCGCGTGCGCATAAACCCACGCCATGCCAGCGAACACCAGCAAAACTTTTTCGTCCGCGCCATAGGTTAATGTGCGCGCCAAAAGTTCAGGCAGCGGTTCGGCGTGAGCGGCGACAGCGTGGGCGATCTCGGTGTCCAGTTTGGTGGGACGGATCTTGATCGTCATTTCATTTGATCGCTTGCATCATCCTCGAATGAAGCATTCCAAAAAAGTCCCGACCGGGCTGTCCGACCGATCGGGCTAAAGTTCCCGCCGTCCCAAGGTGTGAAAGGGCGGCGGATGGTTCATGCAGTTTAGAAACGCCTGATGATCCATGATGTTCCCGTGCAGTGCTCGTGAACCACCACACGAGGGCTGGAACATTTGCGCCCTGCAGGATTTCAACTGGTAAAGGAGGCAACCATGAACGAGCGCAGTCAGTGGAGCTCCGGGCAGGTGGACGATGGTCTTCCGCGCAAAAGCGAGGATGACATTCAACGTGAAGAGCTTGGGCCGCGCGGTGTTCCCGGACAGCCTGATCCCGCGAAGATGACGCCGCAGCGCGACAAGAAGACGCCCAAGTACATCGATCCGGGCCATACCTCCTGAGCGTTTCGAAATGTGGGGGCATTGGCTTCTGCGACAACGTTGATGGCCAAGCTTCAGCGGAGATCAGGAACGTTTCAACACAGGGGCGGTTCTAGTGTGGTGGTTCGAAAGTTCGCTTCATTTTCTCAGCTTCTCAGCGAGTCCTTCGAGCGAACTTCTGAACCTGAACCACACTAGAATCATAAATTTACTAGTGTCCTTTCGAATCCGACGTTCGCTACGAGGTGCGCCGCATTTTCAGGCGAACTTCGGATTCGGGACACTGGACTGAGAGGCGGCGAGTAGCGCCGCGTCACGGAAGGCGAGCGGAGGATCCAATGCGTGTAAGTGATGTGATGACGTCGGACGTCAAGATCATGAATCCTGATCAAACGATCAAGCAGGCCGCCACAATGATGAGAAAGATGGATATTGGCTTGCTTCCGGTCGGGGAAAACGACCGCCTCGTCGGGATGATTTCGGATCGCGATATCGCGCTTCGCGGAGTGGCCGCGGGGAAGGGGCCGGACGCCAAGGTCCGGGATGTCATGACAAAGGACGTTCGATACTGCTTCGACGACGAGGATACTGAAGACATCTGCGAGAGAATGGCGGAATGCCAGGTGCGAAGGCTCCCGGTTCTCAATCGCGACAAGCGATTGATTGGCATCGTCTCGCTTGGCGATATCTCCCGGCTGAGCTCGGAGGCGTCAAAGGCGCTGGCAGGGATATCTCGCCCTGGCGGCGAGCACACGCAAAAAGCCCACGCACAAAAGCACTAACTTCAGATGCCTTGAGTCTGGCAGCGTGGCGTCGTCTACGCCGCCATCGCGAGGCATGCTTTTGCACATCGGCGGCAGGCGGCAACGCATTCTTCCATGTCGCCGATACCTTCACAGTCGTCCGCGCACTCCTGGCAGATTTCAGCGCATTCCTTGCAAGTGTGTTTGTAATGGGGCGTATTGATCAGCATGAAATGCGCTGACGTGCGGCACATTTCCGTGCATGCCATCATGAGACGAAAGTGTTTCGGCTCGATGTGCTTGCCTCCGGTTTCAAGGCACTCGTTCATCGCCGTCGAAAGGCACGCATCGATGCATTGCTGCATAGCGAGTTTCTGACTGTCAGAGATCATTGCTATCCATCCTCAGGAGCGGCCACACATGAGGGACAATGGCCGGGCCTTCAAATGGTTTGCTGGAGGAGAACTTAATCAGGCGCATGTCGAAAGCCGACTTATTCAAACGTCAGCTCGCCCCGAATGGCGCAGCATGCCATTTCGATGATGTTTGTTAAGGTCGCGTTCCGGTGGCCGGTTAGTGTCCCGAATCCAAAGTTCGCACAGGCTTGCGGCTTGCTCGGATGCGAACTTCGGAATCAAAGGGACACTAGTAAGTCTATGATTTGAGTGCCGCTTTTGGATCTGAAGTTCTTCATCGAACTTGCGGCTTCACTCGCAAGAACTTCAAATCCGCGGCACTAGTAAATTTATGATTCTGGTGTGGCTTAGGTTCAGAAGTTCGCTGGAAGAACTCGCAGAAAAAATGGAGCGAACTTCTACCACACTAGAACCGCGTCTTGAATTGCGGCTCTCGGCCGGCCGACCCTTGCCCCGACCTCGAGGGGGTAGGCGGCAAGCCCCCTGCCTTGAAAGCTGCTTGAAGCTTGTCGACGCCCAATCGCCGAGCCGCTATGGGTGGGGGCGTGTCATACCCTGTTTGTCTTCTGGCTGCCGAAGCTCCGGGGAGCTTAGCCAGCCTTCGATTTTTGCGGTGAGCTCAAGCCGGGTCACGCGTTGCAGCAAGGCATCTCGGGCTCGTCCATGAGGCCAGCGTTCAGCCTCTTCGCGCAGCTGCTCGGCCTCCCGGCGAAGCTGATACTGATATGCGTTCTGGATTTTTGACATGTCCGCTCCTCCTCTAGGCGAGCAGGATCGCGAGCCTGACTGTCGCCACTGGACTTACTCAGACCGATCTCGCAACGAAGGTATTATACGCCAATCACGCTGCGAAATTCACATTACATTTTACGTTTTGGGATATTTCGTCAGAAGCAAACAGGGAGCGGTCGCGACTTCATGTTGTGGGCGCGACGGAGCGCGTTGCACGATCCGGCGAACTTTGGATTCGGACACTCGCGAGCGAAGCGATTGCACCGAGCCATGTAGGGGCCAAACGCCGCCGGCAGGTCGCGCCAGGATGCTCCAGATCGCAGGACTTGGAAAATGTCGTTGAGGACGGGCTGGCGTTGACCCGAGGAACCCACGCGGTTTGTTGCGCTGCGCTCACTGTAACTCCGTCAATAGGATGCGGGCTTCCACAAGATCGCGCGTTTCCAACCCCTCGCTGAACCAGCGATAGATCGGTGTAAGGATGTCGCGCGCCTGCTGCCGTCTGCCGCATGCCGCCTGGAGCTTGGCACGAGCGACACTTGCGCGAAGTTCGGGCAGTTTCGCTCCTTGAGCAACGGCGGTTTCGATTGCGGCTTGGAACTCCGCGTCCGCGTGATCTTCGGCTTCCTCTCCGGCTGCGCGTAAAAGTAGTTCGCCTCGCTCACGGTGAAGCTCGACATCACACCAGCTCTCGCTGTTTGCATCCGCGATGGCGAGCGCTTCATCAACGAGCCGAAGCCCGGCCACGACCTCCCCGGCCTTACGATGGAGCTCAGCGAGCAAACCAAGATGGTGCGAAATGCGCAGTCCAGCATTGGTTCGCCGGAAATCCTCAAGCGCAGCATCAAAGGCCGCCAGACCTTCGTCGAGCTGGCCGGATTCAGCAATCGCCCAGGCGCGAACAAGGCTGCTCCATGCTCCATAATAGTCAAAGCGGTACTCGGTGCAGATGTCGTGCGCTTCCGCCGCCGATTTGAGTGCGGCCTCGGGCCGTCGCCGGAATTGATGCAGCATCGCCAGATAATTGAGCGCCTGCGCAATGCTGAATGGATGTGAAATGTCGCGCGCGAGAGCGAGCCCTTCCTCGGCAATCTCAAGGCTGCGAATGGGATAGCCGAGATGCCAGTCGCAGTGGCTGATATAGGCGCGGCAGAACACACTCATATTGAGTCCGTAAACCTCGGAATGATCGCGGCCACGGTATTTGCCTGCTTTCTCGAGCCAGTTGCGTGCGGATTGAAACTTGCCGAGGTGGAAAGAGACCACTCCTGCAAAGTGATCGGCTTCGGCCAGAAGCGCGGGATCGCCGCTCCGTTCCGCGAGCGTGATCGTCTCCTCGACGAGCCCTGTCGCCCCGCGCATGTTGGCACGCACGTGATAGACGTAGCCGAGCCCTCTCAACGCGGCGAGGAGATCGGTCTCGCTTTGCAGCTCGCGGCTGAGTTCCTGTGCGCGCTGGTAGGCAGCCTCTACTTCGCTTGATGCGAAGCCTTTGGTTGCGATGAGCGGGCCGCCGAGCGCCAACTGCAGCGTAAGCTCGAAGCGCGAGCGTGATACTCCGGGCGGAAGCGCTTGGGCACACTCGAGCCCCGATCTGAAATGGGCGATCGCCTCTATATTCGCCGATCGGGCGGCTGCGAGGCGACCGGCCCGCAGCCAGTATGAAATTGCTTTCTCTGCCAGTCCCGCCTCGCCAAAGTGACGGGCGACAAGCTCCGGCTGCGCTTCGACAAGTTGAGGAAACCGGGCTTCGATCGATGTTGCAATCCGCGCGTGCAGCTCCTGGCGACGTCGCTTAAGCAGGCTTTCGTAGGCGGCGTCGCGCACCAGCGCGTGCTTGAATACATAAGTGGCGGCCGGAGAGAGGCCCCGCCGGAAAACGAGCTCTGCCGCAACCAGGCGATCAAGCGCCGTGGCAAGTTCCGCCTCTGGCATCGATACGACCGCTGCAAGCAACTCGTGATCGAACTCGCGCCCGATACAGGATCCGATCTGGGCAACCTCCTTCACGGGAGCAAGACGGTCGAGCCGCGCCATCAACGAATCGTGCAGCGTCGCCGGGATCGCGAGGGACGGGAGCGGTCGGGCGAGTGCATAACGATCGCCGACTTTGCGGAGAATCCCGGCTTCGAGCACGGCCTTGGTGAGCTCCTCGGTGAAAAGCGGCACTCCCTCGGTCCGCACCAGAATCTGCCTGAGGACCTCAGCAGGAAGTGCTTTGCCCTCGGTGATCCGGTCAACGAGCTCGACCACCTGTTCCTGTGGCAGGCGGTTCAGCGTGAGCAGCGTGACATGAGGAAAGCCGATCCATGGCGGCGAGAGCTCGGGACGGAACGTCGCGATGAGCAGCACCGGCAGACCCTGAAGACGCTCGACGATCTGGTCGAAGAGCTCACGCGAGGTTGGATCGAGCCAGTGCGCGTCTTCAAGCATCATCAGCACCGGGCCACGCGCCGCAAGTCGATCGAGCCGGGCCAGGAACGTCCGGAAGAGGAGGGCCTTCCTTTGCTGGGGAGACATGTCCAGCAAGGCGCCTGGAGTCCCGTTTGGAATGCCAAGCAGATCGGCAAAGAGCGGGACTGCCTCGCTCGGCAAGTCGTTCCCGTCTTGGCACAGAAGAGATTCAAGGCGCTCGAGCCGCTCTTCCGCGACGTCATCGGGCGCAAACCGCGCCGCGCGCTCAAGCTGCGAAATGAACGGAAAGAGCGGGCTGTTCACGTGATGCGGCGAGCAAGCGTAGCTTACGAGTCGGATTGGCTCGGCCTCCAGCCGCTCCCGCAGCGCGAGCACCAGTCGTGATTTGCCGATGCCTGGTTCGCCGAAAATCAGAACGACTTGCCCGGCACGCCCCTTCGCCTGTCGCCAGCGTGACAGCACCAGGTCGAGTTCTTCGCTGCGCCCGACGAGTGGCGTGACATGGGCTCCGTGCAACGCCTCGAAACGGCTCTCTGCGCTGCCTTCGCCGATAGCTCGCCATGCCGGCACTGGTTCGGCGAAACCCTTGAGTTGGCGAGAGCCGAGCTCAACCAATTCGAACAGATCGCCAACCAGACGGCGTGTGCTGTCGGCAATAACGACGGTGCCGGGCTCAGCAGCCTGTTGCAGACGCGCGGCAAGGTTAGGTGTTTCTCCGCTTACTGCCTCCTCTTTCGCGGCGCCTTCGCCGAGCAGGTCGCCCACCACCACGACACCTGTGGCGATGCCGATGCGAGCTGCAAGCTGAGGTCCTGCGCCGGCCGAAATGCCGCTGACCGCTGCCGCGACCGCAAGTCCCGCCCGGACTGCCTGCTCTGCCGCATCCTCGCTCGCGCGCGGCCAACCGAAATAGGCGAGCACGCCATCCCCCAAGAACTTCGCGACGTGCCCCTCCAGCCGCGCAATCTCTCCCGCCACAGTGTCCTGATAGGCGCGCATGATCTCGCGCAACTCTTCAGGATCGAGTCGTTGGCTGAGGTCCGTCGAACCGACGAGGTCGACGAACATGACCGTCAGCTGACGACGCTCGACCGACGCTGGGGGTCGAGCCATCGTCTGGTCGCTCGTCAGAAGGGCGACAGCATCAAGAATTTTCCGCCGGTGGCCAACGGCCTGGACACCGATCTCCTTTAGATCATCAACCGTCAGGCGAGGCAGGACCTCAAGGTCGATGCCGTTGTCCCGGAATGCCTGCTCATATGACTGCAAGCCAAGGCTGCGCAGCCATTCTCCGATGTCCAACTCTGCCTCCGTCGCCCCTCCTTAGCTGCAGGCTTCCTAGCGCCGCTCAAGTGAAGTTCGCACAGGCTTGCGGCTTGCTCGGATGCGAACATTAGGCTGCAGGCCGCTGTGCGGCTGGCTGGACATTCTGGTTCAAGCGGAACAGGTTGCCCGGATCGTACTTCACCTTCAACGCCGCAAGACGAGCGTAGTTCGCGCCATATGCGCTGGGCACACGCTCTGTCTCATCCTCGGGCATGAAATTGACATAGACGCCACCGGTTGCGTACGGCGCCGCATCGGCAAAGAGCTGCCGCGTCCAGTCGATGGAGTGCCGCTCGTCGGCCCGGTCCCGCCATCGCGTATGAACGTTCATGACAAAATTTGCATCGCGGTGGGGATAGGCTGTGGCGTCGATCGGCACGCGGTTGACGGCGCCACCGAGCTGGCCAATGAAAATCTCACACTCTGGAGTTGGGAGCCTCGCGGCGTAGCTTGTGAGCATGTCGAAGAGGCCGTCGCTGAGCTGCACGAAATTGTGCGACTTCCAGTAATTGTAGGCGCCGGGCGTCAGCAATGGATCGAACGCGGTTTGCCAGGCCGCGTAGGGCTGCATGCCAATCACGTCAGCGATCGGCTGTCCCAGTGCGCGAAGCGGCTCCAATGCGCGGTTGCCGCTAGCCTCATCGCCTGTGTAGCAGACGGCGAAGACGAGGATTTCTTTTCCGTGAACTTCGGGAGGCAGGAAGGGCAGGGGTGGCGCTTGTCTGAGCACAACCCACACCGTCAGCTCGTCAGGCGCTTCGGCGGCGACCTGGCGATAGCCCGCAAGAAGCTCCTTGGCCCGTGCAAAGGGATGGACAATGAGCCCCGACAGAACCATCGGGCCGACGGGATGCTGACGGAATTCGAATGAGCTCACAACGCCGAAATTGCCGCCGCCTCCACGGAGGGCCCAGAACAGATCCGAATTCTCCGTCGCACTTGCTTGCACGAGCTCACCTTCGGCCGTGACCACGTCGGCCGAAATCAGGTTATCGCAGGTAAGTCCGAACTTGCGGCTGAGCCATCCGAATCCGCCGCCGAGGGTTAGTCCTGCCACGCCAGTCGTCGAGTTGATCCCGAGCGGGGTGGCAAGTCCGAAGGCCTGTGCCTCTCTATCGAATTCACCAAGGGTGGCACCCGGTTCAACCCGTGCGGAGCGGCCCGCGGGGTCGATTCTGACTGAGCGCATCTGCGAAAGGTCGATCAGGAGTCCGCCTTCGCAAACAGCATTCCCGGCGATGTTGTGGCCGCCGCCGCGCACCGCAAGCACCAGACCGTGCTCACGCGCGAACCGAACGGCGCGAATGATGTCCGCGGCGCCTCGGCAACGGACGACCGCGCCCGGGTGGCGGTCGATCATCGCATTCCAGATGGTTCGCGCTTCATCGTAGCCCGCTTCCTCAGCGAGGCAAAGGTTGCCCCGTAACGTCTGGCGAAAAGCAGCTATGGTATCGCTTCCAAGCGCAATCGCCCCGCCCTGCAGCGAGGCCAGCCGGATCTCGGTCATGGTGTCTCCTCCAAAAGCTACGGTGGTGATGGCTTCGGCAAGCGCCGGCTCACTTCTTCCGGATAGAACTGAAAGCAACCTCTCGGCAAAGAGATGGTTCACTGAAATAGTCTCATTCGAATGAGCTACCGCTTTTGAATGATCTGCCGCTTCCAAGCCTTCCGGCCTTCAGAGCGGCATCGGGTGATTGTTCTTATGAGGTTGGTCGCGACAGAGGAGCTGACCGAAAATCTTCAACGCGTGCCATCAGCGAGCGCAGGATCGACATGCTGTGCTACCCCGGCATGAAATTGGTGAGGGCGATGGGCGCCAAGCGCTCGTTTCGATTGAGCAGGTTATGAAGCCTTAGACACTCTCTAATCCGGTGGCATTGCCCGGCGTTTGGCAGCGCGATAAGTCTGCAGGGTGGTTGCCTCAATGGTCGCACGCCTTCGGCTTGCGATGTTGTCACCCGGATCGAGATTTGAGCAGGCAGATCGCCGCATTGGAGCGCGATCTCGGCACCGTCTTGTTGGAGCGCACGCCGAAGGGCGTGACCGCTCACAGCGGCGGGCGAACGTTTGCTCGCGGATGCGAAGGATGTGTTGCGGATGGCCGATCAGGCCAAGCGCAACGCCGTCGCAGTGGGGCAGGGAGAGGCTGGCCGGCTGGCCGTCGGGTTCACGATGTGCGCGGCTTACAGCGTCGTTCCCCAGTTGGTGCGGAATTTCAAAAAGAGATTCCCTCGGGTCGAGCTGCATCTTCGCGAAATGATGCCAAGTACGCTGAAGCGTGATCTCGGCGAAGGGACGATTGATGCCGCCATCAACTTCCCGGATGACGATGTGGAAGCCTTTGCGACCCACAGTCTGATACGGGAGCCGCTGGATCTCGTGCTGCCGGACACACATGCTCTGGCGCGTGTAAAGTCGGTGGCGGTTGAGCGGCTTGCCGACGAGCCTTTCCTTATCGTGCCGCGGCATCAGGTTGCGGTGCTGCACGACAGTATCGTGCAGCGATGTCAGGCGGCAGGCTTCATACCCAAGGTTGGATTGGAGGTTTATCTCCAGCAGACGATCATCAACTTTGTCGCGGAAGGTCTTGGTGTTGCCTTCGTGCCGGCCTCGATGCGGCGCTCGCAGATCAAGGGCGCAACCTTCAAACGCGTTGCCGATCCACCCATGGTGGAGCAGATGTTGTTTTGGTCATCAGCCAACAAGAATCCGTGCCTCGCCGGCTTTCTCTCCGTGTGCGATTCTCTGAAGGCAGGTGGATAACGAGTCGAGAACATCGCGTCTCGACTGGCATGCATCAAATTGATTGGAGGAGTTTTCCCGATCAATCGAGTAAATCGAGCAGAGTCCGCTGATTATCGCAGCAGATCGTCTGCAGGGTCTGGAGCGGCATGCCTGAATCGTACATGCTTTGAATGACGATCCGCAGCGCTTCGTGCGGCGGAGGATTGAATGGTTGCCCGCCGTCGCTCGACAGGATCGCGCGGGCAGGCGTGACCGCGTCGATCGCTTCCATCAGTCCGTTGAGCGAGAGGCAATGGAATTTCGGGAGCAGGTTGACCGCGCAAAATTCCATGTATGCGCCCATGTTGGCGAGTTCGACCATGGTCGGAACGTCGAGGTTGGGCGTTGCGAGCTCCGGGTGGGTGATGACAACGCGCTTGAGCCCGAGGGTGAACGCATAGTCTGCAACCGCGAAGATCTCGCGTCGTGAGACATGCCCGGTGCCGAGGATCGCGCCGTAATCATGTACGAGGTCGATGACCTCTTTCGTCTCAGCAGTGAGTTTGCCGTCAGCGTCCACCACCGACAGAAGCGGAGATGGGCGATCGCGGCGCGAGGTCAGGGTCATCGCCTTGAAGCCATAGGTGCCCCCGGAGCCATAGGCTTCCGCATGGGCAGCGGCATCGAGGGTCGGTAGCCACACGACCTTGGCGCCCTGTTGCAGGGCGAGCTCGACGGCGCCGGGATTGATGCCGCCCACGCCGCGGTTGAGCGCGATGCTTGAATAGATTTTGAAGTCGGGATGCGTCTCCGAAAGCGCGCGGCGCGCATGATGAACCTTGGAGACCGTACTCTCAAAATGGCTCTTGATGACGATGCCCGCCATGCCGGCGTCAGCACACCATTGCGCGATATCGATGGAGTCTCCGATCCGCACGAAGGGGGCAGGCGCGGAATGCATGTGCAGATCGAAATAGCCGTCGAGCTTTAGCATGATGGGAGACCTCAATCGTAACGCAGAAACCTCGGCTTGGTGATTAGTGAGAGAAACGCCTGATGCCCGGATGGCTAAGGCAGATTGATCTGCCAGGACACGCCGAACCGATCTGCGACCCATGCAAAGAGCGTGCTGAAGCCGTAGTTGGCGATGGGCATCAGCTCGGCGCCTCCCTCTTTGAGCGTTGTGGCGAGACGCCTGAGCTCTTCTTCGGAACCGCATTCAACGAAGAGCGAAATGGAAGGCGTGAAGGTGAAGGCATGCGTGATAGGTGTGTCATGCAGCATGATGGTCTGACCTGCAATGGTGAGATGCGCTATTTTGAGCGAGCCCGGTGGAGGGCCATCTCCCTCTCCGTAACGCTCGACGGACTCGAGCTTCGCATTCGGAAAGACCGACTGATAGAAGTCGAGCGCGGCAGAGCCATTGTTGCCTTGAAACATCAAGAATGGTCGAACCGAATTGGGCATCACATCCTGCCTGTTTTTTGAGCGTTGTGTTGGATTTTAAGAAAGCGCGTGCTGAAGCTCCTTTAACGATAACCGCGCGGGGCGGGCATTTTTGATGCCGGCCTTGCGTTTTGATGCCGCGCGATCGTTTCAGCGCATGATGATCGGAAGCTCCATGGTTCCGTCCCATGTGAAAGTGCCGTCGCGCTTGTACATTTCCATGTAGTGGCCGGGGATGATGCGGTCGCCGAGGGTAAGGAGATGGCGGATGGTCTCCGCCGCGCGCTCTTGCGTATCGAAGGCGTGGTCGGCCCTGCGGTTCAGCGCTTCCTTCGGAAACTTGATTGCGTCCTGCGCCACGACGACATTGCCGTCTTTGGTCTTCAGCACCAGCGCGTAGCATCCGGGTGTGTGGCCGGGGGCGGGAATATAGCGGATCTCGCTCTGGAATTCGCCGGGGCCATCAAGCAGATGCAGCTTGTATTTCGCGAGCTGCTCGCGGACCATCCACGGAATCCACGGATCATCCGGGTGCGGATTGGCGGCGTATTCATATTCCGCGCGGCTGACGAAGATCTCGGTCGAGTAGGGAAACAGGTCGATGTTCAGCACGTGGTCGATATGCAGGTGCGAGAGAAACACGCGCGGGATGTCGCCGGGCTTCAGGCCGCGTTTCTCCAGCTCCGCCACCAGACCCTGCCGGTTCACGGTGTGTCCCACGTCCACCAGCATCGGCCCGTCGTTGCTCTGGATCAGCGTGAGGTTGGTCATGGCAAGGTAGCCGGTCTGGAGCCGGAGATTGTTTCCCTTGACGAGGATTTCATAAGTCACATCGGACACGTTGTTTTTTCTCCGGAACCTGGCCGCCATGAGGCCGTTAACAGCGTGACGCGGGCTTGCGTCCTTCGCCGGACTGTACAGGCTCCAGCCCGCTGCGCAAAAGCGCTTGGGTAGCAGGAGAGGTCTGAGGGGGCGAGGGTTCACAAGCCGATTTTTGGGGCGGATAAGCATCACTCATGAAGAGCATTGCAATCATCACCAGCGGCGGCGACGCGCCGGGCATGAATGCCGCCATCCGTGCCATCACGCGAAGCGCCCTCGACCAGAACATGGTCGTGTACGGTGTGCGTCAGGGCTGGCAGGGTCTGATCGAGGATCGGATGATCCAGCTCAATGCCCGCGAAGTGGGTGGCATCATCCATGTCGGTGGCACATTTCTGGGCAGCGCGCGCTCTGCCGAGTTTCGCGAGGAGAGCGGCCTCTCCAAGGCGCTGCGCAATCTTTCCCATCGCGGCATCGATGGCCTCGTGGTGATTGGTGGCAACGGATCGCAGACCGGCTCCCACAGGCTGAGCCAGATGGGCTTTCCAGTGGTCGGCGTGGCGTCCACCATCGACAACGATCTGTTCGGCACGGACATCACCATTGGCTGCGACACCGCGATCAATGTGACGCTGGAAGCCATCGATCATCTGCGCACCACAGGCTCGTCGCACAGCCGCGCATTCCTTGTGGAGACCATGGGCCGGAATTGCGGTTACATCGCCATGATGTCGGGCCTCGCGGGCGGCGCCGAGGTGATCTCGACGCCCGAGGCCGAGGTGCCCGCCGAAGAGATCGCGGTGCGGCTGCGCGCGGCTTATGAGCGCGGCAAGACCCACGCCATCGTGGTCATCGCCGAAGGCGTCAAGGATAATTGCGAAAAGATCCTGAGTTTCTTCGAGCACGACAGGCGCATGGTGGGCTTCGAACTGCGCGCCACCACGCTGGGACATGTGGTGCGCGGTGCGCCGCCCACCGCGTTCGATCGCATTCTCGCCACACGGCTCGGCGTCAACGCTGTCACGGCGCTGAACGACCGCGACTACGGTGTGCTCATCGGCCAGCAGAAGGGGCAGGTGACCCGCACACCCCTCGGCGAAATTGCCGGACTCACCAAGCCGATCAATACCGAATTACTCGAGGTCGCGCGAATGCTGGCGCGTTAGATTCTTGTTTTGACGCGTTTTCTTGACGCGAACTAGTGTCCCGATTCCGAAGTTCACACAGACTTGCGGCTTGCTCGGCTGCGAACTTCGGAATCAAAGGGACACTAGCAAGATTATGATTCTAGTGCCGCTTTTGGATTGGAAGTTCTTCATCGAGCTTGCGGCTTCATTCGGAAGAACTTCAAATCCGCGGCACGTGCACGACCTGAGAGATAGATCGGTTACCCCGCATATCGCGATTGATGGACATCTGAGTAAGACCGGCAAGCGGCGCAAGACGGCGATCGACGCGCGCACCACGCGTCACAGCGGCTACGACGTCAGTCAACGCTGCCGCAAACGCATCGAAGAAGTCTTCGGCTGGATCAAGAGTTCTGCTGGCTTGGCCAAGGTCAAGCTGCGAGGCCGCGACCGCGTGGATGCCGTCTTCGTCCTGGCGCTTGCAGCCTACAATCTGATCCGGCTTCCCAAGCTTCTGGCGGCACCGGCATGAGCATTCGGGGCAGATGGCAGGTCGTCGAGACACCGGGCTACGACATGGCCTTGGCGGGCGCCTACATCCTGTTCGATGAGGCCGGCGGCGAATTCGCCTTCGATTGCCTCACGGGCTCCATTCATGGAGCCTGCCACGGCGATACCGTCGAGTTTGGCTGGCAAGGAAAACGACGAAATGGAGCCAGCCGAGGGGACGGTTGGGCCGAACTAAAGGATGACGGCTCACTCGAAGGGGAGATCTGTCTCCTCAACGGTGACAACATCCCCATTCATCGCGCGCCGTTCAAAGACTTCTTCAACAGCCTGCTAGCGACGCAGATTGGCACACGCAGCTCTTAGTCAAGTACGAGGTGCACCATCGTGCGCACGTCATCCCAGTTAAAATAGTACGCCACGCAGATCGCTATGCTTGACAGCAGAAGGCCGGTCAGCACGCCGAGTGCGACGCCTTTTGTCATCGCCCAATCGTCATATTCCGCATCTTTCTGCTTGTCCGGAGGCGGCATGGCCCGTCCTGGAATTTACGCGATACCTGTCAGCCCACTCCGAACGTCGGACAAGCGGAAGCGTTCCCGTGCAACGGGCGCGCCCCCCGTGACACGCCGCCACGCTGTTATGCCTGCAAGCTGTTACACGTGTAACGGGCGCGCGAAGCTCAGCTCATGACCATCGGGATCATCGAGGTGGAAGAAGCGCTCGCCCCATTCCGCGTCGCGCGGCGCGGCACTTGGACGGTAGCCCGCGGCGACGGCACGCTCATACATCTTATCGACATCGCTGACATAGAAGATCGCGCGGCCCCACCACGACCAGCGCCGCGCGGGCGCCTCGGCGGTGATGTTGAGAAAGCCGGCGCCCGCGCGAAAGCTGGTGAACGGCGATGTCTCGCCGCCGTGCACAACTTCGAAGCCGAGCGTCTTGTAGAAGGTCACGGCTTTTTTCATGTCGTGGGTGGCGAGCGTGACGGCGCTGAGACCTTCGATCATCGCGGCTTTCCTTTCGCTCTCAATAGTGTGTGCCTGAGGTCGAACGCAGCATTCGTTCCAAACAACTTTCCGGGATATCATCACCGCTGTCGTGACGGTGCCAGCGAACCATGTTACCGATATCGGTATTATCTAGTGTGGTGGTTCAGAAGTTCGCTTCATTTCCTCGGCGAGTCCTTCAAGCGAACTTCTGAACCTGAACCACACTAGAATTATCGGTTACTAGTGTCCTTTCGAATCCGAAGTTCGCTACGAGGTGCGCTGCACTGTGGGGCGAACTTCGGATTCAGGACACTAGCCCCCAGATCACATTCCAAAAAGAACGACGGGGAGGAAACATGAAGTTCATTGTTGCCAGTGTTCTTGGGGCCATGGCCTCGGTATTTACAGGCGCAGCATTCGCCGCCAGCGTCGATATCTCTTCACACGACATTGGCGGGCAAGTGGCCGGTGCCAACGGACCTGAAGCGGGCGTGTGGGTCATCGCTGAAACAAAGGACCTGCCGACGAAGTACGCCAAGGTGGTGGTGACGGACGATCAGGGTCGCTTTGTCATCCCCGATCTGCCGGACGCGAATTATAGCGTGTGGGTACGCGGCTACGGCCTGCAGGATACTGCACAGCAAGACGCGCGGCCGGGCAAGCTGCTCGATTTCAAAACTATGCCGGCGGTATCAGCAGCCGCTGATGCGCAGCTCTATCCAGGCATGTACTGGTATTCGATACTTGATATCCCGGCGTCATCGGAATTTCCCGGCACCGGCGACAAAGGCAACCAGATGCCCGAGACCATGAAGAGCCAGGCGCAGTGGGTCGATTCGGTCAAGAACATGTGCCAGTCCTGCCATGCCCTCGGATCGCGCGGCATTCGCGAGGTGCCGAAAGCGTTCATGGACGGCAACGACTCCCACACGGCATGGGCGCTCCGCACGCAGGCAGGCCAGGCTCAGGAATATATGGCGGTGGCGCTCGGCAGCATGGGGCCAGAGAAAGTCTATTCGCTGTTCTCGAAGTGGACGGACCGTATCGCGGAAGGTGCATTGCCGTTCGACAAGCCGGAGCGGCCGAAAGGCATTGAGCGCAATGCCGTCTACACTATGTGGGACTGGGCTTCACCGAAGCATTACCAGCACGACGCGATCTCGACCGATAAGCGCAATCCGACCGTGAATGCCAATGGCCTGATCTATGGCTCACCGGAGGAAAGCACCGACCTCGTGCCGACGCTCGATCCGGTGAAGAACGTCGCCGCGACCATCAGGCATCCGTTTCTCGATCCGAAGACGCCGTCGTCGGAAGATGCGCCGCGCGGGCCTTCCGCCTATTGGGGCGACGAGGCAATCTGGGATGGGCACACCAGCATCCATAACGTGATCATGGACGAGCAGGGCAAGGTGTGGTTCACGGCGCGGCTGCGGCCGCCGGAGAATCCTGACTATTGCAAGCAGGGCTCGAATCATCCGTCCGCGAAGGTGTTTCCGCAGGCGACATCGCTGCGCCAGCTCTCGCGCTTCGATCCCGCGACCGGCAAATGGGATCTGATCAACACCTGCTACAGCACGCATCATCTCTATTTTGCGCATGATGCGAACGACACGCTGTGGACGAGCGCGGGCGGGCCGGCTCTCGGCGGCGGTGTTGTCGGCTGGCTCAACACGAAGCAGTTTCGCGAGACGCTGGACGGCGTCAAGTCGCAGGGGTGGACGCCGCTCGTCATCGATACCAACGGCAACGGCAAGCGCGATCCGTATGTCGAGCCGAAGGAGCCGCTTGATCCGAACAAGGACAAGCGGATCATGGCGTCGTTCTACGGCGTCATGCCGAGCCCGGTGGACGATTCCATCTGGGGGCAGGCGATGGATCGCGGCTTCTCACGCATCGATCAGCCCGGTTACATCATTCGCTTGATGCCGGGCTCTGAGCCCGCCAACACTGCGCTGGTGGAAGTGTATCAGCCGCCAGAGGGCACGTTCGGACCGCGCGGCATCGATCTCGGCCTCGATGGCGTGGTGTGGACGGTACTCTCCAGCGGACATCTGGCGAGCTTCGACCGCAAGCTGTGCAAAGGACCACCGAATGGGCCGACCACGGCAGACGGCAAGCAATGTCAGGAGGGCTGGAAGACCTATCGCATGCCGGGCCCGCAGTTTAAAGGAATGGACCCGAGCGGCAGCGCGAACCACGCTTATTATGTATGGGTGGATCGTTACAATACGCTCGGTCTCGGCGCGAACGTTCCGATCGCCTGTGCCAATGGCGGCGAGGCGGCACTGGCGCTGGTCAATGGCGAGTTTGTGAACCTGCGCGTGCCTTATCCGCTCGGCTTCTTCACCAAGAACTTCGATGGCCGGATCGATGATCCATCCGCCGGCTGGAAGGGGCGCGGCGTCTGGACCACGTCCGGCACCCGCGCGAACTTCCACAGCGAAGGTGGCACGGACGCCTATCCCAAGGTGTACAAGATCCAGATGCGCCCTGATCCGCTGGCGCACTAGTGTGAGCGCGCTGCACGATAAGGCGAATTTTGGATTCGGGACACGAGAGCCTTGATGTCAGTTGCGGGCGATGCAAGTGCGTGCATCGCCCGCGTTGTTCTCCTTGGTGCGACACGATTTGGTGCGACACATTGGTGGCGGTCGAGCGAACTTTCGCGCTGATCCACCACAGCCCGTTTGGCAAATCATCTTTTCGTGGGTGCATCGCGCAGGCGTGATGTGAACCATTTCACGCTATCTGCATTGAGATGACATTGAGGTGATACGTCGATGTGCCCATGCCCTTCGACGCGTTTTGGTGTGCCTGATTCTCTTGCAATGCGGGAATTGGATCCATTCGCGAACGATGCTTCCGGCCGCTTGGCGAACGGCCTAAGGTGAAGCAATAATACTTCCCCTGGATATGCCTCGGAGCAGTACGGAATGAGCTTCCGTCGTGTTGTGTACACAGTGGTGACTGTGTGCGTTGTTATCGTTCTTGCCGGCGTTGCATGGGTTTGGCGCCCGGCCATTGCGCCGATCTCCGCGAGCGCTAAGCCTGCTTTTGATCGTAAAACGATAGATCGCGGCGCCGAACTTGCTCTCATCGGCAATTGCAGCGACTGCCACACGAAAGAGGGCGGCGCGTCCTACGCTGGCGGTCGTGGTATTCCGACCCCATTCGGGACCATTTATGCAAGCAACCTGACCCCTGATGCCGAGACCGGCATCGGCACATGGTCCGAGGAAGCGTTTCGCCGGGCCATGCATGAGGGCCTGGATCGTGAAGGGGGGCAGCTCTATCCGGCCTTTCCTTACGACCATTTCACCAAGGCGACCGATGAGGACATTCACGCGCTCTACGCGTATCTCATGAGCCAGGCGCCGGTCCGCAACACGATACCTGCCAACCAACTGAATTTCCCGTTCAACTATCGTCCGCTCGTCGCGGGGTGGAAGCTGCTATTTTTGAGCCGGGCCAATCTCGAACCCGATGCAAGCAAAAGCGCCGAATGGAATCGTGGGCGCTACCTCGTGGAAGGGCTTGGGCACTGCGGCGCCTGCCACACACCACGCAATGCGCTTGGTGGTGAGCAGAAGGGCAGCGCCTATGCCGGCGGCGTGGCGGAGGGCTGGAATGCGCCGCCGCTCAATGCGTCGCTCGTCGCCGGGCATCATTGGACGGTGGATCAACTGGCCGAATATCTGTCCTCCGGCTGGCATCAGCTTCACGGCGCCGCCGCAGGCCCCATGGCGGACGTAACCAAGAATCTCGGTCAGGCTTCCAAGGAGGATGTCCGTGCCATGGCGACCTACATCGCCAGCCTGTCTGGGCCGAGCGGCGAGACGCCAGAGCACGTGCACGCCCTAGTAGACGCAGGCAACGAGGCCAACGCGCGGCCGGAAATCGTCGCGATCTATAACGGCGCCTGCGCGAAATGCCATAACGACCGCAGCACGATCGGCCCCTCGAAAGCCCTGCCGCTGTCGCTGAGCACGGCGATCCATCAATCGGATGCAACCAATACGGTGCAGGTGATCCTGAACGGCATTCAGTCGTATCGCGACGGCGGCGGGCCCTACATGCCCGCCTTCGACGGCATGTTCACCGACGACCAGATTGCCGCGCTCGCGCAATACGTCCGTGGTCGCTACAGCGGCCAGCCGCCATGGACGGATGTCAGAGCAATGATCGCGAAAGCAAGACAGCAAGGAGCCCAGCCATGACGATCTCCCTGAAGGTCAATGGCAAATCGCAGCAGGTGGACACCGATCCGTCGACGCCGCTGCTGTATGTGCTGCGCAACGATCTCGGGCTGCATGGACCGAAATTCGGCTGCGGGCTTGGCCAATGCGGCGCCTGCATGGTGCATGTGGACGGCAAGGCGGCGTTCTCCTGTGTGCTGCCGATCGCGGCGGTGGGCGACCGTGAGGTCACTACGCTGGAAGGCCTGCTGGAGAACGGCAAGCCGAACAAGCTGCAGCAGGCGTTCATCGACGAAGAGGCTGCGCAATGCGGCTACTGCATCTCCGGCATGGTGATGCGCGCGCAGGTGCTGCTGAAGGAGAAGCCGCACCCCACCGACGAGGAAATCCGCCATCACATGCGGACCAATCTCTGTCGGTGCGGCACTCATGCCGCCATCATGCGCGCGATTAAGCGCGCTGCCGTGGCATAGGAGGTCATCATGAACGCTCCGTTTCGCACAACACGGCGCGATCTGCTCAAGGCAGGCGGCGCGCTGGTCGTGGCTTTCTCCGTCGCTCCGCGCATCGGTGCTGCCCTGGCGCAGGATGCAGCAGCCGTTGGAAAGCCGGTCTCACTTGAACAGGTCGAGTCGTTTCTGGCGATCGATGCCAAGGGGGCGGTGACGCTCTACGCCGGCAAGGTCGATCTCGGCACCGGTGTGCGTACAGCGCTTGCGCAGATTGTCGCCGAAGAACTGGATGTGCCGTTTGCGAGCGTCACCGTGATAGAGGGGGATACAGCGCTGACGCCCGACCAGAGCCCGACCTATGGCAGCCAGTCGATTCAGACCGGCGGCATGCAAATCCGTCAGGCGGCCGCGACGGCACGTAGTGCGCTGCTCGATCAGGCTGCGCAACGGCTTAACGTCGACAAGAGCGAACTGTCCATCAGCGATGGCAAGATCAGCGCCAAATCCGGCGGTGCCGGTGTCGCCTATGCCGAACTCCTTGGTGGCAAGAACTTCGAGTTGAAGGTCGACAAGGATGCGCCGATGAAGGCGCCCGCCGATTACAAGATCGTCGGAAAGTCCATTGCTCGTGTCGATGTTCTGGATAAATTGACCGGACGCTTCACCTACATGCACGACTTCCACGTGCCCGGCATGCTGCACGGAAGCGTGGTCCGTCCGCCCGCGATCGGCGCCACATTAGAGCGCGTGGACGAAGCCTCGATCAAGGATATTCCCGGCATCGTCAAAGTGGTGCGCGACGGCGACTTCCTCGGCATCGTCACGGACAACGAATGGTCGGCGGTGCGCGCGGCACGAGAAATCAAAACGACGTGGTCGAAATCGCAAACGCTGCCCGACGAGAAGAAGTTGTGGGAGCACGTGCGCGGCACGAAGATCATCAAGGACGATGTCACCAGCAATATCGGTGATGTCGCCGCTGCGATGGCAGGTGAGGGACGCACCCTCAAGGCGACTTATGACTTCACCATTCATACCCACGGCTCGATCGGCCCGTCCTGCGCCATCTCTGAATTCAAGGACGGTAAGCTGACGTCATGGTCGGCGTCGCAGGCGACGCATAATCTGCGCAAGCAGCTCGCCAAGATGTTCAGCATGTCGCTCGATGATGTGCGCTGCATCTACGTGGATGGCTCGGGCTGCTATGGCCGCAATGGCCACGAGGACGCCGCCGCCGATGCCGCCATGCTGGCCAAGGCCGTCGGCAAGCCGGTGCGTGTGCAGTGGTCGCGCGCCGACGAGCACGGCTGGGATCCGAAAGGACCGCCGACGCTGATTGATCTGAGCGCCAAGCTCGACGACAAGGGCAACGTCGTTGCGTGGGATTCCCAATTCTTCATTCCGCAAGGCGCAGCCGGCATGGTCGATCTTGTCGCCGCAACCTTAAGCAGCAAGCCGGTGGACGGCATGCTGTCGCCGGGTGGCATCGTGAACGACTCCGCCATCGGCTACAAATTCCCGAACATCAAGACGGTTTGTCATCGCCTGGAGACGACACCGTTTCGGCCCTCCTGGATCAGGACGCCGGGGCGCATGCAGAACACCTATGCCAACGAGTGCTTCTTCGATGAAATCGCGGCCGCATTGAACGCTGATCCCCTGGAGCTGCGCGTCCACTACACAGATCCCGCGGACAAGCGTGGGCTGGATATCCTGGAGCGTCTCTCGAAGCTGTCGAAGTGGGACAAGCGGCCATCGCCGCGCAAGGATATCTCCGGCAACATCGTCAAGGGGCGTGGCGTCAGCTATGTCAAGTACGAACTCACGCGCACCTATGTCGGCGCGGTGGCGGAGGTTCTCGTGGATCGTACCTCGGGTGATGTCCGCGTCACCAAGGTCTATGTGGTGCATGACTGCGGGCAGATCATCAATCCGAACGGCGTCAAGGCGCAGATCGAAGGCAACGTCATCCAGACGGTGAGCCGAACGCTGAAGGAAGAAGTCACCTTCGACCGCAGCAATGTCACCTCGCTCGATTGGGCGAGTTATCCGATCCTGCGTTTCCCCGAATTGCCGGAGATCGAGATCGAACTGATCGATCGTCCGACGGAAAAGCCTTGGGGCGCAGGTGAGCCGACTGCTGCAGTTATTCCCTCAGCTGTTTCAAACGCGATCTTTGACGCCACCGGCGCGCGGCTGCGCTCCGTGCCGTTCAAGCGCGAGAAGGTGAAGGCCGCGCTGCGATCAGTCTAGTGCGAGCGGCCACTTCGGACCGACTGGTCACTAATCGGTCGATCAATGTTCTCATGCGTTCTGAAAAAGGACGTTCGCAATCAAATTTTGAGGCGAGCGTCAGAAAGCGAACGGAAGATCGGGCGCTCATCAGGCATATCTCAATCACGTGCGACGCATCACTCCACGGAGGAGCTTGAGACATCGTTCTCGACTCCGTTTCTGCGTGCCCGGAAGACCCGGGCGCAAATCGGATGCTGCTGATGGCAGTTTCGTTGAAAGAGTGAAAACCCGTGAATGAGGTCACTATGAACGTTGCAGTGAATGCCAATCCGAATACAAGCGTCCCTACCAACGCGGCAGGCTTTGACATGTCGCTTTTCCCGATGCCTGGAATCTTCCGCGGGCTCGCCGAGCAGAGCGCTGAACGGGTAAGAGAGGGCTGCGAGAAGATGAAGGACGCCTCGGGACAGATCGCCGACAATCTCCGGGAGGCCTATGCGAGCAACGCAAAGGGCGCCGCGGACTACGGGAGCAAGGTTCTCGAGATATCAGGTATCAACACTCAATCCGCTTTCGATTTTCTCACCGATCTGATGGCCTCGAAGTCGCTATCGGACGTTATGAACCTCTCGGCCACGCAGAGCCGCAAGAACCTCGAAGCCGCGTCCGCGCAGAACAAGGAGCTTTGGGAGCTGCTCCAGAGAGCTGCGGCCGAGACGGCTGAGCCCATCAAGAAGAGCTTCACCAGAGTCCTGCAACCAGTTTCCTAAAAACAAAATCTCGCACACCACCAAGAGCGGCTGGACCGAGCGCCTCCAGAAGAAGAGGTGCGGTCCAGTCGAGGGTGGCGAACGGAAACGGTGTCGCGACACAAACGCGAGACAGGGAGGATCAGGATGGGTGTCGTTATGATCAAATGCCCGGAGACGGGACGTGAAATCTCCACGGGCCTCAGCGTGGATCGGGAGAGCTTTCGATGTAGTGCGGTGTTCTTCGCGCGCACCTACTGCACGATCTGCCAGACCAATCACGAATGGTTCGCCAGGGAGGCGTGGGTTTACGAGCCGCGCACATGCGTGCAGAGGAGCTGTTAATCGCAACGCGCAGCGTTCTGCGATTGCGTCAGTGACTACTCAATGACTTCGATGATCCTTGGCGGCTGGCCGATCGCTCCTTCTGGCCGCGTGTATCTCCTCCTTTCATCAACGGGGGAGAAGCCGCTCTGGCGTGCGCGGTCTTGCGCACCTACGCGGCTTGTATACGAGACTTCATCGTTCCAGATGAAAGAATATCATCGATTTCGCGGCGCATGATGCCGTAACACTTGCAGGCCGCGGCCTCGAGCCGCGGCCTGTCAATCTCAATCAAGCCGCGCTGATTGGACGATCGCAGCGCGCCGGAATTGCGCAGCTTGCATACGATCTGCGTGACGGTCGGCCGTCGGACGCCAATCAACTCGGCTAGCACCTCCTGGGTTAGCGGCAGTTGGTCGACGTGAGCGCGATCGTGGATGTGGAGCAACCACCGGGCCAGACGCGCTTCAACCGAGTGAAGGGCATTGCAGGCGGCTACACGCTGGAATTGGGCCATCAGCGCGATGGTGTGCATCTGGACGGCGTGTCTAATGGCAGCGCTATGGCGGACCGCCGAGAAAAATCGCGCTGAAGAAATCAGCAATGCGGAGCCGGGCATAAGCACAACCGTCGTTACCGGAGAGTGGGAGGGACCAAGCGCCAACAGCATGCCAACGGCGCCTTCATTCCCGATGATCGCCGTTGCAACCGTTTGTCCCTCCGGCATGTCCTGCATGAACGAGATCACGCCGCTGAGGGGGAAATAGATTTGGTCGCTTCGATCTCCCGATCGCACCAGTATGGCGCCGCGTTCAAGCGGTACTCTCTTGAAGTGAGGTGCTAGCAAATCAAAATCTGCCGGCGGTAGGGTAGCGAGTAGGCGATTACCCGTCTTGTCTTCCATCATGGGAAAGCTCCTTCCCTCGACGGATGCGTGGCTCTCATACTGTTCTGGATTCCCGGCGCAGACGGGTTGCGCCCACCATGAAAAGTCCGTTTTGTTACAAAGGTTCCAGTATATGCGTTTTTGGCAGGTCAACTATGACGCCCCCGCGTCAGGTGAGCCACGCGGCATCCAACACGGGGCATCAGCTATTGCGCGCGGGCGTCAGTTGCCTTCCATGAGATAGCGCGTGAGCCGTGCGCTCGCCATTTCCCGGACGAGGCCAGCGGCCTGACCCGACCACATATTGCTGAACTCGGACGAGTTCGCTTTCTCTGTTACAGCGCGCAGCGGCGCGAGCGCGCTGCCTGCAGTCGGGAAGGCAGGCGCTTTGTCGGAGATCGGACCAATCTCGCGCATTAGGCGGTTGAGAACGCCGCGCGCAGGCCGCCCGGTGAAGAGGTTGGTCAGCGCGGTGCCGTCGTCGCGTCCAATCTTGAGCGCTTCACGATGAAACGCCGTGACCTTCGCCTCCGGTGTCAGCAGATAGGCCGTGCCCACCTGTACACCGGACGCGCCAAGGGCAAACGCGGCGCGCACGCCGCGCGGATCGCCGATGCCGCCCGCTGCGATCACCGGCAGGTCAATTGCATCGACAATCTGCGGCACCAGCGCGATGGTGCCTACCTGTGTGGACATGTCATCGGTGAGGAAGTTGCCGCGATGGCCACCGGCTTCATAACCCATGGCGATCACGGCATCGATGCCGCGTTCGGCGAGCCAGCGCGCTTCCGCAAGCGTCGTGGCAGATGCAATGACTTTCGCGCCTGTGCGCTTGACGCGATCGAGCAGCGCGGGCTCCGGCAGACCGAAATGAAAGCTCACCACCTCGGGGCGATATTCTTCGACCACGGCGCAATATTCAGCGTCGAACGGCGCGCGGCCCGTCGTCGGCACAGGCGCCGCGGGATCAAGCCCGTGCTCGACATAATAAGGTGCTAGCTTGGAACGCCACGCCATCTGGCCGGCGGGGTCAGCTTTCGGTGGCGTATGTGTAAAGAAATTGAGGTTGATCGGCTTCTTGGTCGCCTTGCGGATCTGGTCCAGCGACGCCTTCATCTGCTCGATCGACAGCAGCGCGCCCGGCAGTGAACCTAAGCCGCCGGCTTCGCTGGTCGCGATCACCATCTCGGGCGTGGTGGCGCCTGCCATCGGTGCCTGGATGATGGGAAGTTCAATTCCAAAGAGGCGCGTTATGCGGTTGTCCTGCCAGTTGCTCATGGCTTCCTTTCCATCGTTCGTCGCTTGGTCATCATATCGGGAAGCGAGGAGCCCTTCGGTCATTCATACCGAAGTGTCTTCCCGTGCGGCAAGCTGGTTTCTCGTGAATCAGTGGCCGTCGATACCGCGTGAACCCGCGGATTTCGACTGAGGCCCCGATCTGTGCAGATGGCCGTCTTCAGCGGTTTCGTCCGACAGTCGTGCTTCGTTTCATTGACGTCGGTGGCTCCAATTGACGCAATGGCTTTCAAGCTGCGCTCAAGTCGGCAGCAAAGCGCTTCAAGACGCGTTGCATCAGCGCCGCCGTTGCGGGCCGACGCTCCAGACAACGCGATGTTGGACCTGCAACCACGACGGAGAGTTGACGGGAGGCGAGAGGAACAGAGAGGGCAACGCCTGCCAAATCTGCAATATATTCGGATGAACTTTGATGATACCCGCGTTCGGCAGCAAGCTTGAGTTCGGCTTCAATCGCCTCAGCGCTCATCGGGGTGGTGTCGGAAAATCGTTCGAACTTGATCTTGCGATAGATCGAGCGCCGTTCCTCGGGAGAATGCTGCGCCAGGATGGCCCGCCCGACTGAACTTGCATGCACGGGCACGCGATCGCCGACTTGAGCGAAGTATCGCACTGAGTGCCCGGACTCCTCAACGTGCAGGAAAATGGCAGACGTGCCAGCCAGGGCCGCAATCGCGGTGGTCTCGCCGGTTTCTTCTGCGATTTCGGCGACCAAGGCGTATGCCGCTTCAGGGAGGGGCGCTGCATCTACGACTGTTCGTGCGAGCGTCAACCAGCGGGGGCTTGGATAGTAACCGCCGCGCGCGCGCGTTTCGTAAAGCCATCCCTTTTCGACGATCGTCCCGACCAGGTTGAACGTGCTCGAACGCGGCCAGCCGAGATCATCGGAAATTTCAGCCAGCGTCGCCGGCCGTTTGCGGCGAGCGAAATACTCCAGCAGTTCGATGACGTTCGCTGCCTGTCTGACCAACATTCGAAACCTGTGTCCTTTTCAAGCGATAGCCCATGCCGTGGGAGGGCGGATCGCATTGATCTTCATGCCACCACGCTGATGGCAAGCGGCCGAGACAAAGCAATCAGATGCGCGCGAGAGAACGCCGAGCGACGCGTTTCCCCGCTCCAGATGTCTTGACTCATAATTCATATATGCGTCTTATAAATTCATAAACAAGAATTTTGCCGACGAGACCTTAGGGTAAAAGCCGGCGCGACAGGGGAGGCGTCATGTTTGGGATGAGGAATCTGGTGAGCGGAGCCGTGCTGGCTTCCGCGTTTCTGGCGGGCGCATCGAGCGCTTCCGCGCAAACACCTGTGAAGCTCGGCGTTCTCGCCGATATGTCGGGCATCTTCTCGGACATCGGTGGCATGGGCGCCGCTGACGCCACCCGGATGGCCGTCGAAGACTTCAACAAATTGCCGGGCGCGGACAAGTTCAAGGTCGAGGTGGTCTCCGGCGATGCGCTGAACAAGCCGGACGTTGCGCGCGGTATCGCGCGGAAGTGGTTCGATACGGAGGGTGTGGATGCACTCGTCGACCTGCCGACCAGCGCCATTTCACTCGCGATCGCTCCATTGGCGCAGGAGTTGAACAAAGTCGCGCTGTTCACCGCATCGGGTACGTCGGATCTGACAGGGAAGTCCTGTACGCCGAATTCTGTGCACTGGACTTACGACACCTGGGCACTGTCGCACGGGACAGCGGAAGCTATCACGAAGGCTGGGGGCAAGACCTGGTTTTTCGTCACCGCCGATTTCGCGCTCGGTCACTCGCTCGAACGCGATGCGACCGCCGTCATCAATGCGAATGGCGCAAAGGTTGTCGGCAGCGTGAAACATCCGACCGATTCCAATGACTTCGCGTCATTCCTGCTGCAGGCGCAGGCCTCGCGCGCCGAGATCATTGCGCTCGCCAATGCCGGTGGCGATACCATCAAGGCGATCAAGCAGGCATCGGAATTCGGAATCGTGCAGGGCGGGCAGAAGCTCGCCGGCATGCTGCTGTTTATTTCGGACATCCATTCGCTTGGTTTGCGAACGGCGCAAGGTCTTCAACTGACAACAGCTTTTTATTGGGACCTGAACGAGAAGACCCGCAGCTTCGGCGAACGCTTCGCAGCCCGGAACAAGGGCCAGTATCCTTCGATGAATCAGGCGGGCGCCTATTCGGCCACGCTGGCTTACCTGAAGGCTGTGGCAAAGGTGGGATCGCCGAAGGACGGAGCTGCGGTGGTCAAGGCGATGCGCGAGATGGGGACGTTCGATGATCCCCTGTTCGGAAAGACTTCGCTGCGCGCAGACGGCCGTGTGCTCCACGACATGATGCTGGTGCAGGTCAAGTCGCCGGAGGAATCCAAGAAGTCTTTCGACTACTACAAGATTCTCGCAACGATCCCGGCAGAGCAGGCGTTTCGTCCCATGAAGGACGGAGGATGCCCGCTCGTGAAGTGAACCTGCGGCCCGCGCGATCGCGCGGGCTTCTCTTTGCCACATTTGAACATCTCTCGCTGCATCCAAGGGCATCGGACGTCTGGTGCCGCAACTGTGCAATCGCTCATCAATACCCGTGATGGAGGGAAATCCTGTGCTGAAATCAGATCAGCTTGTCCGCTACGATCACCTTTATATTGGCGGTGAGTGGGTCGCGCCGGAGGATGGCGGCTTTATCGAAAGCATCGAGCCTTCGACCGGGCGGCCATGGGCGCGCGTCGCATTCGGAGGTCCGCGTGATATCGATCGTGCCGTCGCTGCGGCAAGGCAGGCGCTCGAGGGCCCATGGGCACGTATGCCAGGCCATGAGCGTGCGGCGCTGCTGCGGAAATTCGCCGACCTTTACAAGGAGCGTGCCGGCGAACTTGCTGTTCTCGAGACGCGAGACTCGGGACGCGCCTTGCGCGAGTCGCGCGCTGACATCTCGGGACATTCGAACGGCTATCACTGGTGGGCATCTCTGGCGGACAAGCACGCGGGCCGCACCATTCCGTTCGATGACAGCGTTCACGCCTTCACCACTCGCGTTCCGGTCGGCGTTGTCGGTGCGATCACGCCCTGGAACGTGCCGTTGATGGCGGCAGCATGGAAACTTGGCCCGGCGCTGGCCGCGGGCTGCACGGTGGTGCTCAAACCGGCTGAGCAGACTCCGGTTACGTCGCTCGAGCTTGGCAAGCTGTTCGACGAAGCAGGATTTCCGCCCGGCGTCGTCAACGTTGTTCCGGGTTACGGCAAGGATGGTGCAGGCGAGCGGCTCGTCAAACATCCCGGCGTCGACAAGATTGCCTTCACAGGCGAAGGGACGACGGCAAAAACCATCCTGCGTGATGGCGCCGAGACCATGAAGCGTTTCACCTTCGAGCTCGGTGGCAAGTCGCCACACATTATTTTTGCTGATGCGGATCTCGCGCAGGCGCTGAACGCGGCGACGAATTCCGCATGGACGTTATGTGGACAAAGCTGCGCGCTCGGCTCGCGCGTTCTCGTTCAAAGGCCGGTCTACGATCAGGTTGTCCAGGAATTCATGCGGCGCGCTGAACGTGTGCGGGTCGGCCAACCGCTCGACGAAGCAACTCACATGGGCCCGCAAGCCCATGAAGAGCAGCTCGAAAAGACCCTGTCCTACATCAATATCGGGCGGAACGACGGCGCGACGCTTGTGAGCGGTGGGCGGCGGCTCAGTGGCGACCGATATGGCGAGGGCTATTTCGTCGAGCCGACTGTCTTCGCAAACGTGTCGAATGAGATGCGCATCGCACGGGAAGAAATCTTCGGTCCGGTGGCCGCCCTAATTCCTTTCGATGATGAAGAAGAGGCGATCGCGATTGCCAACGACACCGCCTACGGACTGACCGCTGGTCTGTGGACGCAGGACATCGGGCGAGGTCATCGCGTATCGAACAGGATCAAGGCCGGGATGGTGTGGGTGAACACCTATCGCTTCATCCGTTGGTCCACGCCGTATGGCGGCTTCAAGGGTAGCGGTTGGGGGCGGGAAAACGGCATTGAAGCGCTCGATTCCTATCTCGAGACCCGAACCACAGTGGTGAGCACGACGGGACGCTTCCCGGATGCTTACGCCAGCTAAGAACAGACTCGATTTCTCGACATCGAAGGAAGACTACAACATGCGTTTGGCGAACAAGCTCGCAGTGGTAACGGCCGCTGCATCAGGAATGGGGCGGGCAGGAGTCGAAGTATTCCTGAGAGAAGGAGCGAAGGTCGCTGCGATCGATATCAATGGCGATGCTTTGGCGAAGCTCGCCGCAGATGTTGGTGCGAGCGGACACGCGATCAAGACCATTCAGGCCGACCTGTCACGACCGGACGAGGTGCGGCGGTCGGTGAACGACGCAGCCGCGCAGCTGGGTGGCGTCGATGTCATGTGGGCGCATGCTGGAATCCCCGGTCCCGCCGGCGTCGAAAATCTTGATCTTGGCGCTTATGAGACTGCGATGGCCTTGAACGTCACCTCTGCAACGCTTGCAGCCGGAGAGGTCATCGGCCACATGCGCAAGCGTGGCGGTGGATCGCTGATCTTTACCGCGTCGGTCTCCGGGCTTGTGGGCTCGATGTTCAGTCCGGTCTATTCGGCTGCAAAGTTCGCAGTCGTTGGCCTGACCAAATCGCTGGCGCAGCGTTTTGCTGCGGACAATGTGCGCGTGAACGTGGTGTGTCCCGGTCTTGCCGATACGCCGATGAAAACTGGTTTCACCGGGCGCTCGGGCGATCCTGCCGAGGCCGCGGCTAACCAGGCGCGCCTGCTGGCATCCGTTCCGATGGGGCGGCTGTGCAAGGCGGAGGAAGTCGCGCATGCGGCTTTGTGGCTGGCGTCCGATGAAGCGTCGTTCGTGACTGGTGTGGCGCTCCCAATCGACGGTGGCTTCACGGCGCGGTGACGCTCAGTCGCTCGAGACCGGCGCACTTCGTGCGACCAACAAGACACTATTGCAGAAGCAGGAGCTGCAGATGGCCGGACCGCTCAATGGGATCAGGGTTGTCGATCTGACGACCGTGATCTCGGGGCCTTACGCGACGCAGATCCTCGGCGATATGGGCGCCGAGGTGATCAAGGTCGAGGCTCCGGGCGGCGATATCATGCGGGCGGCCGGGCCATCGCGCTCACCCGACATGGGGGCGGCATTTCTCAACTCCAATCGCAACAAGAAGAGTGTTGTTCTCAATCTGAAGGATCGAGAACATCGTTCTGAGTTGGAGGCGCTGGTCCGGACCGCCGATGTCTTCATTCACAACATGCGAATGACGGCCGCGGAACGGCTTGGCCTCACTTATCCTGAGCTGCAGGCTCTCAGTCCCAACTTGGTCTACTGCTCGATCGTTGGCTATGGGCAGAGCGGTCCCTACCGGGATCGGCCAGCTTATGACGATGTTGTGCAGGCAGGAGCCGGATGGGCGGACCTCGAGCGAAGAGTTCGCGGAGAGCCAGCCTATGCACCGACGATTGTCGCCGACAAGACGACGGCACTGTTTGCAGTCAGCGCCATCAATGCCGCTCTGTTTCATCGTGCCCGAACGGGGCAGGGACAATCGATCGAAGTTCCGATGTATGAGCTGCTTGCCTCATTTCTGTTGGTGGAGCATCTCGCGGGCCAAACCTTTCGCCCGGCACTCGGTCCTCCGGGCTATTCGCGGCTGCTCTCGCCGCACCGCCATCCATATCGCACGAAGGACGGCTACATCAGTGTCATGCCGTACACGGGTGCCCATTGGCGCGCATTTTTCAACGCAGCCGGGCGTCGTGAATGGGCGGAAGATACGCGCCTTCAATCCAATGCGGATCGAATTGCAATCATCGATCTGCTCTATGAACGTCTGACGATCTGTCTGGCCGAACTGACGACATCTGAATGGATGGCGCTGCTGCTGCCGCTGGATGTGCCGTGTTCGCCTGTCAATTCGATCGAAGATCTGTTGCAGGATGAGCATCTCCATGCCGTCGGCCTTTTCAAGACCGTTGCGCACCCAACGGAAGGAAGCATTCTGAGCGTGCAGACGCCGCTTCGTTTCTCAGCTACGCCCTGTACCGCGGACGCTTTCGCGCCGTCGCTCTCTGATAAGGCGCGCGCTACGTCGGAAAGCGCATAGGCAAGCGATTGAGCGCGCGCGTTAGCGTGGATCGTGAAAGCCATCGAGGGGCGTCGGCCTCTCGATGGTTTCAAATGCATCATGCCTGCCGATGACCTTGCCTAGAAAGTTCCGAGATCCGGGAACAAAATCAGTTATCTGGCGTTACTCTTGCCTTGAAGAAAGGCGGCTGGATGAACGACATTGTAGAGCGTTGTCTCAACACCTTCGGCATGATGCATGGACTGACGAAGGATGATCTCGATGAAAAGCGGGCCGAATTGACCGGTTATATCGAGAAGCTGAACGCGGAAGGCGAAGAGGACGCTAACCGGCTGGCCGTGAGCGGATTGACCTATCTTCGTGATGGCATGAAGCGTCCCAATATTCCGGGGACGCGGGTTTCCAATCGATCAGCATGAAAGACATGAAGCTCGTGGTGGCTGGCGTCGTTTGCGCTAGATTCTTGTTTTGACGCGTTTCTTCACGCGAACGGGTCGCCGCTTCGCGCGAAAAACGTGCTAACGCCGCCGGCCCATGGCAACCCCAAGGACAAAAGCCACCAGCAACGAGCCGAGCGGCGCTTCCCGCGCGACATTGCTGAGAATGCTGAGCGGCATTCCCGGCTTCTTTGCGGTATGAATTGCATTCTGAATGGCATGGATGGCACGCGAGACGGCCTCGCTGACGGGGGCGGCTTCTGACTTTTCGCTAGGCATGGCTTTCGGCTTCTCGCCGGGGATGCTATCCGCACCCTCGTAAATAAAAGGCGGGTCTGAAAAGTCTGGCATCGATGGAGCCTCTCGCATGCGGTTGTGCCGTTGATCTTCTGTAAAAAACGCCAGCGAGCCGGGCATGTTCCGCGCGCATACGTCGTAAGACGCATAAGGGCCGGTGAGACAACAGCACGGGTATCGCCGCACGCAGATCTCCAATAGAGTCGGCGCAGAAGATCGTCGGGAGCGATGCGATGACCAGACCAGCCGACGAGAGGCGCAGCTTCGAGGACACCACCTTTCTGCTCCTGATCGTTATTGTCACGATTGCATTCGGCTGGATCCTGGAGCCGTTCTACGGCGCGATCCTCTGGGCGATCGTGGGCGCGGTAATCTTCGCGCCGCTTTACCGGCGACTGCTGCGGTTCACGCGGAAGCCAAGCCTGGCCGCCACGATCGCGGTGTTGCTTATCACAGCGATGGTGATCTTACCCTTGGCGATGGTCACGGCATCGTTGGTCCGCGAAGCCACCGCGCTCTACGCCAAGGTGCAGTCGGGCGAGATCAATTTCGGCAGCTATGTGCAGCAGGTGTTCGACGCCTTGCCCGGCTGGATCAAGGGTTTGCTGGAGCGCGTCAATATGACGGATTTCTCCGCACTTCGGGAGAGCCTGTCGTCCGGCCTGATGAAGGGGGGCCAGGCGCTGGCTCCGCAAGCACTCAGCATCGGGCTGAACACATTCGATTTTGTCCTCGGTCTCGGCATCATGCTTTATCTGCTGTTCTTCCTGCTCCGCGATGGTGCGTATCTCGCGGATCGGCTGAAGCGCGCCATTCCTTTGCATGAGGATCAGAAAGTCGCGCTGTTCTCGAGGTTCGCCGTCGTGGTGCGCGCCACTGTGAAAGGCGGAATCCTTGTGGCGATCGTCCAAGGCACGCTTGGCGGATTGGCGTTCTGGTTTCTCGGCGTCCGCGCGCCACTGTTGTGGGCGGTGCTGATGACCTTCCTATCGCTGCTGCCCGCGATCGGGGCGGGCATCGTGTGGCTGCCCGTCGCAATCTATTTCCTTGCCACCGGTTCAATATGGCAGGGCTTCTTTCTCATCGGCTGGGGCGTGCTCGTCATTGGTCTCATTGATAATCTTTTGCGTCCGTTCCTGGTGGGGAAGGACACCAAACTGCCGGATTATGTCGTGCTGCTGTCCACGCTCGGCGGCATCCAGGTGTTTGGACTCAACGGCTTCGTCATCGGCCCTGTGATCGCGGCGATGTTCATGGTGGCGTGGGAGAGCTTCGCCGCGTCACGTCAGGTGCCGCTGGACGAGGGCTGAAGACTCTCAGCCTTTCAGTTCTCACGCCTCGATCAGGTTCTCGATCATCGCCGGAAGCTTCCGCACGCGAACGCCGGTTGCGTGATAGATCGCGTTGGTGATGGCGGCGGCGGTGCCCGCAAGGCCGATCTCACCTAATCCCCGCGCGCCGATCTCGTTGAAGTTGGTGTCGGGATGGTCGAGGAACGTCACATCCATCTGCGGCGCGTCGGCGTGCGTCGCGACCACATAATCAGCAAAGTTGCTGTTGACTGGGGCGCCATTGCGCGGATCGTAATGCGTGTGTTCGAACAGCGCCATGCCGACGCCCATCACCACGGCGCCTTCGATCTGGTTGGCGGCCGTCTTCGCGTTGATGACGCGTCCGCCGTCAATGACGGTGACCACGCGCTCAACGCGCAGCCGTGCGAGTTCAGGCTGCCAGCTCACCTCGACAAAATGCGCGCCGAAGGAATGCAGCGAGAACTTCTTCTTCAGCGGGTCGTCGAAGCCGCCTTCGCCTTTGCCCTTGCCGGACACAGAGGCTGCGTCCGCCATTTCAATGATGCGGGCAAAGGGGAGGCCATCGTTGCTCGACGTCCTGCCTGCCGCACCGATGGTGCTGCTGGCGGGACGCACGTTGCCGTCAGCGAAGATCAGCTCGTCCGGCTTGCGGTTGGCGAACGGGGAGTTCGGCGTTTTGGTAGCGAGTTCGAGTGTCGCTTTCTTGGCTTCGCGCACAGCTTCCAGAATGGCGGGAACGACCGAGGCCGTGGCCGCCGATCCGCCCGAGAACGGACCCGGCGGCAGGTTGGTATCGCCGAGTACGACGTCGATCCTGTCCACCGGCACGCCAGTCTCGGCGCTGACGAGCTGCGCGATCACAGTGTAGGTGCCGGTGCCGATATCCTGCGTGGCACAGACCGCCCGCACGGTGCCATCCGCTCTCAATTCGACGGTAGCTTCCGTCGGCATGCGCAGCGCGACCCATGAGCAAGATGCCATGCCCCAGCCGAGAGTTTTGCCGTCACTCGCCTTCATGGCGCCGACGTTCGGATCGCGTTCGCGCCAGCCAAATTTCTGAGCGCCGGTGGTGATGCATTCCGCCATATGCCGCGAAGAGAAGGGCAGGCCGGTGCTTTCATCGATGGCGGTTTCATTCTTCAAGCGCAGCGCCACTGGGTCCATGTCGAGTTTGATCGCAAGTTCATCCATGGCCGACTCCAGCGCGAACAGGCCGGGCACTGCGCCGGGGCCGCGCATGGGAGTGGGCGTGCCGACATTACGGCGGACGAGGTCTGAGCGCACCCGCAGGTTCGCGGTGGAATAGAGAAACGGTGTCGCTTCGCCGCAATCCTCTTTGTAGTCGTCGAGGATCGAGGTGTGGTTGAGATAATCCTGGCTCAACCCCACGAGCTTGCCTTCCTGGTCCGCGGCCAGACGAATACGCTGCTGTGTCACCGGGCGGTGACCGGCAGATTCGAAGTTCATCTTGCGGCTCAGGACCAGCTTGACCGGGCGGCCGAGCTGTTTTGCGGCAACCGCGGCGATGAAACAATGCGGCCACGGCCACAGCTTGCTGCCGAAGCCGGAGCCGAGAAAACGCGAGACCACACGCACGTTTTCCTTCGGCTCATCGAGCATCGCCATCATCACCTGTTGATGGTTGACCACGGCCTGGCTGGTTTCATAGAGCGTGAATGCGCCGTTCTCAAAGGTCGCGACCGTGCTATGCATCTCCATCGCGACGTGTGTTTCGGCTGGTGTCACGTAGGTCTCATCCACCGTTACCGGCGCGCCGTCGAAGGCCTGTTCGATGTTGCCGCGCTCGCTCTCGGTCTTCCATTCGGTCGGTTCCAGCTCTTCGCTGACGTTGTGCGGCTTGGCGTCGTAGGTCACCTTCACAGCGTCGGCGGCGGCGGTTGCCTGTTCGAATGTGTCGGCGATGACCGCAGCGACATACTGGCCGTAATAGCGGACGTCCTTGTCGGCGAACGGCGGGCGCTTCTCGTCCACCTTAATCTTGGAATCAGTGACCTTGTAGAGCTTGCCGATATTGTCGGCATGCAGGATGGCGCGCACGCCCGGCATCTTTTCTGCCGCCGAGATATCAAGCGTTTTGATCGTGCCGCTGGCGACCGAACTCGACACCGGCACGGCGTAAAGCAGGGCAGGGAAATTATGATCTGAGGTGTACATCGCCCTGCCGCAGACCTTCTTCGGGCCGTCGATGCGGCTGAGCGGGGCGGCAATGACTTTGCCGGGATCGATATAGTTCATGGCTGTCTCTCAAAAATGTCAGGCGAGCTTTGAGGCGGCATCAAGCGAGTGAACAAGGCAGCGCCGCGCCAGCTCGATTTTGAAGGCGTTACCGCTCTGCGGCTTCGCATCTTGCAGAAAGGTCTTGGCAGCGTTGTTGAAAGCTTCTTTGCTGATTGTTTGCCCAGTGAGCGCGGCTTCCGCCTCCTTATTCCGCCATGGCCGCACGCCGACGCCGCCCATGGCGAAGGCGACCTTGTCAATCTTCTCGCCGTTCACCGTCATCACGACGGCGGCAGAGGCGAGAGCGAACTCGTACGAAGCGCGATCGCGCAGCTTGAGATAAAGCGAGTGCGCACCAGGCACCGGCGCGGGAAGGCTGACATGGGTGATAAGGTCACCTGGCTGCATCACGGTCTCCCGGTCCGGCGTGTTGCCTGGTAGCAGGAAGAACTCGGAGATCGGCACTATGCGCTCATCGTTCGCCCCTTTGATGTGGATGGTGGCATCGAGCGCCATCAGAGCGACATTCATGTCCGACGGATTGGTGGCGATGCACTGATCGCTGACGCCGAGAATGGCGAGGTTGCGGTTAAATCCGCCGATCGCCGCGCAGCCGGAGCCGGGATTACGCTTGTTACAGGCCATGTCGGTGTCGCGGAAATACACGCAGCGTGTCCGCTGCAGCAGATTGCCGCCGGTTGTCGCCATGTTGCGCAATTGTGCGGACGCGCCCGCCAGCAGCGCCTGCGACAGCGCGGGATAATCGCGCTTCACGCGCTCGTCATTGGCGAGATCGGAATTGCGCACGGTGGCGCCGATGAGAAGGCCGCCACCCTGAATCGGCTCGATCTTGTCGAGCGGCAGGCGATTGATATCGATGATCTGCCGGGGCGTTTCGACATTGAGCTTCATCAGGTCGAGCAGCGTGGTGCCGCCGGCGAGGAAGCGGACGTCGGCGCCTTGTTGGGCGGTCTTTGCGCTTGAGGCGCCGCGAACGGCGATGTCGGCGGTGTCCGCGCGGCGCAATTGGAAGGCCTGCATGGCGGTACTCCGTTCTTGAGGGGCTTCCTTATGTTCCTTGGCGAACCTGCTGGATGGCGGCGAGGATGTTCTTGTAGGCGCCGCAGCGGCAGATGTTGCCGCTCATCAGTTCGCGCACCTCGTCATCGGAAGGGCCGCATGGTTCGTTCAGAAGCGCCACGCCGGACATGATCTGTCCTGATGTGCAATACCCGCACTGATAGCCGTCGTGGGCGAGAAACGCCGCCTGCATCGGATGCAAGTTATCGGGATCGCCGAGGCCCTCTATGGTAGTGATCTTGTCGCCCTCATGAGTGGCGGCGAGGCTGAGGCACGAATTGATGCGGCGGCCATTCACATGGACGGTGCACGCGCCACATTGCCCATGGTCGCAGCCCTTCTTAGTGCCAGTGAGGCCGGCATGTTCGCGCAGGAAGTCGAGCAGCGTGGTGCGTGGATCAATCGGCGCGGAATAGTCCTTGCCGTTGACAGTCAACCGTGCCTTCACGAAATAATCCGGGACCAGCTCAGTGGTCGCGGCGTTTGCACTATCGGTTTTCCAGTGAGTGGTTCCTGCGGCGACGCCTGCGATTCCCAATGTCTGTAAAACGCTGCGGCGATCCAGACCGAATTTTCCGGAACCTTGATTGTCCGAATGGGTCATGCATCCCTCAATGCTTGGAGTGAGCTCACGGCCGCAAGCCTCGCAGGCTCGCGATGACTGGTGAGACTTCGTCTAAACAAGCGCGGGATGCGCTGAACGTTCCGCGGATCACCGGATGCGCGCTGTGACGATTGTGTGAGAGGCGGAGGAACGACTGCGCGAGCGATTGTTACAGTCAAATCTGTGTGTTGATCGGGTAGGCAGTGGTTGTTTCAGTGTGTCCGCCAGAGCGCATGACACAAAATTGCGGTCCTGTGACAGCCGGACCGATTGATCGTAGTTCCCGTGGCTCGTATCAAGGGACCTGTGCCCGCCACGGTTTTCTCCTGACATGCGCAAATACAAGCTTGTGATCTTCGATCTCGACGGAACCCTGCTGGACAGCTTTCCGTGGTTTCTCAGCGTCGTGAACGATGTGGCCGGAGCTCATGGCTTTCGCCGCGTGGCACCTCATGAAGTCGAAGAGATGCGTGGCAAGGGTTCGCGGGAGCTCGTCGAGTCTCTTGAGGTGCCATTCTGGAAGATCCCTGCGATTGCCCGCGACATGCGGCGCATGAAGACCGAGCGCCTTAAGGACATACCGCTGTTTGCGGGTGTCGATCGCATGTTGCGCCATTTTTCCGAATCCGGCGTCGTCACGGCGATGGTCTCGTCAGACAGCGAGGACAATGTGCGGGCAGCGCTGGGCGATGCCACGCAGTACATCTCTCACTTTGCCTGCGGCGCCTCGCTCTTCGGAAAGGCGGCGAAATATAAGGCCGTGCTCAAACGTACGGGTATTCCGGCATCCGATGCTATCTCCATCGGTGACGAGGTAAGAGATGCTGAAGCGGCGCAGAAGGCGGGCATTGCCTTTGGGGCGGTGAGCTGGGGCTATGCCACGCCCGAGGCGTTGGCCAAGACATCGCCTGCGCTGACATTCACAAGTATCGAGGACATCTGTAGGCTGGCTTAGGTGCAAGTCGGGTGTTCAGAATTGCGGTAGCGGGTGTCCGGCTCAGTCGAGAAACTTCACGCCGGTCATTGATCCTTTGCGCCAGACCATCTGGCAGCGTCGGCCGGACGGCGCGGCGTTCCAGCACAGCATGAAGCTGCGGGACAGCGCGCTTTCGCGGGGGATAACGAGTCTCGCACCATGAGGGGACAGATCAACGATCTTGCATTCGGTTTTATGTTCATCGCCGCGCGGAATCCACGCGTCCATCTGGCGGACCATGCGGCGGCCGTTCCGTTTAGACTTGGTCTTAAGCATGATTGACCTACGCATATCAGGCTTAAATTAGGCGTTATATGATCGCTCAAACTTTAACGATCGGCGTTTGCACGAGGTATCATCGTAAGAAAAGCGTGCACAAAACGCGGAAGAAACAGCCAGCCGACAGGGCTGGCCAAGATCCGAGCGAAGACAATGTCGCTTCTGTAAAATCATTACGTGCGTTTAATGCAGCATCAAAGCATGGGGCCGCGCGCATGTCTGTAGCGGCGCGATCACACCGTCGTTGTTCCGTTCGCCAGGGTAGGCTGGAACTTTGATCGGGTGGGCTGCAGGCCAGTACCTCAACAGGACCGGCGTTGCCATCGCTCTCGATCGTCAGGGCTATTTTTGCGCAGATATGGAGGTTGGAGGTTAAGCTCCTTGCTGATCGCGATTGATCCGAGGCTGCGATCGATTCAGCAAACAGCAAAACGAGCGCGCTTCGTCCTCCGAAAGAGAGCTCAGATATTGCGTTCCGATTTCTGCGAAATTGTCCTCATCGTTGTCCCAAACGATCCAGTCATCACAAGGGTCGGGAAATGCTTCGAACCGTTGATCAAGGACTTCCAATAGCGCGCCTCATTCTAATCGGGAGCTTGCGATGAAAAACAGTGAGTAAAATTGGCCATAGTTTGACGCGCGTTGATGTGTGGCGCGACGCATGCTCACGAACTGCGTGATAATTCGATGAAGAACACTAGAAAATGAAACGGAAGAGCGTGATGATGTGTTCATCTGTGCATCTCTGACACGTGTCGAGTATGGAACCTAACGGCATAAATAACACGTGGTGTGATAGGCGCGATTTACTTTCGCGCGCGTGCTGTTCTTTCACCGCGATGTGTTTTCACATTATTCAATGCTGAGCCTCGTCCTTTCTGTTTACGCGAGTGTGCAAATGGCTTATTGGCGTAAGTGGATCGTGACAAGTTGCGTCCGACGGGCATCCCGCCGGGCGCTTTTTGTTTTGAGGTGAATTCCTGGTCGTCTCAGAGCATGGCAGCTCAATGAAATAAGTGGCGCGTGATTTACTTTCGCGCGTGCTGTTCTCTCCCCACGATGTGATTTCACGTTATTCAACGCTAAATATCATTCTTTCTGTTTACGCGAGTGTGCGAATGGCCTATTGGCGTAGGTGGATCGTGACAAGTTGCGCCCGACGGACATCCCGCCGGGCGCTTTTGTTTTTGAGGTGAATTCCAATCGATAGGTGGTGCGCCATTTACTTTCACGCGCGTGCTGTTCGCTTGCCGCGTCGTGTTTTTCACGTTATTCAATGGCGCGCTTTGCAGTTTGTGTTTACGCGACAGTGCGAACGGCTTATTGGCGTAAGTGGATCGTGACAAGTTGCGCCCGACGGACATCCCGCCGGGCGCTTTTTGTTTTGAGATGAATTCGAAAGATGGCGCAGCGCGGAGCACGAAAAGGTACGACGCGCAAGGCGAGCAGTGATAATGCAGATCCTGCTCATGAACGCTCCAGCGTTCGCATGACCAATGCGCGAAAAACGCCAGCCAACGATCTCTCGCCCGTGGATTACATGCTTTCGATCCTGCGCGATGAGACGCAATCGCAAGGGGACCGCATGGATGCGGCGAAGGCGGCTGCGCCGTATCTGCATGCGCGGCTGTCCGGCGTGAAGCATTCTGGCGAGCTGGCGATGCGCCACGAGGACGCGCTGAATGAACTTGACGACGCGCGAAAGACGAATTCGCGTAAGACTTCGCGATGACTTTCCATACTACGCGTCGAAATGTCTCAAGATCAGGGCGAAGTCCGGCGCTATCGAGCCGCTGATCCTGAACCGCGCGCAGCTTCATGTTCATGAACGGCTCGAGGCGCAGAAGGCGGAAATCGGCAAAGTCCGCGCGCTGATCCTGAAAGGGCGGCAGCAAGGCTGCTCCACATATGTGGAGGGGCGTTACTACCATCGTGTGTCGCACTCTCGAGGGCTGCGCGCCTTCATCCTCACCCATGAGGATGCGGCGACGCAGAACCTGTTCGAGATGGTCAACCGCTATCATCAACACTGCCATCCGTTGGTGAAGCCGTCGACCGGATCGGCCAACGCCAAGGAATTGAATTTCGATGTGCTCGATAGCGCCTACAAAGTCGGCACCGCCGGCACCAAAGGCGTGGGGCGCTCATCGACCTTGCAACTGTTTCACGGCTCCGAAGTCGGTTTCTGGCCGCATGCCGACACGCATGCTGCTGGCGTGCTGCAGGCAGTGTCGGACGAGCCGGGGACAGAAATCATTCTGGAGAGTACGGCCAACGGCGTCGGCAACTTCTTTCATCGCAAGTGGCGTGATGCCGAGACCGGCAAGAGCGACTACATCGCGATCTTCATTCCGTGGTTCTGGCAGCAGGAATACCGCAAGGCGCCGCCGCCCGATTTCATGCTCGACGAGGAGGAGGGCGAATACGCAACGCTCTACCGCCTCGATGATGAACAGATGTGCTGGCGGCGGAATAAGATCATCGAACTGAAAGACCCTGTCTTGTTTAAACAGGAATATCCGGCGACCGCCGCCGAAGCATTCCAGATGTCCGGACATGACAGCTTCATTCCGCCCGCGCTGATCGCGCGTGCGCGCAAGGCGCAATGCGAGGCGTCGGGCCCGCTGGTGATCGGTTACGATCCCGCATGGATGGGCAGCGATCGTCACTCGATGGCGTGGCGGCGCGGGCGGCGTGTGCTGAAAGTGGAATCGAAGCAGAAGCTCGACACCGTGCAGGGCGCGGGTTGGGCGAAATCCGTGATCGACAGGGACAAGCCCGCAAAGATGTTCATCGATGTCGGTGGTGTCGGCGCCGGTGTGTTCGACCAAATCCGGCACATGGGCGAGCCTTATGCCTCTATCATTGAGGCCGTGAATTTCGGCGCAGCACCTTATGAGCCGCCGCCGCTCGACGAGCGCGGCAAGCCCAGCGGTGGACCGATGAACCGCCGCGCGGAGATGTGGATGAAGTCGAAGGAATGGCTGGAAGATCCTTCCGGCGCGCAGATCCCCGACTGCGACAGCTTGCAGGCCGATGCGTGCGGGCCGACCTACAAGTACGACAGCAACACGCGGTTGGTGCTGGAGAAGAAGGAAGACATGCGGCGGCGCGATGCGCTCAGTCCCGATGAATGGGACGCGGTGGCGCTGACCTTCGCCAAACCTGTCGCGCCTTCATCGTTCAATCGTCCCATCAACTACCCACGTCAAGGCATCGCTTAAATGGCAAAAATGTCCGTATCCACGCTGCAGGCCATGCTTGCGGCGGAGAAAGCCGATGCGCTGGCGGCAACATCTTCAGCCCGGCTCTCCATCGAGCGCTCTGATGCGATGGATTATTACCTCGGCGACATGCGCAAGGACATGCCGCAGCTCGAAGGCCGCTCCAGCGCCGTCTCCACCGATGTGGCGGACACCATCGAAGGTCTGATGCCGAGCCTGATGGAGATCTTCTGCGGCTCGGATGAGATCGTCTGCTTTAATCCGGTGAGCGCAGAAGATGTCGCTGCCGCCGAGCAGGAAACCGATTACGTCAATCACGTCTTCATGCAGCGAAATCCAGGATTTCTGATCCTGTATTCCTTCATCAAGGATGCGCTGCTGCAGAAGGTGGGCGTGGTGAAGGCCTGGTGGGAAACGCGCACCGAGGAAGAGCGCGAGACCTATCTGGACCAGTCCGACGACGCGTTTGCGCTGCTGGCGCAGGCCGTGCTGCAGAGCAACGGCGCGCTCGCCATTGAGGCGCATACGCGGAAGGAAAACCCCGGGCCGGTCAGTCCGGCCACCGGTCAGCCGTCGGTTGTCATCACTCATGACGTCACCATCGTCACCACCCGCAAGTTCGAGCAGGCGCGCGTTGAGGGTGTTCCTCCGGAGGAGTTCGGCATCGAGCGCAACGCGCGCTCAATCGCGGCGAGCAACTACTGCTTCCACAAGATTGTGACGCTGACCGAGGCCAAGCTGATCGAGCAGGGCTATGACGCGGCGCAAGTGAGGGCACTGCAGACCTACGGCAACACATCCAACACCGAAGAGCTGAGCCGCGACAGCGTTGACGAGGAGTACTGGGCCGACAGCAGCACCAATTCCGGCTCACGCATCATCGAGGTGGTCGAGCACTACATCCGGATGGATTACGGCGGCACTGGCAAGGTCGGCCTCTACAAGGTGACAACCGGCGGCGGCCAGGAGGAGATTCTCCGCAAGGACGGGCGCGAGGATATCGAGCAAGTTGATATGATGCCGTTCGCGGCGATGACGCCGGTGATCGTGACCCATCGCTTCTTCGGTCGGTCCATCGCCGACCTGGTGATGGATATCCAGCGGATCAAGACCGCGCTGGTGCGAGCGATGCTGGATGCGCAGTATCTGGCGAACAATCCGCGCACCATCGTTTATGAAGGGCTCGCCAGCGAGAACACCATCGATGATCTGCTGGTCGCTCGGCCCGGCGGCATCATCCGCGCCAAGGCTCAAGGAGCCGTGGAGCCGTTCAAGCATCCGGCCATCGCCGGCGATGTGCTGCCGGTGATCGAATACATGGACGCCACACGCGAATGGCGCACAGGCGTCACGCGACAGGGGCAGGGTATCGACGCCAATTCGCTGCAGAACGTCTCCGCCACCGCATCGGCTCAAGGTTACAGCGCGGCGCAGGCGCGCATGAAGCTTATTGCTCGTATCTTTGCCGAGACCGGCATCCGCGATCTGTTTCTGCTGCTGCATGGGATTATCCGCAAGCACGCCACGCAGGCCGACACCGTCGAGCTGCGCAAGCAGTGGGTGCCGGTCGATCCGCGAGGCTGGAAGACCCGCACCGATATGACGGTGAAAGTGGGGCTCGGCTCCGGCACCCGGCAGGAGCGGGCGGCGAATCTCACCATGCTGATGAACCTGCAGAAAGAAGCCCTGATGGGCGGGCTGCCGGTGGTCACGCCGAAGAACATCTTCAACGCGGCGAAAGAGCTGTGCAAGGTCATCGACCTGAAGGATGTCAGCCCGTACATGACGGACCCGGACTCGCCTGAAGGCAAGGCGATGGCGCAGGCGTCATCGCAGAAGCCGGATCCGGTGATGGCCGGGCTGCAGATGAAGGCGGCGCTGGACGAGAAAGCCGATCAACGCAAGGCGCAGATCGAGAGCGTCCAGGCCCAAGCGGATATTGAGACCCAGCGCGACAAGACCCGTGCGGAGATGGCTCAGACCGAGCGGGACTTTGCGCTGAAGCGGGAGCTGGCGCTGCTGGAAGCCGAGCTCGAGCGCGAAAAGTTCAATCGCGAGGAAGCGCGCCGCGACCGCGAGCACGAACAGCGCATGGAACAAGCCCGTCAGATGCACGAGCACGCCATGGCGCAGGGACACTTCAACCTGGCGGCCGGTGCCGAGGCGCATCAGCAGAAGATGGCGCGCAACACGCAGGATGGAGTTGGTACGTGATCGACGAGCTCAAAGCCAACAACGAGATGTCCCGCGGCGCGCGGGCACAGGCACTGCTCGACAATGAGCTGCTCAATGAGGCGTTCACCGCTCTTGAAGCCGCCTACATCGAACGCTGGCGCGCGACCCATATCGATGACGAGCGTGGGCGCGAGAAGCTGTTCATTGCCGTGAACGTGGTCGGCAAGGTGCGCGCGCATCTCGCGGCTATCGTCGCCAACGGTCATATTGCCGCAAAGCAGCTCGACGAGCTGGCGCGCGATGCCGAGCGGTGGAAGCGGCTTGGGATTGTGTGAAGTAGCTTCACGGCGGAACGGCGGCCGCATTTCACCGATTCGCTGGGATCGGGTGGCCACAGGTCCTGTCGACTCGATCGTGGATATCTATGCCCTTAATCCGCAACCGCTGATTGACATGTCGCTTCGGCTACGACAACAGTTAGGCGGTGCTGGGGGCTTAGAGCGGTCGTGAGCGGGCATAAAACCCCGTTGCAAAAACGAACAAGGAATTGCTCTGAAAGCTGCCGCTTGCAGGTGGCGCGGGATGACAACTGAAATTGCCGTTTCAAATAGGCTGGGTATTGCACTTGCTACGGATAGCGCAGTCACTATTTCCGGCAATGGGCATGTTAAGGTTTTCGATACTGCGGACAAACTGTTCGAGCTTAGCCCGCAATATCCCATCGGGGTAATGATCAATGGCAACATGGATTGTATCGGAGTGCCGTGGGAGCTCTTGGTCAAAGAGTTTCGAGCAACCGAAGGAATACGTCAGCGTGCCACGGTCGAAGAGTGGGGCATCGATTTTCTAAAGTACGTCGAGGATCATGTCTTAATTGATGAGACGGCGGTCGGAAAATATGTTGACCAAATAATCAGCGTCGAAATCGAAGAGACGCAGTTAGACGTTGCTGGAGATATACAGCTTCAGATTTTTGACTCCGCGCGTCAAAATAAGAAGGTCAAAGTTTCGAGCATCGATGAGCTATTGGATAGCTATTTCGAACGAAGGCTTGCTCAGCTTTTAGAGATACCGATCGCCGATAGTTTGCAAGAACTAACGGTTGAGGAAGTAATAAAAAGCTATTCAGCTCGCATCGAGGAAATCTCAAAAGTTCGCTTCAAAGGCCGAGAGCTAACTTCCAAAGAAATGGAGAAGTTTAAGCAGATTGTTGCGAATGCATTTCTTAGGGTTCTGCCATCTGATTTTACAACGGGGATAGTTGTCGCTGGATTCGGAGAGAAGCAGACGTTTCCAGCGGTCTATGCCGTTGAAGTGGATGGTCGTGTACTTGGTCGGATGAAGTTCTCAAATTCAGTGTCGAGTTCGATCGAGACCTCTCCAGACGGTGGACAGGTTATTTATTTTGCCCAGACTGACGTTATTCAACGCCTCCTGGGCGGCGCTGACCCCAAGTTTGTAGAGCGGACATCTGAATTTATCGAAATAGCCGTCGGAAAAGTAGCCGATGCGATTGAGAAAGCCCTTCGGGCCAGAAAACTCTCCAAGAAAGCGGCCGAATCTCGTAAGGTATTGATACACGAAATTACTGCAGCAATTCGGGCTGAGTACGAGAAGGAGACTACGAAGTCATTACGCGAGCAATTCTCTCGGGAATTTGATAGAATGGTCGCAATGATGCCGAAGCAAGAGCTCATAGAACTAGCTGAAGCTTTGGTGAGTATAACAGCTGTGGAACGTAAGGCCACAGTTGACGAAGGTACGGTTGGTGGTCCGGTCGATGTAGCCTTCATTACAAAGCATGAGGGCTTCGTTTGGATTAAGCGAAAGCATTACTTTGAAGCGACGCTAAATCCGCGCTACTTCTGGCGGAAGTACGGTAAGCCTCCCAACGGAGAACAACGGTCATGAAAAATAGGCTCTTATTGACCCGCGACAGGCGGCCTGATCGCAAGTCAAGTCATGCCGAAAGCGACGCTCTCGATCGCGGTCTTGCGGCCGCAGTTAGCCGGTCAAGCCAGTCGGTTGGTGAGAAGATTGAGGCTATAATCCGAGAAAAGTATCCATCGATTGGTAAGTCCCGAGGTCATGTAGTCGAGTCGTGAATCTACCTCGTCAGACAGAAGTTCTGTAGCTGAGTAGTCAGAATATAGGCTTAGAAGCATATCAGATCTGCAGGCGCCGTCATGGCGGCCACGAATTCAACAGTTTAGCCGATAAGGCTGACGCCGCCCTTCCGATTGCTCTTCGTATGGAGAGCACTCGAGGCCCCCGGTGAGACGCAGGAAGACGGCCCGGCTGCGATTGCCGCTCCCCGGACATTCCGAGGTCTTGGACGAAGCAACGACCCCTTGAGCCAAACTCGAACCGTGCGACGCGAACCTCCGCGACGCATGACAGCGAGGCCATGGCGATCGTTCGCCTGAGTCACCACGCGGCCGCTCACAGCACGAGGTCATTTTGACGCGTGCAGGTGAGGCGGCCAAGCGGCGCGCAGCTCTAGAGTCTTGTTTTGACGCGTTTTCTTCACGCGAACCGGTAACCACTTCGCTCGAAAACGCTTTAGCGCTGTAACGCCTCGAACAGTCCAAGCACTTCACAACGTCTCAACCCAAACGCCGGCAACCCCCGCGGTGCATTCGTGCACGCCAGCGACGCCGGCGAGAGAAGGAAACACATTCATGGCCATGCCATCCAATACCTTTGCCACTTATGAGGCGGTCGGCAACCGCGAAGACCTGTCGGACGAAATCTTCCGTATCGATCCGACCGACACGCCGTTCTTCACCATGTGTGAGAAAGTGAAAGCCTCCGCCGTCAATCACGAATGGCAGACGCAGGCGCTCGACAATCGCGACACCGGAAACGCAGTGCTCGAAGGCGATGACGCCACGACCGATGCCACCGTGCCGACGGTGCGCCTCGGCAACATCTGCCAGATCTCGGACAAGGTGGCGCGCGTCTCCGGCACCCAGCAGGCGGTGGAACACGCCGGGCGCGGCGATGAACTCGGCTATCAGAAGATGCTGAAGGGCCTCGCGCTCAAGCTCGACATCGACGCCATTCTCTGCGGCACCAACCAGGCCAAGGTTGTCGGCGACGATTCCACTGCGCGCAAGACCGCTTCGGTTCTCTCGTGGCTCAAGACCAACACGTCGAAAGGCACTGGCACTGCGGCCGACCCGGCGGCGGCGAACGGCGCCGGCACCCGCACCGACGGCACGCAGGTGGCCTTCACCGAGGCGCGACTGAAAACCGTGCTGCAGTCCTGCTGGACCAATGGCGGCAAGCCGAACATCATCATGTGCGGCGGCTTCAACAAGCAGCAATTCTCGACCTTTACCGGCCGCTCCACGCCGATGGAGGACGCGCGTTCGAAGAAGATCGTGGCCTCAGTGGACGTCTACGAATCCGACTTCGGCGTGCTGAAGGTGGCGCCAAGCCGCCAGGTGCGCCCACGCGACGTGCTCGTCCTGCAGGACGACATGTGGGCGATCGCGCATCTCAACGGCCGCAAGATGGTGTCCGTGCCGTTGGCCAAGACCGGTGACAGCGAGCGCGCGCAGCTCTTGAGCGAATACGCGCTGGAAGCCCGCAATGAAAAGGCCTCCGGCGGCGTGTTCGACAACACGGGCGCGTAAACTTTTATCATCTCCCTGCAACTTGTGGGCGGCCTTCGGGTCGCCCATTTTTTTTGGAGAATTAAATGACTCTCGCTAATCCGCGCCCGCTCAACATCATTCGCGTGTTCGCGCATATGGCGGACTGCTCCACGCCGGGCAGTGCATTCACCGCAGCGCCATGCCGCGGCAGGGTGGTGAAGATGGGCTCCGTCATCCACGCGGCAGTCACCACTGCCGACAACACCATCACCACAAAGATCAAGGGTAACGTCGTGACGGGCGGCGGCTGGACCATTGCCTTCACGGGCTCTGCGGCCGGCGATGTCGATATCGTCGTTCCCGCCGACGGTAACGCCGTCAACGAGGATGATGCCATCGAGTTCGTCACCGACGGTGCAGGCTCCGGCACCGTGCCCACAACCTTCTTCGCAGACGTCCAGATTGCTTGATATGAAACAGTCCCATCGCATCGGCGTCACGCAGGCCATTGCCTATGACGCATCTGCCGCCATCGCCAACGCGTTCGGCCCGCAGACCTATCGCATCAGGCTGGTGTCGAATTCGGCCTGCCATTTCCGGATCGGCGACGGCGCGCAGACCGCGACCGCCGCGGATCCCTATCTGCCTGCCAACTGGGAGACCTTCGTCACCGTGACGCCAGGCCAGCGCATCTCCGCCATCAAGGCCGCGACCGGCGGCCTAGTCAGTGCGACAGCGGGCACCCTGTGGGTAACGGAACTGCAATGAGCGTCCACACCTCCCTCCACATCGATGAGAGCGCGAAGGGTTTTACGTTCAAGCGCTCGCAGGATGTGGAGGACATCATCGAAGCCAACAAGCAGGCGGCTGCGCTGCCGCAGGCGAGCGACTGGGGACGGCACGTCGCACGCATTCCCAACATCTTTCTCGAGCAGTGGCTGAACGAGGAATACGCCCGCGGCAACGTCAGCTTGCGCCTGTTCACGCCGGAGTTCGACCGGCTGATTGCGCGCAAGCTGCAGGATCCTGATTGGCGCTTCCTGCGCGTCGACGCTGCGTCCACGCAGGCGGGCTGGCGAGGGGGTTCATCGTGAGTCTTGCAAATTATGCCGATCTGCAAGCGGCCATCGCCGAATGGCTAGGCCGCGAGACCGACGCCGCCATTCTCTCGCGCGTGCCGGATTTCATTCGCCTGTGTGAGGCGAAGCTCAACCGCGACCTGCGTTCCAACAAAATGGAGAAGCGGGCGACGGCGTTGGTCAATATGCTGAGCGACGAGCCGGAGTTCGTCAGCCTGCCACTCGATTTCCAGACCATGCGGCGCGTCCGCCTGAACGGTGTGGATGGCAAGCCGCGTCTTGAGTTTTTGAGCGGACAGCAGGCGGATGAATTCCGCGCACGCTCCGGCAACGCACCGGGGCGTCCGCAGTTTTTTACCATCTTCGGCGACGAGATGGAGCTGATCCGCACGCCGGATATGGCCTACACGCTTGAGATGGTTTACCGCGCCAATATTCCCGCGCTATCGAACGCTAGTCCGTCGAACTGGCTGCTTTCGACCTCGCCGGATATCTACCTCTATGGCGCACTGCTCGAGACCGCGCCTTACATCAAGGAAGACGAGCGTATTGCCACCTGGGCCGCTGGATTCAAATACGCACTCGACAGCATCAATCAGCTTTCGCGCGATCAGGCCTACAATGCAGGCCCGATGACCGCGCGTGTGAGCGGGGCAACGCCGTGAGGATGACAGATGGCGACATTCAACAAGTTTAATTCATTCGTCGAGGCGCTGGCCGAGAAGGTGCATAACCTCGGCTCAGATCAGCTCAAGGCTGCGCTCTCGAGTACTTTGCCGGTAGCGACTAATACTGTGCTTGCGAACATTACTCAGATCGCGGCGGTGAATGGATATCCACCCGGAGGAATCCCACTCACAACGGCGGAGTCTGCACAAGCCGGCGGCGTCTACAAGCTCACCATCAATGATGCGACGCTGATGGCCACTGGCGGAGCGGTCGGACCATTTCAGTATGTCGTGCTCTACAACGACACGGCTGCGAATGATGAGCTCATAGGTTGGTATGACTACGGCGTACCACTGACGATAACGAGCGGAAATTCATTCATCATCGACTTTGACAGCGATAATGGCGTGTTGACAATCATCTGACGGCGAGCTGCAGAATGGCGAAACTCTTCAATCTTGCGCGCATGACAACAGCGACAACGGGCACGGGCACGATTACGCTCGGCGCTGCGGTTGCCGGCTATCTATCGTTTGCCCAAGCAGGCGTAGCAAATGGCGATGTCGTCGATTATGCAATTAAGGATGGCAACAATAGCGAGATCGGCACAGGGACCTATGCGGCTGCTGGCAGAACGCTGACGCGCAGTGTGAGCGCTTCGACAAATGGCAACGCTGCAATCAATCTGTCTGGTACCGCAGAGGTATTCATAACCGCTCGGGCCGAAACGCTGCTTACGTCCATCAAGAGGCAAGTCTTTACTTCGAGCGCTACCTATACACCTTTGCCCGGCATGGTGTTCTGCATTATCGAAGCTATAGGTGCTGGCGGCGGCGGTGGCGGTGCTTTCAGCGCCAGTGCGACCCAAGCATACGCTGGGGGCGGCGGCGGAGCAGGAAGCTACTCGCGAAAGTATGCTACGGCGGCGGACATCGGCTCTTCACAGACCGTTACGATTGGAGTGGGGGGCGCTGGTGGAAACCAGCAGAACAATGGGGCCGTTGGAGGTGACACATCAGTTGGTTCACTCTGTATCGGTAAGGGCGGCGGCAGCGGCCAATACGGCTCTATCGGCCAATTTCCATATGGCGCACCGGGGGGTGGACTTGGTACGGGAGATTTAACGAGTGTAGGCGCGCCAGGTACTCCTGGGGCATATTGCCAAATTAATACGCTTACAGTCGCCAGCGGCACCGGGGGGGCATCGCTTTTCGGATCCGGTGGCAGAGGCGTGTTCTCTAATTCCTCGGTTATCAACGGCAATGCGGCGAACGGATATGGATCAGGGGGTAGCGGGGCACTCAACCACTCTGTTGCCAATAGCGGGGCGCAGGGCGGTCCGGGCTCCAACGGCGTCGCCATTATCACTGAGTTCTGCAACGGGAGTGGATAGCCGATATGCCGACCTATGCAATTGTCGAAGTAAGCGGTGCAATCACTAACAATATTATCCTTGACGAGGGATCGGTGTGGCAGGCCCCGGAAGGATGCTCGATCATCGTGAATGATGACCAAGTTTACCGGATCGGCGGCACACTTATCGATGGTGTCTACACCGCCCCTGTGACAGAGGCTCAGCCGCTGCCGGCCTCTGCCCTGCCAAAAACTGCAACAAAGCTTGGTCTCAAACGCGCGTTCGATGAACTTGGTATGTGGGATCGGGTAAAGGCAGTGATTGCAGCGGATTCGGAAGCGCAAGAAGAGTGGGGCTTGGCGCTTGAGATCAAGCGCAGCGATCCCTTGACGCAGAAGTTGATTGCAGTGTTACAGCTTCCGACTGAAACGGTAGATCACATCATCATTCGAGCAAACGAACTGGTTTAATCGATGCTTGGCTTTGATGCGCTTGGCCGGCTTGCTCTCGGACAGCCCGAAGATATGGGCGCAAGCGCAGTCGTTCTAGTTGCTGCGACCGGTCCGTTTGCCCTTACAAGGAGAGCTGTCGTATTCGACGTTAAGCATGCAGCTGTAGCGGGTGAATTTTCCCTGATGGGACCTGCAGTCTCGTTTAATGTCAGAGAGTTTGTCAGCTTAGGTGCTTTCGCACTATCTGGAGAACCAATTCAGTTCGCTATTAGCGAGGCTATTAGTGCCTCTTCGTTCGCGCTGAGCGGCAAGGATATAGATTTCAGGTTTTTTCTCCCTCTAGAGAATGGCTGCTTCAATCTATCTGGCGCTGACGCTGATCTCACGGCGAAACTTGGCGTTGAGTATGGATCATTCGACTTTGCCGGAATCGACGTCAGCTTCACCGTCATTCCAGAGTGGTGGATTCCTGTCCCCGAAGATCATGACGGCTGGACGGAACAACCGAAAGACGGTGATCCTTGGGCAGCAGCCGCGGCGATCTGTGAGGATTGGACAATCAAATCGGTCCCGTCGGACATCTGGATGGAACGCAGCAAATCTCCTGAACCTTGGACGGAAGAAACGATTTAGCTCATGCCACTGATCCAATACGGTGAATACCGTCCTGATGTTTCGGACTATGAGGGTGCGACGACGAAGAACATTCTCAACGTGCTGCCGCAAGGTGACGGCTATGGGCCGTTCCCCGATTTCACGAGCTACAGCGCGGCCTTGCCTGGAATGTGCCGCGGTGCGTTCTACGCCTTGAAGGGGGACGGAACTGTCGCCACCTTCGCCGGCACAGAAGACAGGCTTTATGTTTTCGACAACACCACGTTTGCGTGGGTCGATGCGTCGAAGGGCGGCGCGACCTATTCCGCGCTGAGCGGGACGGCGCAATGGCGCTTCGCGCAGTTCAATAGTCTGGTGTTTGCGACGCAGGCGAACGACGTTTTACAGGTGTTTGACCTGCGATCGTCCAGCGCTTTCGATGATGCGCTTGGCAATCCGCCGCAGGCGGCATATATCGAAGTTGTTGGCCGATTTCTTGTTCTCTCGGGCCTCCTCTCAAATCCGTATCGCATTCAGTGGTCGGGCTTGAACGACGTGAACACGGCCCAATCTTGGACCAGCGGTGTCAATTCGTCGGATTTCCAAGACTTGCCTGACGGCGGCATCGTGCGCGGTGTGGCAGGCGGTGAGTACGGCACCATCTTTCAAGATCAGGCCATCCGCCGGATGATCTATGCGCCCGGTTCGCCGGTGATCTTCCAGATCGAGCGCGTGACGCAGGATCAAGGGCTTTATGCGCCCTACAGCGTCATCCGCTCGGGCGATGCGATCTTCTTTTACTCCGCGAAGGGCTTCTACAAGATTGAGCCGGGCGGATTGCCACAGCAGATCGGGCGCGAGCGCGTGGACCGCACGTTCTTTGCCAATCTGGACAAGGGTAATCTACAGCTCTTCATGGGCGCAGCTGATCCGCGCGGCACACGGGTGTTCTGGGCTTATAAGTCGGTTGATGGTGCCACTGGCTCATACGACACCATTCTCGGCTATGACCGCGCACTGGATCGCTTCTTCCCGATCAGGATGCGCGGGCAATATCTGCTCGGCATCTCGCAAACAGGGCTGACGCTGGAGTCTCTCGACGATCTGTCCGCCTCGATCGATGCGATGTCCGCCTCGCTCGACAGCTACGCGACCTCCGTGACGCCGGAGATCTCGCAGTTCAACAGTGAGAATGTGCTCGGCTTCTTTCGTGGCGGGAATCTCGAGGCGACGCTCGAGACGTCGGAGCAGGGGACGGACGGCAAGCGCATCTTCATCAAAGGCTTTCGTCCGGTGACCGATGCAGCACAGGTTTTTGGTATGGCGTCGTTCCGCGACAATCAGCAGGCGGGCGTGACCATCACGCCGGAGGCGCTGATCAATCCGCGCACCGGCCGCTGTGATTTCCGCAAGGAAACGCGTTACTCCCGCTTCAGGACACGGATTCCGGCAGGCGCTGCGTGGTCGTTCAGTGTCGGCGTCGAGCCGGATATCACGACGGCGGGGGCGCTATGAGTGTCGCCATTGTCCAGACCAACGAGAAAGATCTCACCAAATTCGCGTTCGCTCTGCAGCAGCTCGCGCAAGGGCGATCTAACGCGGTCGGTGAAGTGACGTTACGTGCCGGGCAGACCACGACCACGGTGACCAACCAGACCTGCGGGCCTGAGAGCATCGTGCTGTTGATGCCGAAAACGGCGAATGCGGCGGCGGCGCTGGCGACGACTTATGTCACAGCGACAGCGCCGGGCACGTTTACCTTGACCCACGCAAACGCGGCTTTGACAGACCGCACGTTCGGATATGTGAATGTCGGTTGAGCTGATCTGCGTTGCTCCCGACCGTGTTCACGAATTCTGGCCCCATGTCTCCGACCTGATCCATCGCGCCATCCGCCGCACCAATCTTTCGCATTCGCAGGACATCGACTTCGATGTACTGAACGGCGACGGCCTGTTGTGGATCGCCTGGAACGGCAGCGCGGTGGAGGCCGCGGCGACCACATCGCTGATCGAAACCGATGCAGAGAAGGTGTGTGTGCTCACGGCCTGCGGCGGCGCGAAGATGCGCCGCTGGCTCGGCCTTCTCGGCCAGATTGAAGATTACGCGAAAGCAGAAGGTTGTTCGCGCGTCCGCATATTCGGACGCAAGGGCTGGGTGCGTGTGCTTGAACGCTATCGCATCCGCAACGTCATCCTGGAGAAGGAACTCTGATGGGCGGTGAAAGCAAGCAGACCACCACGCAGCAAAGCCAGACGCAGCCTTGGGAGGCGGCGCAACCCGCGCTCAAGGGCATTCTGGATCAGCTCGGCACTCTCATTCCGAACAGCGGCCTGTCGCAGACGTCGCAGAACGCGATCCGCCAGTTGCAGCAGAACGCGCAGGCGGGCAATCCCTATGCCCCGCAGATCGGCAACCTGGCGACGAACCTGCTGAGCGGCGGCGGCGCGACCAGTCAGTCGGGCAACATCAATCAGGCGTATCAGGATTATCTGAAAGCGACCCAGCCGCTGGCGTCGAACACCAATTACGATCCGTACACCACGCCGGGGTTCGCGGATGCGCTCAAGACGGCCAGCGCCGACATCGTGAATGGCGTCAATGGTCAGTTCGCCGCGGCGGGCAGAGACTTTAGCGGGGCAAACTCACAGGCTCTTGCGCGCGGTCTCGCGCAGGGGTTGGCGCCAACAATCGCGGCTCAATACAACCAGAATGTCCAGAACCAGCAGAATGCTGCGAGCAACTTGTACTCTGCCGGCAATACGACTGCGGGTCTTCAGTCCGGCTTGCAGCAGCAGGGCATTCAAAATCAGGTGCAGGGCGTGCAGACGGCGAACGATGCACTCAATGCGCAGAATTATGGGCCGCAGCAGTTGCTGCAGCTCGAGCAGTTGAAGCAACAACTGCCGGCGCAGACGCTGGCGTTGCTGGCGCAGATCGGTGTGCCGATCGCGGGCCTCGGCCAGCAGTCGAACGGCACGAGCGAAACGACGAGTCAGATGTCTGGCGCGGATCAGTTCGCGAAGATCATGGGCGGCATCGGAAGCCTTGGGAATCTCGGCAATCTTAGCAAGCTTCCGTTTCTGTCCGATCGCCGCGTGAAGGAAGATATCGCCCAGATAGGTTCGCTGTTTGATGGCACACCGGTTTATCGCTTCCGCTATATCGGCCAGCCCGGATTCCAGATCGGCCTTATGGCCCAGGACGTCGAGAAGACGACGCCGGAAGCCATTGGCCAACTCGGGCCATACAAGACGGTCGACTACAAGCTCGCAACTGACAGGTCCTTGCAGGTTGCCTAGCGACGAATCTTTGAAGCACGCAATAAATTGTAAGGAGAGATCGCATGGGATTTCTTGATTATTTCGATGAAGATACGCCTCTTATCGGAGGATTGTTTGGTGGCGCGAATGCAGCGCCGCCTGTTCCTCCGGTAAACATTCCTGGAAGTGACGGTAACGCGCCTTCCGCACCGCTGCCGATCGCTGATGCCGCAAGCACCGGGCTTGCAGCGCAGGGGCAAGCGTCGCCCGCGCTGCCGGGCTGGCTCCAAACGGCGCGGGACCCATACAGTGCCGCACCGCCTATCGCAGGGCTTACGCAAGCTCAATTCAACGGCCGGTTTGCTCCAATGGCAAATGGATCGAATTCGCCTGTCTCTCCTCAAGCAGTAACTCCGCCATCGTCTGCTAATGATACTTCTCGCTTTGATGACGCAAAATTCGATCCGCAGACATATGCGGGACGCAGTGCATCGCCATCGTGGTGGGAGCATGCGACCTACGAGACCCCAAACGTGCAGGGCTTTGGTCGCAGAAAATGGCCGTCATTTGAATCTATGAACTTAGCGCAAAAGTACCTTCCATACATCGTCTCAGCGGAGAGCGGCGGGAAACCGAGCGCAGAGAATGATGAATCCAGCGCAGTCGGCCTTGGTCAAATTATAGAAGGCACCGCGCTGGGTCTATATCGAGACTATCTCGGCCTTGACGGGGGAGGTGAGGATAAAAAGGGGAATCGCTTAGATCCCAGAAAGGATAAGCCGCTGCTTGATCAAAGACGCGATCCGCAGCGGGGTCTGCAGCTTCTGCTTTTGAATACCGCAAAGAATATCGATCTGCAGCGGCAAAAAAAAATCAATCCATCTCTGGAAAATACCTATTTGATGCATTTTTGGGGGGAGAAAGGTGGATTGAGGGCGCTAAGTTCGGATCCCTCAATGTCTACTCTCGAAGTCCTCGGGGAAAAAGCGCTCAAAGCTAACAAGCTTTTGCGGGATAAAACGAATGGACAGGCGCAAGCTGAAGTAAATGAACGCATCAACAAACATAGAACTGAAGTAGATAAGAGAAGCAGAGAAAATGGCTATCGGTTGGCGCCAGCTGCGCCAATCGCGTTTCCACACGCCTCGAGTCAATTCATGCCCGCGCGCAATGGGACGATCGATCTTTCAGAGCTTCAAAATACGCTCAAAACTTCGGGAAACCCGATAGTCTTCCTCGGACGATGATTCTAAAAATCGAGGCCTAAATCGGATGGTACCTTCGCAATCAACTGCTGAATGAGCCGTTAGCAGACAAGCGGTCGGCGAACCTTTGGCTGCTGTTGCTCAGTCCGACGGACCTCCGTGGCGGTTGCTTCGCCAGAAGTTCGCCAATAGGTCGGCGAGTGCGGTCGCCCCCCACATGGTCAGAAGGGCAACCAGGCTTGCTAGATAGTGGTTGTCTGTCCATGGCCATTCAATACTGGCCATCATCACGGCGAGAAAGATCAAGCTTTGAAAGAGCTGCCTCCTGAGTAATGCCCAATCAAATTTTTGAGTATTAGTCATAGAGGTTACCTGCTTTCCGGATCAGCATTCAGTGCGCAGAATAGCATTTCAGAGATCGTGGTCCAGTCGTCGAAGAGGGTGTAACCCACGATTAGCGTGCGCGATGGTGAGTTGCTGCGAATGACCGGGGGTAAGTCTTGCAAGGCAAGGAACTACGGCAGCTCGCTTTCTTGCTAAGAATCCGGATTTCTAAGCAGGATGATCGCTTCCGCCTTGGACGGCGTCGGCTTCGGCACCATTACCGGCGCGCTTGAGGGCAGTTCGCTTTCCGAACGTCGCGAAAACGCCGTACGAGGGGGTGAATATGGTACGCTTAGGGCTGCAACACCTGTAGCCTTAAGCGCGCTGAGTAAATATGTGGCTCCGCTCGCGAAGAATATCTGGAGCCGGGTAAATCCCGCTGTGTTCTGATGGTCAGATTGATGAAGGTGTGATCAAGCAGCGCTCTCTGGACCTCGGTAAAATCGGAAGAGGGTTGACAGAGGCGTTGCTGGCACCATCAAGCTACTATCTGACGAGCAGGGCGAGGTTCGTCTCCGCATCGCGGAGGCATTACTGTCGCGTGGAGAAAAGAATGGACCCGACCCGGCGCTCAGATTGAATGACACGGTTCAGGGCGCTGCGTTGCGTCGTCTGATGGCATCCCGATCGGAAGGTGGTGCGGCGCTTGCCGCTGTGCCCTTAAGCGACGGATATTCGCTATTTTTTCGGCATAGAGAAGAACGCCGGGGGGATTCTTACGTCGCCTATAAGTGGCTTCGCGAGATACAAAACAAAAATAACTAACACCAGGAGGAATAATTCCGTGAGGAAATCAGGCAAGCCAGGCCCCCAGAATGGCTCTTTTGGCTTTTCGCGATCTGACTCCGGTTCGTGCGGCGGCAGATCGACAGGTTTATCGGGGTCTTTCATAGCGGATTCCGTCTTGAAATAGGCGGGTGAGTTTTCATTTCATAGTTGATCAGTAATAATCGCGATTGCGAGATGGTGAGTTGTTGCACACGACCATCGGGACGATCGCTCGGGCGAGAGACCAACAGTTGTAAATGTGGATAGCGGCCCACTAACCATCATTGAGTTTTCTTCCCGCCATTTTGAGTAGCTTCGGTCCAGCGTTTGGACCATGCCGCGAGTTCGGCTTTTGCCGGCTGAGTCCATTCTTTCACCGGAGGCTTCACGACAATCGGATTGCCGGGTGTCTTCCATGCAAAGAAGACTTGCTCGCTGGTAGGATCGACCGCAAACATTAACGATTTGTCGCTGCATTCGTTGGGGACACAGGACGTCCCGATGATGACATTGCCCTTGTACTCCACCGTCCCTTGTCCACCGCGCACCATCGACATCACTGTTTCGCGATAACCCGCCAACAAAGTCTCAACCGGAATGGTCATGCTGGAATGTTTGAAAATATCTTCCGGCTTGGACAGGCGCTTGCTGCGCAGGTCATCCAAAAGATCGTCGGCTGCAGTGTTGGAAGGTGCAAAACTCCTGGTTTTCAAAGAGGTCAAGAACGCTTCATTCTCCCTCAAGCGTTCTGCCCATCTATCGAGTTCGGTCCGGACTTGAGGAGTCCACTGTTCGATAGAAGGTCTTATGGCGAGTGGTTTGTCGCTTAGCTTCCAAGCAACGAATACTGCTTTGTTCTTTGCATCGAGAACAAAGATAATAACGTCCGACACACAATGATGGGGAAGGCAGGACTCTGCAACGAAAAGATCATCCCTGTGCTCAATGCTCCCCGGTCCGTTCACGACATTCTTGATCGTGTTTTCCCCGCCGCCGATCAAAGTTTCGATCGTTTCCTTCATCTGCGGATAAGCAAAAAGATCCAGAGGATGGTTCACGCGCCCAGCGGAAAGGTCGGCCCAAAAATCAGAATGATTTTTTGCTACCGGTTTTTTAGCTTCGCTGATCTGAGCGCGAAGGGGGCAGCACTTACGAGAATAGCAAAAAGAGCGACAGCTAAAAAGGTGAGATGATCCGCGCTCGCGGGAGCCATCTTGCTGATGATGCGCCCGAAGGCGTTGAGGAGCTGGCGGGACATGAAATATTCCGATTGCAACGAGACTGGGGAGTGAACAGTTGTGAATGTGAGCAGCGGGCCGCCAAGCATTATTGAGGTTTCTTTCCACCGTTCTGAGAAGCTGCGGTCCAGCGCTTGGACCATGCTGTGAGTTCAGCTTTTGCAGGCTGCGGCCATTCTTTCACCGGAGGCTTCACGACAATCGGATTGCCGGGCGTCTTCCACGCAAAGAAGACCTTCTTGCTGGTGGGGTCGAACGCAAACATCAACGATTTATCGTCGCACTCGTTGGGGAGACAGGACGTTCCGACGATGACATTGCCTTTGTCTTCGACCGTCCCTTGTCCGCCGCGCACCATGGACATCGCTGTTTCACGGTAGCCCACGAGCAAAGTCTCCATCGGAATGACCATGTCGGGATGTTTGAATATCTCTTCCGGCTTCGACAAATGCCTGCCGCGAAGATCATTCAAGAGATCATCGGTCACGGCATCGGCGGGAGCGCGAGCTGGAGGCTCCGGCTCACGCGGACGCTTGCGGAAAGCTTCGTGATCTTCCCATTCTTTAACCCACGCGTTGAGTTCAACGCGGGCCAGCGGCGACCATTGTTCGGGAGCAGGCTTTATGACGGGCGGCTTTTCAAATAGCCTCCACGCGACAAATCTTTCTCTGGTTTTTGTATCGAAGACGAAAATGATTTGTTCGTCGTCGCAAAAAGCATTGGGCCTTGGGCAGCCTCTTGCAACGAAGAGGTCGCCTTTGTGTTCGACGTTCCCCGCTCCAAATGCAGCATGAGCGATGCGATCTTCATCTTTCCCCATCCAGGCTTTGATCGCTTCCTTCATCTGAGGATGACTGAACAGAAGCAGCGGGTGGTCCACACGCCCCGCGGAAATATCCTGCCAGAGATCAGAATCCTGAAATGGATTTGGCAGATTGGCATCGGCTTCCGCCGACATGCCTTTGCCGGGCGTCCATGTCCATGTTTTGGGCTTATAAGCCTTCGATCTCAGAAAGCGAATCGCATCTTTCCCAACTTCGTAGGTGATCTCGCCGCAGTCACCTTTCGGGCCGTGCAAACGAAAGGGGCGACCCTTTGGAAATGACACGACGAAAATTGCGGGCTCAGGGCAGATCGTCCCACCTCCACTACTTGACCCGATGAGAACACCAACACCTGCGATGGTGCGCTCTTCGTCGATAGACACATATGTATCTTCGACGACGGTCTTTCCATCGATCGTCAGCCGCTTCGCGCCATCCTTCTCGACTATTCTCACCTTGTGGCCGAAATCCTCCGCCTGAGCGAGAGCGATGGTTACGCATGACCCGACAATGGCTGCGCCAATGCCAAGAAGAGCAAGCCAGGCCTTGTGCATACGATGACTCCGAGGAAAGCGCCCAACGATGCTCCAAAGGGTGCGAAGAAAATAGCGCGTCATAGCGTCCTCAAGTCTCGCTGCGAATGAGATCGGCCACGATTGAGATGAGGGCTGCGAACGGCCATCGAGACGGTCGCTCACGGAAAGCACTAGGACACTGGCGGGGCATGGAATCTTCCGATCGCGACGGTGAGCATTGGCTTTTGGCCCGAAAACACTTGCAATCTGGAACGTTTCAGGAACAAATACAACCATAGGCGCTATCGTTGAGGTCTGCACCCAGTGTCCGTGATCTATTTGCAACAGGTGGGACCACGGTCATGTCTCGGGAGATAGTTTGTCCGACGGCGGCGGGCCGTGGAATGTCACTCAAGGCGTCGCGCCAACAATCGCCGCCCCATACAACCAGAATGTCCAGAACCAGCAGGGGGCGGCCGGCAATCTGTCTTCCCGTTGGCAACACGATTGGGCGCCTTCAGCCTGGCGTACAGCGGCGGGGCATTCAAGTGCAAGGCGCGCAGACGACGAACGACGCGTTCAATGCGCAGAACTATACACCTCAACAGATTATGCAGCTCGAGTGGTTGAAGCAGCAACTGCCAGCGCCGACGCTTGCGTTGCTGGCGCAGATCGGCGTCCCGATCGCGGGCCAGCCAAACGAATGGCACGAGGGAGACGGCGAACCAGATGTCCGGTGCGGATCAGTTCGCGAAGATCATGGGTGGGATCGCTTAGTTAGGCGGCATGTTTGGAGGAGGAAAGAAGCAATGGGGTTGCTTGATTATTTCGAAGAAGACGCGCCGCTCTTTGGACGGGTGTTCGGTGGCGCGAATTCTTCCGTGCAGCGGTCGGGGGTTATCGTAAATCTTCGATGATGATTTTTCTTTAGGGCGAGTGCAGGTGAAATGTTTGGACAAAGCCGATCGTTGAAGTTCTTTTTGATAACTCTATCGATGCTTGGTTTTTCGCAGCATGCTCATGCGCGGGACGTCGAAATTGCCTATGCAATTAGCATTGAAGGTAAGATCGATAAGGGGAAAGTTGAGCGCTGCGAAGTCGGTACGCAATGTCGAATAGTGTCTAAAGACACAGGTCTTACGATTTTCATACGCCTCCTCGATCCGGACGGACGCCGCGCTTACATCCGAGTGGAGGGTGACGTTGGCTGTTGTTATTTCTGGGACGGCGACGGTTCTGTCTCAGTCGATCCACACGTGCCATTGCATCGCTTCAATATCTATAAGGGGCGGGGTCGCAAAAGGAATGAAGTTATCCTGAATCAAAAAATCGGCGAGCTGTACGTTGGGTTCAAAGAGCCCAATTGACTCACGTTGAGCAAATCTCAATTGAAACGCTAACGGTTGGTCCTCATGGCTAAAATTGAAAGTCATCCTCTGCCGCCCATCAACTTCGGTACGACTATTCGAGAGGCTGATCGCTCCGCTGTTTATGGGATAATCGGCAGAGAACTAAATTCGATTCTTAATGGGGCTGATTCACACCATCCTGATGGTGGCCGCAAGGATGTCCAGACATCATACTCGGAACTGGAAGCGTTTATCGCAGATCTTCAGAAATTGCAGGGCGACGTCAACGACCCGTCTAATATTTTGTCCAGTGTTCTATCGGACCTTGGGCACATCCAAAAGGCATTGGAAAAGACCATGGAGGACGAGGAAGCACTTGATGACGGGATTCAGATGAAGCCGGAGTTCGCTCCGAATAGTTCAGATAGCAATATTATCGACCCGCGTCCTTTCCAAGATTGGGTCAAAGCTCCGTTGGCACCTCGAAATATTAGGTTTCAACAACAAGCAAGGGCGGCGCTAAGCCAGGGACAGAATCTGAATAGCCAGCCACTTATGTTTCAAGCTCCCAATGGCCGTCCCGTTACCGACACGGGTTGGCAGAACGAAGCCAATCTGAGCCCGTTCGCGTCTGCTCACGAGGCTGCGCCGTTCGCATCGTATCCAAGCATGCGATACAGCGCGGCGCGTTTGTCGGGGCAGACGTTTGACGACCAAGCGCGAGTACTGCGATTGGTGCCGTCGCAAGAGCAGGTCGTTCCCGATTCATCCGCGTTCATGCGATCGCCGGCCGATCAAGGCGTCGCTGCGAGCGTGGCTCAGGCCCCATCTGACAACATGAATGAGCTGCTCAAGCTGCGTTCAATGATTCAAGCCGTGGGAAGCCGCGGGCTTTTTCCAATCCAATAACAGCACTTGATGAGTTGCGGAAACGAAAAAAGTCTGTACGTTTTTTAGTATGAAGGCCGCCCTTTAGTTGCAGAGAAGGAGCCGGCTGGTAGGGCGTAACTCAATATTTTTTATCGAGGATCTGCCGGGCCGAACTGCCTTCGGTGCGAACAATAAGATTCAAGCCAATGTTCAGAACTGCCCTGATGCTTCGCTCGATTTTCTTTATAAGCGAGCCAATTTCAAATGGAGATCTAAGTGCACTTGCTAAAAGCTGTTGGTCGATGGGCTGCTTTGCTCTTGGTAGTTGTTATCGCCGTCATAGTTTTTCGGGGCGACCTCGAGCGGGCCTCTGAAATCCGGGCTGCGGTGAGTTGGAATCAGCTGGACATACATGTCGATGAACTTCGCTGTCTTTCAGTTGGCCCACGCGGGATCATATTTAATGAGCGACAATATCCCAGCGAGAAGCTGGTGAGCACAATTGGTGCGCAGCTTGCGATCCCGCGGATATATGTAAACGCAGACGTTGCTGAGTGCCCCTGGGGTTTGTCGCTGTCGGGAGAGAAGAGAGACATATTCGCTGTGCGCTATCGCGATGAAATTGCGCGTTACGCAATGTCAGCAATCATCTGCGAACGACTACCCGATGGCACGCCAAATCTCGATCGATGTCTTTCGAAGGACATCTACGTCTTCAACCGCAGCGTGGCAGTTGATGAGATTTTTTTGGTCGCGCTCACCGGGCTGGCAAAAAAGCAAACGAGCAAATGGGAAGCGTTCCAAGTTGAGAGGGCGAAATGACGAATGTCAATGGTATTCACTATGAGTTTTCTAAGCCCGTCAGAAACGAAAAGGACGGCTACTACTATCAAAGATTTCGTCAAGTTGATGCAGGATCCTGCTACGATGAAGGTCCAGAAAAGGACCTGGGTGCTACTCTTGGCGACGTACATCGTTTCTACGAGGATATTCAATCTCTTCAACAATCCACGACGGATCAGACGGGAATCCTTAAGGATCTTCTGAAGTCAGTCGAAGAAACGGAAGGCCGCATTAAAACTGCAATCGAGAAGAATGATCCAAGAGATAGTATTCAAATCCCATTAGACAACGCTCCTGGCTCCAACGACATTATTATCGACGAGCTGGATGAGAATGGAAGGTTGCCGCTTGGCAAATACATTCCGATAACGCTACGCACCAACGACGGAATCTCAAGCGCTTATAATCCCCAAGCACTCTGGGACAATCAGCGGGCTGCCAGCACATATCAACCATCTCTTGCCGTGCCCTCTCTTGAGGACTTTCGAGCCTTTCAGACGCTTACAGAGCCGGGGCCTGCGACTTTTAACGAGCGCGGGGCGGCTGTGCAACGGTCGGACGCTATCGTAGATCTCCGCTGATGATCTTTTGTTAGGATGGTGTCATGACGCGCGCTGTTTTTCGTTGGTTTGTTGCTGTTGCTATCGCGACAGGCTCCCTGGTCGCTCCATCTCGATGGAGTGTTGCCCTTGCGCAAGATGCGCGAAGCTCTCCGGCTGTCGCACAGGCGGGAGCGACCTGTCCCTCTCGTGAATTCAGTGCGTTCTTTAAGGCCTTTTCCACGCGCTCAGACGTGCAGAGAAGTTTTACGCGCTTCCCGCTTGAATACGGCAAGTTCAATGTTGACGCGATCGATACAGATGAGGAATTCAAGACAAGGCTCATTGAGAGATTTGAAGGCGTGCCTCTGCTGAACGAGGGCGTGATCTTTCCAAGCAAGGAGGAAAGAAAGAAAAACAGGCTTCATGTAAAAACTATAACGCGTGGAAACTCCAAACACGGTCCAGATGCTGATCCTGAGAGTGTCATCAATGATTCTGAAAGCGCGACAGTAACGCTATTCGTCCCTGATACAGGTTTTCGCATCCACTATCGCTTCCGGAGGGATTCCCGTTGTTGGTTTCTGTACGGCATTTCTGATCGATCAATTTAGAAAATAGAGAACAACGCATCAGCACAGGGCGCTCGGTACGAGCGCTGGCTTCGGTCGAGCCGATTGATGGGGAGAGGAGGGGCAATGAACCTGACAGGTGGGCGTACGGTTCTTATCCTGAATGTTTGCGCGTTGATCTTGGCGCTCATCGTGAGTGTGGAGGCGACCTTCATCGATTATCGTATTTTCGGATGGCTCCGGCCATCCGATTGGCTGTTTGCCTTTGTCCCAGTGACCGCCATGTTTTTGGTCAGGAACAAGATGTTTTCCATTGCTTTCCTCTCCCTCTACGTCGGTTTAGCCATTCAGATGTGTTTTCAAGCATGGAGCTTATACTCCGGCACCTATAGGGACGGCGGCGCAAAGGATCCTTTGGGATACATGGGAATTTTCCTCCTGCTCTCACTCGTTTGTTTAGTGGCTTATGGAGCTTTTTACTTGGTGGACTCCATCGTCCGTGTCTGTGAATCGATTTATAGATGATTGAAGGAGTAATCCGTGGCAAGCGAACATTCGATAACTATTCAAGTCGCCCCTTTTTGGAGCGAGGGATGTTTCCGCAAGTTCTTATTTCAATTGAGCCTACTGACTAGCTGCGATGGGGCGCAATGAACCTGACAGGTGGGCGTACAACTCTAATTCTTAATATTTGCGCATTGGTCGTAGCGGCCGTGGTGATTTTAGAAGGCGCCTCCGTGATTTATCGCATCTACGGATCGTTTGCCTTGTCGGACTGGTTCATTGCCTTGGTCCCGTTGACCACCATGTTCGTTGTCCGGAACAAGCTGTTCTCCGCTGTTTTCCCCTTCTTCTATGTCGCCCTGGCCATTCAGATGGGCTTTCAGGCGTCGAGTGTCTACTCGGGTGCTTATAAGTTTGCCGGTGAGAAATATCCTTTCGGGTTCTTGACGCTTTTTTCGATGGTCTCACTCGTGTGTTTGGCGATTTACTTGGTGGACTTCATTGTCCGTGTCTGTGAATCTATTTATGGACGATTGAAGGGGTAATCCGTGGCAAGCGAATATTCGATAACCATTCAGATCGCCCCCGCTTCCGCAAGCCCTCTTTCGCCGGGTCATGTTGCGATCATCGTCAACAGTCCGACAAGATGACCGAGATGCTCAAGCTGCGTGCGATCGTTGATGTCATGGGAAGCCGCGGTTTTTTTCTGATCTAGTGACGCCTATTGATGATCAGGGATCAACTGCCGTGGCCGTGCAATGGTCGGACGTTATCGTAAATCTTCGCTGATGATTTTTATGAGGGCTAGTGTCATGACGCTCGCTGTTTTTCGTTGGTTTGTTGCTGTTGCCATCGCGACAGGCTGTTTGGTCGCTCCATCTCGATGGAGCGTTACCCTTGCGCAAGATGCACGAAGCTCTCCGGCTGTCGTGCAGGCGGGAGCGACCTGTCCCTCTCGTGAATTCAGTACGTTCTTTAAGGCCTTTTCCACGCGCTCAGAAGTGCAGAGAAGTTTTACGCGCTTCCCGCTTGAATACGGCGTGCTCAATGCTGACGCGATCGATACAGATGAGGAATTCAAGACGAGAGTCATTGATCGATTTGAAGACGTGCCTCAGCTGAACAAGGGCGTGATCTTTCCAAACGCGAAGGAAAAAAAGAAACACGGGCTCCGTGAGAAAGTTATGACGCGCGGAAACTCTAAACCCAATCCAAATGCGGATCCGGAGAGTGTCATCAATGATTCCGAAAGCGCGACAGTAACACTATTCATTCCTGACACAGGTTTCCGCATCCACTATCGCTTCCGGAGGGATTCCCGTTGTTGGTTTCTGTACGGCATTTCTGATCGTTCAATTTAGCAATTAAGAACAACGCATTTCGACGGGGGCGTTCCAGATGTCATGGAAAGACAAGAGGAATAGCGTCCTTCCGCCTATCGGGCGGTTGGATGCTCATGAGACCAGCGGATTTGGGGTGCCGAGAGATGTAGGATCGTCCCCGCATGGCGGCATCGATTTTAACTACAATGTTCCCGGGCAGGCCGGGCTCAATCTTAAGCATCCAAATGTATATTCACCTGTAGACGGCATCGTTGTTAAGGAGCCGGGCGGGAAGTATGGGAAGGTGTCCATAAGAGATGCGAAAGGTTTTTTACATGAAATCCTTCATTTGCAATCTCAATCCGTATCGAAGGGGCAGCCTGTAACGGCTGGACAGCTCATTGGCTCCATGGGGGGAGTGGGAGCAGAGGACGTTCAACACGTTCACTATCAAATGTTTGATCCGTCCGGGCGTCGTATCAATCCGGCTGCGTTCTGGGACAATCAGCGGCCCGTTAGTACATATAAACCATCTCCTGCCGTGCCCTCGCTTGAGGACTTTCGAGCCTTTCAGACGCTTACAGAGCCGGGGCCTGCGACTTTTAACGAGCGCTGGTCGTTCTCTCATCCTCGGGGAGCTACGCCTGCCATCGGCGACAATAACGGCATCGGCGATTGGTGGCGTAACATCGGAGATGGCCCTAAGAAAACGAGTCTGACGGCCAACGAGCCGACTTGGCCCCTGAACGCCTCAGCTCGGACAGCCAATGGTGTTCAGCATGTAACGAGTGGAGCGCAACTATTCCAAGGGCCCAATGACAGAGTCGTGGATGTGACGGGTCGACAGGCGGAAGCCAATGCAAGCCCGTTTGAGTCTGCTCACGAGGCTGTGCCGTTCGCATCGTATCCAAGCATGCCCTACAGCGCGGCATCTCCATCGTGGCAGACGTTTAACGACCAGGCGCGAGAACTGCGATTGGTGCCGTCGCAACAGCAGAGCGATTTCGATTCCCCTGCCGTCTTGCGATCGCTTGTTGATCAAGGCGTGGCCGCGAGCGCGGCTCCGGCCCCGTCTGAGGATATGAATGAGCTGCTCAAGCTGCGCTCGATCATTCAAGCCGTGGGAAGCCGCGGCCTCTTTCCCATTCAATAACTCGAATTGACGATCTGAAGCTCAAGCACGGCGCCTCTGCGGAGGCGCCGTTTTCTTTTGGAGAGAATGAATGTCAGGATTCTATACGTGGCCCCGCACGGCGTCGGCCAATGCCAGTGCCGATAACGCAGTTAACTGAGAGGGAAACCGGTCGCGTATCGTGAGCACTGTGTGAGCGACGAGTCAGATCCAACGCCCTGTAAAAATTGCAGTAAAGAGCTTCTGGAGGAATAAGAACGCCATCAATATGGGCCCATAAAATATTCCTTTGGGGCCGATTAAAAAAAAGCAAATCAGCGAAATTATAGCCATCGACAAGATGCTCTGAAACCAAGTGGTCTTTAGTAGCGCTTTCATTCGCTGTTGATCCCTAAAGATTTGGCTAAACGAAAATAGGCCGGTCGGCCGGAGGATACAATATGGGACAATTCAAAGAACACCCTTATGCCAATACGAACTGGAGATTTGGTGGTCCGCTCGTCAGTGAACTAGAGCCTTATCTTCCGCCCGCAAGGAACGACTACGTTCATGATGGACTCGTCTCCGACGGCGGTCTGCTTGGGTCGGCTGTTGGCGGCGCTGCTGGTGCGAGGCTGGGCGCTCAAGCGGGGGCCATTGCAGGGAGTTACGGCGGGCCTGTGGGAGCCGCGGCTGGTTTGTTCTTAGGAGGAGCGCTCGGCTATCTTGGTGGAGCACACGCGGGGCATCTTGGAGTGAGGGGAGCCGAAGTCATAGGCGGTATCCTCAAAAATCCATCAAGTTACGATGTCGACCAGCAAGGAAATCCGATAGGACCATCTGCTTTTCCAGGCCAGCCTGCTACGGACTCGAAAGAGCCGGCCGGAAGCCCGTTCGAGTCTGCTCGCAAGGCTGTGCCGTTCGTGCCTTATCCGAGCAATGCCATACAGCACGGCGCGTTTGTCGGGGCGGACGTTTGAGGACCGGGTACCGGTGCTTCGATTGGTGCCGTCGCAACAGCAGAGCGATTTCGATTCCCCCGCCGTTTTGCGATCGCTTGTTGACCAAGGTGCGGCCGCGAGTGCGGCTCCGGTGTCGCCTGAAGAGACGAGCGAACTGCTCAAGCTGCGCTCAATCATTCAGGCCGCGGGAAGCCGCGGGCTTTTTCCAATCCAATAACGTCAATTGATGATCTGAGACTCAAGCACGACGTCTCTGCGGAGGCGCCGTTTCTTTTTCGAGAGAATGAATGTCAGGATTCTATACGTGGTCCCGCACGGCGTCGGCGAATGCCAGTGCGGACAATGCAGTCAACTGGGCGGAGGGCATGGCGCCATCGGCGGTCAACGATAGCAGCCGCGCAGAACTATACGCCTCAACAGATCCTGCAACTTGAACAGATGAAACAGCAACGCCTGGCGTAGACACTGGCGTTGTTCGCGCAGATGGGCGTGCCGATCGCGGGTCTCGGCCAGCAAACGAGCGGCACGAGCGAGACGACGAACCAGATGTCCAGCGCGGAGCAGTTCGCGAAAATCGTGGGCGGGATCGCTTCGTTAGGTGGCATGTTTGGAGGAGGAAAGAAGTCATGGGGTTGCTTGACTATTTCGGCGAAGATACGCCGCTCTTTGGACGGGTGTTCGGTGGCGCGAATTCTTCGCCTCCTGTTCCTCCGGCACACGTTCCTGGCGGGAATGCCAACGCGCCGAGCGTGAACGGGCAGCAGCCGAAACAGGCTCCGTTCAAAGGCGCGCTCATTCCAATGCGCGTGGATGAAAACGGCAGCGTTTCGTTTGACTCTGATGCCGGCCTTCTCGGTTCGTTGAGGAGAGCTTTCACCCTGCCGGGTGATGTTAAGGCGGGCCGCTTCAATATCGAACCGGGAACGCCGGGCCAGATTTCGGACTATGATCTGGCGCGGCAACAAGCCAACAACGACGAAATCTTTCGCAGGGGTATGGACTTTGCCTCGTTCGTTACCCTCAAGCCAGCGCCAACGGTTGTCCCGTTGCCTTATGGCGTTCCGAATCTTCCGAAGGGCGCGAGAATTACTGACGTTGGGCCGCACGGTCCCATTGTTGAAGGGTTGCAGGGACGTTTTGGCGAAGCTGTTAAATGGTTACGTGATGCCAAAACCGGGGATGTCAAAGGCGTGTTGTCGCATCCTGAGTTGCCTGGACGCCGAGTCGATCTTGTCCATGGCACCAGAAAATACGGCCTCGATCATATCGACGATAAGCATCCCGGCGCGCTCGATCGGTTGCCAGAGCATTGGGAAGACTTAAAAATTCAAAGCGACAGCGCTAATCGCACCCAGCTAAGAAATGGCGAGGCCAAGGCTGTTGTCAGGAAAGACCTTGACGGCGAACCAAAAGATTGGCTGCTCAGTTTTTACAGATTTGAAGATCCGCCCAGAGGCAAGAGTATGGGTGGTGCCCCTGTTTCTGGCCCAGCCTCTCTGGACCGGCGGACCCTTCCAAATGTAGGCCCTTACGAGCCAATCATCAAGAAGGTGCCATTGGCGCCGTATCAGCTTATGCCCTATAGCGCGGCTCACTTCATCGGGGATGCGGTGCAACGTTTCTCTGCATCGCCATCTGGGCCACAGCAGCAAAGCGAGGAGAGTGCCTTTAGGTTTGATGATCTGCCCAACGGCAAGAGGACAGGTGGTGCCGCTGTTTCTGGTCCGGCCTCTCCGAACCGGCAGACCGAGGCGAATGTAAGCTCGTTTGAATCTGCACACAAGGCTGTGCCGTTCGCATCGTATCAGAGCATGCCATACAGCGCGGCGCGTTTATCGGGGCAGACGTTTGACGACCAAGCGCGAGTACTGCGATTGGTGCCGCCGCAGGGTGATCTTGCCTCGACTCCTTCACCGCGACCGCAAGCCGACCAAAGCGTAGCTGCGAGTGCGGCTCCATCCGCGTCCGGGGACATAAGCGAGCTGCTCAAACTGCGTGCGATCGTTGATGCCATGGGAAGCCGCGGGCTTTTCCCGATCCAGTAACGCCAATTGATGATCTGAAGCTCAAGCACGGCGTCTCTGCGGAGGCACCGTTTTCTTTTTGGAGAGAATGCATGTCAGGTTTTTACACATGGTCCCGTACGGCGTCGGCTAACGCGAGCGCGGATAACGCGGTCAACTGGGCCGAAGGCATGGCGCCATCGGCAGTGAACGATAGCGGGCGCGGCATGATGGCGTCCGCCGCCAAATGGCGCGACGACATCTCCGGTGCGCTGGTGACATCCGGCTCGCCCACGGCTTACACCGTCGCAAGCTATCAAGGCTTCGACACGCTCGCGCATCTCGATGGCCAGCAGATCGCTTTCACGCCTCATTTCACCAATGGCGCGACAGTGACGCTGGCGGTGGATGGGCTTGGCGCGAAGCCTTTGCGCAGCGCGCCTGGCGTGGAGTTGCCTGCGGCGATGCTGATCGCCGGCAGTCCCTATGTCGTGACCTACTACAACGCGACGGGTGAGTTTATCCTGCAGGGCTTCCATCAATTGCCAGAAGTCATCCCGATCGGCGGCTGCATTCCGTATCTCGGTACAACGGTGCCTAACAGCAATTTCGCCTTTCCATTCGGGCAGACTTTTTCGCGGACGGTCTATTCGAAGTTGTTTGCGTTGGTCGGCACGACGTTCGGACCCGGCGATGGTTCGACCACCTTCAATGGCCCTGACATCCGCGGTCGCGCCTTCTTCGGGCTCGATAATATGGGTGGTAACGCAGCCAACCGCATTACTTCTGGAGGCAGTGGCATTTCCGGCGCGACAGTGGGGGCGGCGGGTGGGGCTGAGACGGTTACGCTTACTTCAGCGCAAATCCCCGCGCACACGCATCCAAACACGCTGAACGATCCGGGTCATACTCACACATATATTCGAGCTGTCGCGCAGCCAACGTGGCAGCCTGCGGGAACGTTTGCGATGAGTACGAGCGTGACGGATAACACGAGCACGTCGTTCACTGGTATCACAATCAACAACGCAGCAAACACTGGCGGCAACGGCGCGCACACCAACATGCCGCCCGCGTTCATTTGCCCGGTAATCATGCGGATCATTTAGCGGAGGGCGCCTGCATGTCGCCGAGAGTTGTAATCAGTCGCGCGCTGGAAGTCTTCCGAGCAGGTGGTAAGCTGACCTCCAATATTTTCGATGGGCCGCACTCCGATTGCCCAATCCACCCATCGGAGCGGTCTTCGCTCGGCGCAGATCAGCCAAAGCTCTTGATGGTTTTCAGCAGTCCTTCTCTAGCGGGGACCGGAAAGCTCGAGATCTGCAAAGCCTTTTTTATCCTCTGATTGTCGACGACGTAGTTCTCGGTCAGCTTCCGCAGCCGCTCCGTATTCAACGGCAGCCGGAGCGTGTCTCCTGCGCGCGCCGCGGTCTGCAGAAGGCGGGGCGGAAGGTTCCACAAGCGAGGCTTTCGGTGCAATGCTGTGGCGATCAATCGGATGACTTCGTTTGTGGAGAGTGCATCATCATCCGCCAGCTGATAGGCGCCGCCAGGAATCTCGGGCTTTTGCAGCAGTGCGGTCACGGCGAAGCATAGGTTTTCGACGCTCAGGAACGAGCGTTGGTTCTGAAACGCTGCAAGCGGATAGGGGATTCCGCTTTTGACAAACCGATAGAGTAGATTCAGGTTTCCCTTATTGCCGGGACCGTGGATCATGCTCGGGCGAAGGATGAACACGCGCTTTCCGGCTGAAGGCTCACGGCTCGAAAGATACCGTTCTGCAGCCAGCTTTGATTGTCCGTAAGGCGTTTGGGGTATCGGCTCTGAGCTTTCGTAAAGGACGTTCGGCACCTCGTCGGCAATGGCTTTCACGCTGCTGACAAAAATGAAATCCCGCGCAGTGCTCTGCAGGAAAAGATCATAGAGGCGAGACGTCAGCCCGGTATTGACGGCAAAATACTCGTCTGCATTCGAGGTGCCACGAACGTCATGGGCCTTGCCGGCCAGATGGATGACGGCGACCGCGCCATTCAGAAAATCGGCGGACATGTCATTCCATTGACAATAGTCGTCGTCTCGCGTGTTCGCTGCGGAAGGACTGCGGCCGATGGAGGCCAAGTGATATTGCCCCTGAACGTAATTCGCCAGGTTCTGTCCGACGAAGCCGCTTTTTCCGGTGATAACCAATCGTTGCATTGTCATGTCATTGCTTGCTTACACGGGGCGTCTTGGCTCCATCAAGCACCAATGTCCGGGCGATACGCGATACCTCGCACCGATGCGGCCTGACTCGATTGGAAATGCGACCACCGTTTCAGACAAATGACCACCCACATCAGGTGTGATGGCGGACGCGCAACCTTCCCAATGAGAGCCGTTGAGATGAGGCTTGCTGACTTTGATATCCGTGGCATTCCCGACAAAGACGCTTGTGGGATTAGATTTCACGAGCTGGGCGACATCAGGCTCCGGATCGACCGGCGGTTGATAGGTCTCTTTTGACTTGAGGGCGAATGGAATGAACCTGTCGGTGAGGTCACTTACGCCGCAACCGCCCAACATGATGCTCGAAACGCAGAGTGCGATCACTGTCTGAATTTTCATTCGCGGCAAACTATCTGGATTTTCCGCTTCCGCAATACCCCATTCTAGTGGTCCGATTCTAACGTTCGCACCCCGTCTCGGCGTGCACTCTAGCGAACGTTAGAATCGAAAGACCACTAGCAAATATAAGATTCTAGTGGAGCTTTTGGATTTGACGTTCGCATCACGAAGTTCGCGGCAAGCAGGCTGGCGAACGGAAAATCCGCTCCACTAGCACGCAAAATTCATATTTGGAGATAAACATGCCAGATCTCGCATCTTTGCGGGCGCGGAATGCTGCGCGCTGGGCAAATGCCAAGCTTACACGCGCGTCTGAATTTGGGCCAGTCGCGGCTCGATTGGCGGCTCCCGCTGCCAAAGCGCGATACCAAGCCATTGAAGCGAAGACGGGAGTGCCATGGTTCTTCATCGCCGTGGTGCACCAGCGCGAGTCTTCGCAGGACTGGTCACGCAGCCTCGCGCAGGGTGATCCGTGGAATAAAAAATCGACCCATGTGCCGAAGGGGCGAGGGCCGTTTGCGTCATTCGAAGACGCTGCGGTTGATGCCCTGACGAACTGTGCGCCTTATGCTGCGCGCAACACGGACTGGAGCATCGGCGGTCTACTGACGTTGCTCGAGCAGTATAATGGGCTCGGGTATTTCAACCGCGGCTTGCCCAGCCCCTACGTCTGGTCGGGGACCGATCAGTACATCAAAGGCAAATACGTCGCGGACGGCAAGTTCGATCCGAATGTCGTCGACAAGCAGCTCGGCTGTGCTGGTCTCATCCTTGCGATGATGCAGATCGACTCGAGCATCAAACTTGAGACTGTCGAAGGGCCCGCGGGCGTCGCGATGAAGCCGCCGGCCGAATCGCCCACTCCGTCACCGGTCAATCCAGCCAAAGGCAGTCTCGGCGCCCTGATCGCAGGATTCATAGCGTCTATCTTCAACCGCGCGGCATAAGGAGATGACATGCTCGCAATGGTTTTGCTCGTTCTTGCCATCGTTATCGCGATCTACGTTTTCATCGTTCGGCCGATCCTGAAAACTCAGCCTGCGTTTTCCGAGGCGTTCAAGGCGGAGGCGTCGTTTTTCGACAAGGTGCGGGCCAAGGTCGTCGGCTGGCGCACGCGCATTGCCGCGCGGCTGACCATGCTCGCGGGTTTGTTCGTGGGCCTATACGATCAAGCCTTGCCGATCATCACAGGGCAGGACTGGACACCCCTGACGGCAAAGGTCCCTGCATGGGCATTGCCGGTTGGCATGGTCGGTGTCGGCCTGTTGTTTGCCTGGCTGCGGAAGATCACCGACAATCCGCCGCAGATCGTGACGCAGAAGGATGATGATGGCGTTGCAAAAGTCGTCGATGTGATCAAGCCGGCGGCCTGATCATGTTCTGGTCCTGGCTTGGAAGTTTCCTCGCGGGCCCGCTGCTCGGCAAGGCGCTCGACGCATACAAGGCGAAGCTTGCGGCGGGCAATACCGATGCTGGCATCGCGGCTGACTTTGCGGCGAAAGAAATCCTGCTGCAACAGCGTGAAGCGGAGCTGCAGACGCAATACCGCATCGCTGAAATCGGCCGCTGGTATGAACCCGACAAAATCATGGGTTATGCGGTGGCGATCTATTTCGCCAAGCTTCTGATCATCGACAAAGTGATGGGGTGGGGGGTGACGGATCCGCTGACCGGATTCGCCGAGACCACGGCCAATCTCATCGTCGCGTTCTATTTCGCCAAGCGTGGATTCGAGAACATCGCGCGGATTATCAAGCGATAGCTAGTGGAGCGGATTTGACGTTCGCTACCCTGCGTGCCGCGAATTCGTGATGCGAACGTTAGAATCGGACCACTCGGAGACGGCCATGCAAGATCATGAAGTTAAGGCCATTATCACTGAGGTCCTTGCAGAGCAGAAGCGGCTCTACGGCGTGGAAACGGAGGAGGCCGTTCAGCGCACGATCTCCACGATGCTGACGTCCTTCGGGATCGAGGAGGAGGATAGGGCAGAGCTGCGCGCGGACTTCATTCACCTGCGCAAATGGCGCAAGAGCGTCGAGCAGGCGCAAAGCCTGACGCTCAGAGCCATGGTCACGATCATCGTTGCCGGCGCAGCCGGCGCGTTGTGGCTCGGGATCAAGACCATGCTGCAGGGGAAAACGTAGTCGTTATCGTCTGGAACGAGGGACGAGCTCAGGCCCCGGCCCGCCGCGGTCACAAGCTGTCGTCCCAGAGGTCACGCTCCCGGCGCACTTTTACAATCAAAAGCACGCCTATCACGAAGAATGCGCCGGCGAGGAGAAGATAAACCAGCGCAACGGGAAGGATGGCTTGCTCCAAAAATCTTTCCATGGTTCAACAGCCAGACATGCGTCTTTGCAGACTCAACTCGCCATGCGCAGCAAGGCGATCCATCCCCTTAGCAGACGGTAGTGCGTGTGGCTTGGACAGGCCGGCACTGTCTCTTGGACCTAGCGGTACTCCCGATCATTTCATGATGAACAGCGCGAGGTTTTCGGTCTCGTTGTCTTGACCGGCGGAAATGGCGACTTTCTATTTCGCCGTGCCTTTGGCTCTCATTTTCCGCGAGGACGCAATGCGATTGCCCGCCATCTCCATGTTTTTCCTTTTGCTTGTTTCTGCGAATGCTGTTGCCGAGGATGGCATCATGCGCGGCTATGGCCTCTCGCAATGTTCGGAGCTGATTTCCAAGCACAAGAAGGACAAGCGGTTTACCGAGATTATCTACGGCACGTGGATGGTCGGGTTTATCTCCGGAATCAACATGCAGCTGTTTTCAGATGAAAGGCCCCGGCATCTGATACCGGAGCCGGCCAAAGTATTTGAGGGGGTAAGGCAGAGGTGCGAGAGTAAGCCTGATGCGTATGTTTTTGCGGTGTTGGTGGATTATGTCGCGACACTCCCTCCGGGCACGAAGAAATAGGCGGGTATTGGCTGTGCCCGCTCAGTCCAGCATGATCCAAACCGGCGCGTGATCGCTTGCCCCCAATGAGGCCCGGACCTTGCGATCTACACCTGCGCCGCAGAGCCGCGCGGCAAGGTCTTTTGTCGCAGCCGCGTTGGGAAAGGCGGAAGGTTCGCACTTCAGTTGCTGGAGACAAACGATGTCAGGCTTGGCTTTCTTTTGCCACGCGAGACGGAGCGGCAGGCGCTTGTTGATGTCGTTGATGTCGAAGTCGCAACCTTCATGCTGTCGTGAGGCTCACGCCTCACAGCACCAGCTCGAACATCAAAATGACGAGTGCGGCGGCGATCGCCCAGCAGAGCAGGCGATCCTCGGCGATGGCGTGGATTATTTTCATGATGCAGCCTGGATTGTTCCGCCCGAATAAAAATCGGCAATTCGGTGGCGGCGCTTTCGTTCCGGATAATCGTATGACGTGCGTGCATGGAGCGATTGCATTTACGGCAAGTCAGCTCGATCCAAGTCAGCTCGGTCGCTGTTTCGCAAGACCACCTCACGGCCGCCTTTTTGCCGACGGCGTTTAAATCGACACAGGCGGTGGTGTTAGTCCGCCACCGGGAGTCCCAGAAACTTGCGGACGGCTGCCTGCTTGCGCCGCTGCTCCGTCACCGCATCGCGGCAATCCGGAAACGGAAATCCGGAGACTTGCGCGTGCAATTTCACGGCGTCCGGCGAGCGCTTGAGGATGGCTGAGGCCCGCACCGGCGGCACCCCTCTCGCGACCAATTTCCGAAGGTGCTCCGTCTGCTCGGGTTTCCAGGTGAGACTCGTGATCTCAGTCATGCGTGGCCCTCGTGATCGAGCGTTTTGGCCAACACAACCCGTCAGGCAGCGGCGCGTTCCGCACCCTGCGACAAAGCATACCTCGCACTGCGGCTAGCTTCGGTCATAGGGGCGCCCGGCGACACCGCGAGGGCCCGAGCAAAGCCCGCTGAATGTCGTCTTCACTCAACCTAGGCTTTCCGTCGTCAATCTGTCCGCTGCCGCCGTGACAGGGTTCGGAAGGGCTCGGCCGCCGCATGATGCGCTCTCCTCGCTCTCGTGAATGTGAAGTTCGGCCGCGATCCCGCGGCGGTTGTTAGGAACATAACGGCCTACGTCTCGTTTTACGGGGCATGAGTAGCCACGACCACGATTACGACTGGAACACCAACGAACCAACCGACTGGGCGATTGCGCTCGGCGGAACGGTCGCGGTCATCACGCTCGTCTGGATCGCGCTGCTGTAGGTTCGTTCGTTGCTTTTTTTGTGCATCGCGCGATTAAGCGCGAAGGGGATGGTGCGCATCTCATTTCTCCGAATAGGCGAGGCGATCATGAATAAAGCCGCAGCGCCATGCCGCGGCTTTATCGTCGCAAGGTACGGCTATCCGCCTCGATCCAATCCTTCAATCGCGATCGCAGCCGTGATCATGCCTCGACCCGCCGCCGGAGGATGCAACGGCCGGTGAATGGAGTGACGTCGACAGCAACAGCGTGATTGCAGGCGGGGTTACGACCGCGAATTTTCCGCATGAAGCAAGAAACTCCCGGCGGTCCTCGTTCCCATCTATTTCCGGTCCATTTGTGGGCATCTTGAATCTCCTTTGAGATCCATCTTCGGCCCAGGGCGGGTCAACCATGGATTTACGCCGAATGACGTAGCGGAAGTCAAAACAACAATCATTAAAGTTGTTCCGTACCTCAAAAGCATAACGAGTGGAGCCATGCGACGCCGGAATGAAGGCTCAGGACTCGCCGGTGCTGTGCTGCCATCAACGCCGCACTCGAAGAGAGTTGTCATTTTAAACTGATTGCTGAAATGTCAGAGCGGCGGCTTCGTGAGATGAAGGTAGCGCGGATCGAACTGGCCGATCTGTGCGAGCTTGCGCCAATTTTGCACGACGAGCATGCTCTGGCGGAAGTCCATGGTGTTTGAGACGCGAAGCGCGCTCAGCGTGCGATTGACGGTGGCGATCGACATGCCGAGTGTTTCGCCGAGCTGCGTGAGGCTGATGGGCACGTGAAATGTATTGTCCTTCGTCAGGCCTGACGCCCTTGCACGATACAACAGTTCGCAAAACAAGTGCGCCATCCGCGCTTCCATCGATCTGGCACTATTGTTGGTGATTGCCTCGCGCAGGATCGCGGCATCGATCAGCGTCTCGCGCCAGATCGCGAACCCGATCGCCGGCCTGCGGTTGAAGGCTCTGATAATCTCCTTGTGCGGAATGGAGGCAATGGTGGCGAGGCCGATCGCGCAAACCGCGTGATCCATCTCTTCGATGAACAGCGCCTGTGCATCGGGGAGGTCGCCGGCCATATGAAAGGAAAGGTACTGTCGCTGGCCGTTGTCGAGCATGTGATAACGCGCGACTATGCCGGCTATCACCAGTGCCGCAACCTTCGGCACATCGCCTTGGCGAATGAAATCCTCGCCGGACTGAAGATCACGAAGCTGATAACTGAGCGCGCTGATTTCTGCGACGTCGGCAGCGGAAAGGCGTGAGTGCTCCTTCAGCTTGCGCAGCAGGGTCTGAGAGGGAAGGTCCATTGCTTGTGGCGCGTTCCAGAAGGCAAACAAAAAGAGCGATTGCTAGTGTCCCGAATCCAAAGTTCGCCTCATCGTGGTTCAGAAGTTCGTTGGAAGGCCTCGCAGGAAAAGTGATGCTAACTTCTAAACCACCACACTAGAGTTCGGTTTGAATCTCGCGCGCTTTGCGTGCGCGCTTCAACACCCGCTCATCAGGAAACGGAAAGCCGAAGCGCTTTGCCTGAGCCTTCACGGACACGATGCTGCGGCGGAAGATCACGGCAGCTCGTGCGGCCGAGACGCCCGCCTCCACGAGTTGCTTGAGGCGTTCGATGTCGGCCGCCGTCCATGTCCGGTTGGTAATATGGGTCATGTGCGCTTGCCTTCTGGTGCGCGCAGACCTGGCGAGTTCAGCCAGCCTTCGAGCCGCGCGGCGGCTTCAAGCTTGTCTGCTTTTTCAAGAAGCTCGTCTCTTGCCTGTCCTTGAGGGGTGTTGCGCGCCTCGTCGCGACATTGCTCCGCCAGTCTTCGCCATTTGGCCTGGGTTGCCTGGGTTTCGCTCATAAGCCACTCCTGTACGCCAAATATGTTCGATGCGACGCAATTCGGAGTGCTGCCACTCGTCATGTTCCATGTTCAAAGGATGGGCGTCGCGTCGTCGCGTGTCTGTCCGATTGTCGACGGATGCTTGATTAATTTTTTGCAGTGCTAAAGAGCTTGTCTTCCAACTCCTTGATTGCGCCGTAACATTCGCAGCTAGATTCCTTCATGCCTTCGAGGTTGAGAATACGGATACTTCCGCGGCTATATTCGATCAGGCCCGCGGCCTGCAGCCGGTGCGCCGTCACGCTCAGGGTGCTGCGCTGTACGCCGAGCATCTGCGCCAGGAATTCCTGGGTCAGCGACAGCTTTTCGCTTTCAGCAAGATCCCGACACCGCAGCAGCCATCGGCACAGCCGCGCTTCGAGTGGATGTTTGGCGATGCAGGCGATCGACTGCTGGGATTGCAGGAACAGGATCTGGTCATGCCGGTAAACCGCCCGGCGGAAGCCGGGACTTTCTGATGCGATCTTGCGGGCGACGCCCACGTCGAGAGCGAAGCCGGAGACCGGGATTTGCACGACGGCTGTGTTTAGCACCGTCGTGTCATTCAGCACGGCTGAGGAGCCGATGATGCTGTCATTGCCGATCGTGCCTGCTTCGACACCATCGCCCGTGCTCAAATGGACGACGAAGGATACGATCCCGGATGTTGGGATGGTGAGGGCGCGGATCGGCCGTTCAGGGCCATACAGAATTTGCGCCAACGGCAGTTTCACCGCTGTCAACTCGGGCCGAACGGCAGCGAAATCCTGCTCATCGAGTGCGCGCAGGAAGGCGTTGTTGGGCCGCTCGGTAGACATGCGTCGTCCCTCCGCAAGAAGCGGGGTCAACTTGCGACATAAGCTTTGGATGGTGCGCTCACAACCATCGTTCAAGCTTTTGTGCGGATTGAGTTTCACGCGGCACTTGTGCCGGCGTGATCAGGCAACAGTGCTGACGGATCGTCGATTGCGGCGCTGACGCGACAAGCGCAGATCAAGATCAAGGCAGACTTGTAAGACAGGTGCGGTAATGCTGGCTCGCCTAGTGCGGGCGGTGGCGGCGCGACCGCGATGACCACGACCACAATCAATGGCGGCCGCGGAGGCGATGGCATCGTCATTGTCTACGAATACGCCTGACGTTCTCGCCGTCGTTTAGGCAACGACGCTTCACCACATGCTTGGCCGCGCCCGGATCATTCCGGGCGCGACTCTTTTTATTTTCGAGTTTTTGTCTTGAAGTGATCGGCGTTCTCATACAGGGCAGTCCAACGTCACGCGCATCTATTTCGTTGCATAGAACGTTTATGCAACCAGCGCGACTAATGAGGCCAACAATACTTTCGACTGTCTCGAATATCTCGTCGCCGAGTAAAAATCATTTCGCGTGTCGGGCGCGGTTCCTCATTTTGTTTAGCAACCGATTAATCGCCCGGCCTCACTTTCTGCGCCGTCATGCATCGGCATGATTCGAAAAATCAGAAAGATTATCTATGCGCGTCACTTTGAAGGCGTCACTCATCGCAGTGCTCTCCCTGCTTGTTGTTATTATCGCGGGCGAGGGGTGGTACGGCATCACCCAGATCGACAAGATCAATTCCTCCACGGACGACATCGCCACCAACTGGATGCCGTCAGTGAAGGCGCTCGCCGAATTGAAATATCTGAGCGCGCGCGTTCGGCTCGATGCCGTTCGGGTCGCGACCTCGGAGGGCGAAAGCCGCCAGAGCCGTATCAAGGCGCTGAACGAGCACTTAGAGGCGATGGAACTTGTCGGCAAGGAGTATGAGAAGCTTATCTCCAATGCGGATGAGCGCAAATTCTGGACAGCCTTCAGCGAGAAATGGCCCGTGTACCTGCGGCTGCAGCAGGAGGCGCTGGCGCAGGACCGCGACCGGCTGACCGGCCTGCTCGGGGAGAAAGCTACGATAGCGAATAGGGATGCGCTGGAGCCGCTGGATGAAGCCATTGCCTTCAACGACAACGGCGCGAAGCAGGCAACGCGTGCTGCCCAGAGCGTCTACGACAGCGCCCAGCGCTCCATGATCGGCCTCGTGGTAATCGCGGTCCTGATCGGCCTCGCGGCCATCCTCTTTGTCATGCTGCGGCTCGCCGCGCCGCTGCAGAGGCTCAATGGCGCTTTGCAGGCCATGGCCAATGGCGACGTCAATTCGGAAATCCCCGGCGCCTCGCGCAACGATGAAATCGGTGACATCGCCAAGACGGTGACCGTCATCCGGCAAAACGCCGAGAACGAAGCGCTGGCGAAGGCGGACGAAGCCGCGCGCGAAACCGTGGCCCGCGCCGCGCAACGCAAGGCTGATATGAATTCGATGGCGGATCGGTTCGAAGCCGCGGTAGGCCAGATCATCGACCGGGTTTCGTCGGCGTCGACCGAGCTGGAAGCAGCGGCAGGATCGTTGACCGAAGTTGCCGGTACCACACAGCGCCTTGCGGTGAGTGTCGCCTCGGCCTCGACGCAGGCATCGGGCAACGTCCAATCGGTCGCCTCGGCCACTGAAGAGATGGCTTCGTCTGTGAAGGAGATCGGCCGTCAGGTGGAGATGTCCACCCGCATTTCGGCGGACGCGGTTCAGCAGGCGCAGGTGACAGACCAGCGCATCGCCGACCTGACGAGGGCGGCGTCGCGGATCGGCGATGTGAGCGAGTTCATCAAGTCCATCGCTGGCCAGACCAACCTGCTGGCCCTGAACGCCACCATCGAGGCGGCGCGTGCAGGCGAGGCGGGGCGTGGCTTCGCGGTGGTCGCAGCCGAAGTGAAGGAACTGGCGGCGCAGACCGCCAAGGCGACCCAGGAAATCGCCGAGCAGATCGCCGGCATTCAAACGGCAACGACGGAGTCGGCCAACGCGATTCAGGACGTCGGCACGACCATCTCCAACATCTCCCGCATCGCGACCACCATTGCCGCTGCGGTGGAGGAGCAGGGAATGGTGACACAGGAGATCGCAAGAAACGTGCAGCAGGCGGCGACCGGGACCAACGAAGTCGCTTCCAGCATCGCTCGTGTCAACGAAGGCGCAGCCTCCACTGGCTCGTCCTCGGTGCAGGTGCTCTCGTCGGCCAAGGAGCTGGCGGAGGAGAGCAATCGTTTGAAGCTCGAGCTTAAGGAATTCCTGCACACCGTGCGGGCGGCATAGCGCCCAGCCAGAAGCTGGCGCGCAAGTCACCCGAACACATCGCCGCGCCCCGGGGCCGTACCGGGGCGCGGCTTTTTTTTCTCCGCGACCGTTATTCCGGCGCAAGACATTGTCCGCGAAACTGCGAAGTAAGTCTCGTGGGCTCGCCGGCAGGGTGCTGTCCCCCTATCCTGCGGCGGAATGCCCCGCGGAATGCAACACCATGCGAGGCGTGGGTGAGGAACGCTTGCCGCCCACGGGGCGTTGGGCCAGTTGCGTTCGATCAAAGCCCCGCGGGAGGAAAGACGCCATGATAAGGGTTGCTGCTCTCATCCTTGCTTCGCTGGCCACAGCGACTGTGGCGCGTGCAGACCAGCCGGGACCGGACTGGATGCCGGCTGAAAAGGTAATCGAGAAGATCCTGCAGGCGGGATATTCCCAGGTGACGAAGATCGAGGCCGACGACGGCCGATGGGAAGGCGAGGGCATCAAGAACGGCAAGAAGATGGATTTCCATGCCGATCCCAAGACCGGGGCGATCACGCACGAAAGGCCGGACGACTGACGGATGGCGTGTCCTGCCATCCACGCAGATGTTGCCGTAAGGACGAAGCCATGAAGCGCATTGCACCAGCTCTCGTTTTGAGCGGCTTCATCATGAGTCCGGCTCTTGCAATGCTGGGCATACCGGAAAGCCCGTCCCTGGCACCTCATCATGTGCAGCAAGTCCAGATGAGCGGCGAGAGAAGCGGCGTGAACTCGGGCATTCGCCCTGGCATGCAGACCGGCATCCGCCCGGGATTCCAGCCGGGTTTTGCCGGAACGGGCGCGATACCCGGCGGCTATGGCTTCGGACCGCGCAGCGCCATCGCCTCTGGCGTGGCGCGCGGCGTTCTCCCGGCCTCTAAAACCAACCCGATGGTGGCCGGGCAGCAGCCTGCGCCGGGCTATTGCTGGTACTACACCAACCGTTCGCGCACCCGCGGCTTCTGGGATGTGTGTCCGGATCGCGTTCCTCGGCGCGATTGATGCGCTGCACCCTAGTGTCCCGTCTCCGAATAACCGACCCATTTGCGGCGCGCTCGCACGGTTATTCGGAGACGACAGGACACTAGGAAAATCAAATTGCTAGTGTGGCTTCTGTCTTGCAATTGCCGATAAGCACGAGCCGCAAGGGTGGTCGGCAATTGCGAGACGCCAGACGAGTGTCTCGAATCCGAAGTTCGCCTCATAATGCGACGCTCCCCTTAGCGAACTTCTGAACCACCACACTAGGTAATCATCAGCCTGTCTTGCTTCGCGTGTACATTGTCAAGAGTCACAAACGCGAATCGACGCCGTTTGAGAAACAAGCGGCGGCTTGTCCACCTTTCAATGCGCTTGTCTGCACGGGCGGACTCACCGTAACCAAAGTCATCACACGACGTTGCTGGACTTACGACATGGTTCTTCATTCCCCTGATCTCCCGAAGACCGGGTATGCGCTCGAGATCGATGGTCGCATCAAGACCGAATTCAGTACCAAGGAAGGCGCCGAACGGGGCGCAATCGAGCTGAAACGCCGCTTTCCGACGCTGCAGATCCGCGTCTATGACGCTGCGACGCAGTTGCGGCACGAAGTCCACACGTAAAAGCTCCTCTCTAGTGGTCCGATTCTAACATTCACACCCCGTTTCAGCAGGCACCTCCTGCGAATGTTAAATCAAACGACCGCTAGCAAATATTCGCGACAGAGTGCGCCGCAGTATGAGGCGAATTTCGGATTCGGGACACTAGTTCCGTTCAACGTTTGCGCTGCCGCAAATCCGCGGCAGTGTTTGGTTGGTCGTGACATCGCCATTGTTGCCGGTGCTAATGCTTCGGCTGTCGCGTGCATGCGTGTGCGGGACACTAGCACAAAGGCAATGCTTGCAGCGCGCGCCAAGGAACGCTTAGACTTGGCCGACGTTGAAGAGCATCAAGTGGGGTGCCTTCAGATGAAGCGACTGGCTCGGTGGTTCAGGACTTTCTTTCGCAGGAGACAGCGCCCGGTCTCCGATGACGATCTGCCATTTACGACTGAAGAATTTGCGCGGCTGATCGCAAGCGGCCGGTCTGAAGACATGCAGATTCTCGCGCGCGGCTTGTCCCGCCCCAATCCGTCATCCCGTATCGAGCTGGAATCATCCTGATCGCGGTGGAATTTTGCGATTGCTCAAAGGCGAAGGCGTAGCTGCTGCCCGTGCCATGCGTGGCGTCGCATGAACTCATCGACCGAGACGTTTAGCTCGTTTTGCGTGACATCAATCAGGCTTTGCAATTCCCGCGCAAATTTCTCCGAGACGTCGCGCGACCAGCCTTCTTCCGGGTTGAATGCATAGACGGCAACCGGCTTGCGGTAGCGCGCCGCGACCATGTCGCTTAGCACGTCATCGAAATGGGAGCGTCTCACTTCTATTTCGCGAAGCACGTCGCCGTCGGAAGCCTGATCCCGGACAATATAGAAGGTCTCGGAGGGGACAATCGACGGGGCACTCATAACGTAACTCCATACAGACGTAGCTCCATACTAAGCGGATTCAAAGGAGCCGCCGTTGTTTCGTTCCCGACCGTCACGCCCCCGACCACTTGCGGCCGGCGAGATCCGCTTCCCAGCCAAATACCGATCGTCCGTCGAGGGCGGGTGATGCTGCACGTCCGGTTGCAACGAAGGCCTCGAAGGACGGTCCCCGCGCGGTGCGCTCCAAGTGCCGGGCCTGATCGTCGAGGCGCTTCAAGGCCTGCATTTCCTCGTCGCGCCCGAGCTTTGCGTTCTGTACCGCGGACTTCATGACGAGGATGGTCTCGTCATAGACCTTGAGCGGGACCGGGTAGGGATGACGGTCCTTGCCGCCATGGGCCAGAGAAAACCGCGCCGGATCGGCAAAGCGGTAGGGCGCGCCGTGGACCACCTCGGCCACCATCGCGAGCGAGCGCACGGTTCGCGCGCCAACGCCCGGTGTCAGCAGCAGATCGGGAAAGTCCATAGGTCCGCGCTCGACTGCTGCGGCCAGCGTCCCGTGCAGACGGCGGACGAAGACATCCTTCGAACGGACGTCATGGTGCGCCGGCATGATGAGGTGGGGGAAGCAGAGCTTGCTTCGGCTGCTCGCTGTTCAGCGCCTCGTACTCAGCCAGAATGCGGTCGGGGCCCAGTTCGGCAAGAAGGTCGAGCTGAGCGGCGCGCGAGGTTTCCGCGCGATGATCGGTGAGATTGACGATCTCGCCTTGAGCTGGGCCATCGATGGCGCTGTGTGGCTCGTCGACGAAACTCTTCAGGCTTTCAGAATGCCAGTGGTAGCGGCGCGCCTGTCGTTTGTCTTCGTTCATGCCCTGCTGCACCACGGTCCACTTGCCGTCATCGGTGACGAAGAACCCGTGCAGATAAGATCGAAGCCGTCCTGCACCGCCGCGCTGTCGACCTTTGCCACCAAGCGGCTGGCGCGGGTGAGCTTGGCTCCGTCGAAGCCGATGCGATCACCCAGCGCCTGAAGTTCGGCGGGCGTCTTTCGTGAATGTTGACCGCGCCCGCCGCAGACGTGGATGCCGAGTTCACCCTGCAGCGGGGCAAGACCGCGTTTCAAGGCGCCGATTACGCTGGTGGTGATGCCGGACGAATGCCAGTCCATTCCCATCACGGCGCCGAACGACTGAAACCAGAATGGATGCGACAGGCGCTGCAGGAATTCATCGCGGCCGTAGTGATGCACGATCGCTAGTGTGGTGGTTCAGAAGTTCGCCCGATTTTTCCTGCGAGTCCTTCCGGCGAACTTCTGAACCTGAACCACACTAGAATCATAAATTTACTAGTGTCCTTTCGAATCCAAAGTTCTTACGGAACGCACTGCACGATGAGGCGAACTTTGGATTCGGGACACTAGGTGATGATCGCGCCAAGCGAGGCCATACGCGTGCCGAGCCACGCCGGGACACGCCCGCTATGGAGGGGAAGATCGGCGCTGCCTGTGCGTCTCTGGATTATATCAGAGAGCTTTGAACCTTGAGTCAGGAGTTCTCAGCCATGGTGCGGAAGGTGATCGAATAGCGCGGTGCTTCGACGCCGGGAATGCTGTGCTCCCACACCCGACGTGACTCGCCGGACATCATGTAAAGCGAGCGCGGCGCCGCATCGAGCGTGAAGCGCTGCCACTTACTGCCATTCGGTTTACGGAAACGGAATTTGCAGGACGAGCCCAGCGACAGCCCGAAGATCCTGTCGAATTGCGGCTTGTCGCGATGCCAGCCGATGCCGACGCCGGTATCGTACTCCGTGCAGAGCACCTGTGCGATCCGCGTGCATTCGCCACCGTATTCTTCAATCTGCGCGACGAGAGGAAACAGCCAGGGCGGGATTTGTTCCGCATTTTGAAGCCGCCGCAGCGTGTAGTCGTAGCGAAAGCCGAACGACGCCACGCGGCGCTTGCCTTCATAGATCCCGAACTGAAACGGCTGCAGCGGCAGTGCTGCGACATGCGCGATCAGCTCCTGCTCGATGGCGGGCGAAATGAAATCCTCGGTGTAGTGCAGGCCTTCGGGCATAGGCGACGACGCTGCAAAGAGGGTGAGTTGGTCAGACAAGTCGAGATCCTCAAATTCTGATACTTGCCGAACGCGCCACAAGCGCGCGACCATCATATCATGCGTGCGCTTCGCGGCACGTTCAGCTCGGCGATGATTGTTTTTCAGATGGTTCAGACGACACGCCGTCGAGCCAGTCCTGCTCTTCGGCAAGAGCTTGCCATGCTTCCGCCATGCGCTGGTAGCGTTTACGCTGCGGTTCATCCAATGCGTCTTCGGCGAGCCTGCGGCAATTGTTGGAGTTTTCGCGGTAAGCGTCTGATTGCTTCATCTATGTAAGCTGGGGAGTGCATGCAGCATTGCAAGAGCCACCGGAACCTCACGAGGCTTGCCTGCTAGTCCCACATCAAAATGATGAAGGATCGTGATGGGCCCCGCAAAGAGCCTTCTTCCCTATTTTTAGTTCTTCCATGCCGGTCGCGGAACGAAGCGACCTCTTGCACGTTAGCGGCGCATGAAATGCCCCGCCTGTACTCTCCCGATGCGACAGATCGAGACACGTACCTTCGTTTGCGAGTCATGCAAAGAGATTGTCCGACTCTTTGAATTGAAGTCTTCCCAAGTAAAATTTGGAGGAGCGGTGCCGCAGGAGAGAGGTTCAATCGGAGCCGGCTGAACTAACATAGCGATAACGTCAACGCTTGCTTCGCTTGGGTTGGACGTCGTCAGAAGAGCGATTGCCGCTGCCGGAAGAGCTGCCGGAAGAAGAGGCTGCTTGCTTCTTCGCGGCACGCGGCTTTGCACTTGGTGGCTTTTCACGCGGCGCCACAGAGAGCGCAGGGGGCGAGGGCTCGTCCGGCTCCGTCTCGCGGACCACGTGCCTCGCGCCGCTGGGGCGCCAGTTGCGATGCTCCTGCTTCCAGCGGTCGATGCCCATCAGCTTGCCTTCCTGCCGCGCGAGGTGGAGCGTTGCGGCTTCTCTGCCTGCTTCTCTGCTTTCTTGCGCTCGCCGCCTTTGCCCGCGATCGGCAACAGCATCTCGCGCTGGCCTTCCGCGCGCTTCTTGGCGCGCTTCGGCTTGGCGCCGGATGCGGTGGATTTCGCAGGGGCGGGGGCTCTGCCGCCGGCAAGGCTCTTGCGCAGCGCGTCCATGAGATCGACCACGTTGCCGGCGGTGCGCGACTTCGCCGGCGCCTCGATGCGCTGACCGTTCTTCTTCTTGTTAATCAATTCGATCAGCGCGGTCTCGTAGTGGTCCTCGAACTTCTCCGGCTCGAACTCGCCGGATTTTCCCTCGACGATATGCTGCGCGAGATCAAGCATATCCTTGGTGATCTTCACGTCCTGGATGTCGTCGAAATATTCCTTCTCGTCGCGCACCTCGTAAGGATAGCGCAGCAGGTTGCCCATCAGGCCCTTGCCGAGCGGCTCGAGTGCGATGATGTGTTCGCGGTTGGTGAGCACCACGCGGCCGAGCGCCACCATGTCCATCTTCCGGATCGTCTCGCGGATCACGCCGAAGGCGTCGTGGCCGATCTTGCCGTCCGGCACGAGATAGTAAGGGCGGATCAAATAGCGCGTGTCGATCTCGGCCTTGGGCACGAACTCGTCGATGTCGATGGTGCGGGTGGACTCCAGCGCGATGTTGTCGAGCTCTTCTTTCGTCACCTGCACATAGGTATCGGTGTCGACCTTGTAGCCCTTGATGATGTCGTCGCTGCCGACTTCGTCGCCGGTTTCCGCGTCCACCTTCATGTATTTAATGCGATGGCCGGTGTTCTTGTTGATCTGGTTGAAGCTGATCTTCTCGGAGTCCGAGGTGGCTGGATAAAGCGCCACGGGGCAGGTCACCAAGGATAGACGCAGAAAACCCTTCCAATTGGCTCGCGGGGCCATCGGTTACTCCTACGCTGCACAACTTGATTCAAGTCCACTGGGGGGCGCCGGGTTCCATTCTGAATCTGATTTCACTGTTTGTTCTTGCGGTGCGGTCCCGAGAGCCATTGCAGGACTTTTCAGCAAGCGTTGGAAAACTCACGGAAAGTCTTCGACAGGGGTAACCTTAGGGCATAGCGAAGGGGACGGGTTCCGCGAGCCACGGGCCCTCTCTTTTTATAATCTGTGCAGCGACAGGCCAGGAATGCCCAAGGAAAGCCCATGTCCAACTCGTTGATGCTGATGATGCTCGCGGTCGCGTCAGGCGCGAGCATCGTTCTTCAGCAGGCTCTGAACGCCAATCTGAGCACGCTTCTGAAGTCGGCTGCGTGGTCCGGCTTCATGAGCTACTTCGTCGGCGTGTTGTGCATGATCGTGCTGGCCATCGCGCTGCGCGATCCCATTCCATCAGCGAGCGTCGCGGCACGCGTGCCCTGGTGGGCATGGAGCGGCGGCCTGTTCGGCGCGATCTTCATCGGCCTCGCGGTGGTGCTGGTGCCGAAGTTAGGGGCCGCGACCTTCTTCGCGCTGCTGATCACGGGCCAGCTTGTCGCTTCCGTCGCGTTCGACCATTTCGGCGTGTTGGGTCTCGCGCAACGGTCCGTCGATCTGCCGCGTGTGCTCGGCGTGGCGCTCCTGATCGGTGGAGTGGTTCTCATCCGCCGCTAGATTTGCAAGCGCGACAATTCCAGACGGCGCGTGATGCCGATTGCGTCAAGGAAGGTGCTGTCATGGCTGACGACGAGCAGGGCGCCGTCATAGGCGCGCAGCCCTGCTTCCACGGCCTCGATGGCGTCGATGTCCAGATGATTGGTCGGCTCGTCGAGGATCAGCAGAGGCGGTGGCGTTGATCCGCCCAGCACGCAGGCAAGGCCCGCGCGCAGCATCTGGCCACCGCTGAGTGTCGCAACGATCTGCAGTGCCGCATCGGCGCGAAACATGAAGCGCGCAAGCGCGGCGCGACAGGCGTTTTCATCCGCCTCCGGATTGATCCGCTTGAAGTTGTCACGGATCGACAGCGCCGGATCGAGCAGGCTGACGCGCTGGTCGAGCCTGGCGAACTTTGTCATCACCTGGACCGTGCCCGCGAACGGCTCGAGTTGCCCAGTGATGACTGCGAGTAGCGTTGTTTTGCCCGTGCCGTTCGGCCCGGTCACCGCGACCCGCTCGGGCCCGCTGATGGCGAACGAGAGGTCGCGGATGATTGGAAACTCCGAATTGTAGCCCGCGCTTAATCTGTCAATCGTCAGCACCGTCTTAGTTGAGGGCAGGCGGGTAGGCGGCACCACAATGGTGAGCGGCTGCAAAATTTCGATGCGCTCGCGCGCGCTTGCTGCATCTTCGAGCGCCTGTGCCTGCCGCCGTTCCGCAAGGCGTGCATTGTCGCCGCTGCTCGCTTCGCTGCGATCCTGCATGCTGCCGAGCACGATGCGCGGCGTCCCGCCCTTGCGGCTTTGCTTCTTTCCCGCGCTGTCCTTGCGCGCCTTGCGTTCGGCTGTTGTCTGCGCGCTGCGCGCCACCTCGGCAACGCGCTTTTCGGCGTCGGCCAGATCATACCGTGCGGCGGCAAGCTCCAGTGCCTTCTGTTCGCGATAGAGACCCCAGTTGCCGCCATAGCGTGTCGCGCCGAGCGATGTCAGTTCAACGATGGCATCCATGGTTTCAAGCAGCTCGCGATCATGGCTCACGACAATCGCGCCCGCTCGCCACTTTGCGAGCAGAGCGATCACCGCCGCGCGGCCGTCGCCGTCGAGATTGTTAGTCGGCTCGTCCAGCAGCAGAAAGTCAGGCTCGGCGAAGGTCAATGCCGCGAGGCTGGCGCGCGTGCGCTGTCCGCCCGACAACGTCGCGAGACGTGTCTCAGGTTCTGCATCGAGACCGGCGTCGGCGAGCGCATTCGCAATGCGCGACTCCAGGGTCCAGTCGGCATCGGCAAGCTCGTCATTGCTGGCTCCGCCAACTTCGGCGCGGCGAAGCACGGCAAGCCGCTCGCGAACGCCGAAGAGGTCGGCGATGGTCTCTTCACGCGCGATCTGCACACTTTGGCGCAGCACGCCGAGCGTCCCATTGACGCTGACCGCACCTGCGTGAGGGCGCACTTCGCCCTCGATCAGCTTCAACAGCGTGGTCTTGCCCACGCCATTGCGGCCGACGAGGCCGGCGCGCTCGGCGTTGAAGCTTAAAGAAAGATCGGAATAGAGTTGCCGGCCGTCAGGCGCGGACCAGGCAAGATGAGACAGCGTGATGGAGGCAGATACGGACATGGATTTCCCCGGTGGCAAAGCGAACTGGCATTGCGGTCGGGTTGAAATCCATTGCTGCACACATCCTGTTGGTGTTGTGGCTCTCACATAGACCCGGCGCGCGCGATATGCAAGGTCGCGAGGTCCGTAGGCTCAAGCCGAATAAGCGAGCTCAGCTTTCGGGTGCCTCGATCTTCGGATATCGCCGATTGATCCACCATTGCAGGCCGAACACGACGACGAAGGTCATGACAATCGTGATGATCGTCCAATGAGCCGACAGGACTTTTTGCGAATAGGCCTGCGTGGCGATGGTAACAATTGTCATCCAGCATCCGCCGCTGATCCAGTGCCAGATGATCAGCCAGATATTCCGCACGGGCAGGTGGCCGTCGATCGCGGGCGCAAATGCAATTTGCCCTAGGATGGAGATGACGACAAAAATCCACAGCACCACAATAACGGGCGTTAGTCCCGAAAAATCCATGGTGTCGGCTCCTGTCCTTTGGCGCCCGGACAGCAACCGAGGTTGAATGAGTTGCGCAAATTTCGTGTCGAGTGATGCCGGCGGACCAAACGCATGCACGGCTCTACATCCGGCATCGTTGCATCGTGGTGAGGCGCTCTGCAAATGTCCACTTTCTTTGTCGAGCTTCGGGTCCCCTTAACCAAAATCGGAACGTGTCTTTGCTTTCGGGAATAATCTCGTGCACAACATTCGCATTGGCCCGGTGGCGGAATGTCTACGCGGGAGCGTCGCAAACGCTTCAGATCCTGGTTCAAGTCCAGGCTGGGCCTCCAACCATTCGAGATTGAATTAAAGCCCCGGCGCCTCATGGTCGCCGGGCTTTTTCGTTATCGCTTTCGATACGCGCAGAGCCGCGGTCGATGCCGATCGTGAGCGTCGCATACCCTGCGATCGCTATGAATGCGAGATTCCACCAGAACATCGGTCCCCCTGCCGACCCGGGACAATGCGATCGCGTTTAAGTTGCCCGAGGTGTGTTTGATGGCAGGGCGCTGCGCGATCTCCAATGGTTGAAAAATTGTTGCCAACAGGCGGGAGAACTCTTGCTTAATTCGCGGTGAGCGAAGAGGGCGCAAAACGACTCAAATTTGAATCGGTGCTAGTTGAGTGGGTGAAATAGTCACTGCAACGCACCATACGCACAACGTATCGCTCGTTCCGGAAAGCGATATTGCTGCTCAGCCCCGCTATTGAGAATGCTTCTAATTCAAATTGTTTCAGCCGGTTCGCACCGGGTGATGCAGGACAGGGATGGAAGCATGACTGAATACAATGCCGGGAAAGTGTCGGATTACGCGGACGGGGACCGCAAAGTCGTGGTCTGCGGCGAATTCGAGGTCGGGGTTTTCCGGCTCGATGGTGAATTTTACGCCTGGCATAACCGTTGCGCTCATCGTGCCGGCCCCATTTGTCAAGGCCGCATCATGAAACGGGTTCTGGAGCCGGTCGCGGAAGACCGCACTGTGCGCGCCCAGGCTTACGACGAATCCGAAACGAATATCGTCTGTCCGTGGCACGGCTACGAATACAGCATCAAGACTGGCGCTCATCAGGGCAATCCGCGCATTCGCCTGCGAAAAGCAGAACTCTCGATCAGGGATGGAGACGTCTATGTACGGGTCTGACGATCGCAAGAACGATCCCTATAGCTGGATCGACACCATGGCGCCGGAGCTCCTGCGCACGTCGCGCGAGCTGGTGGAGGGCAATGAGGCTTATCGCGTGTCAGATGAAGCGGTCGCGCAGATTCTCACCGCGGCCATCAGGCTCTATGTCGCGAAGTCCGACGGCGAGGAGCGGACATTCCCGCCGATCGCAGGCGAGCGCGACAGCGAGATGACACCGACCGAACTTCTGTCCGCGGTCTCGGAGATGCTGCGGGCGCTGCATCTCAGCCCGATGGAGCTGGCGCTGTGGTATCGCCGCCGGCCCGACGAGGACACGTATTATCCCGGAGCAAAATCGTGAACATCCATAACAAAGTCACTCCGCAGTTTTCGCCGACACAGCAGATCGATGTCTACACCGACACGCGCGACGTTCTGGCGCTCGCCAAGAAGAATGCGATCAAGCGCGGCCTCGAGGACTGGTTCATCGTCGATATCGATGCGCACCACGTCGAGTCAGTGTCGTGGAAGGAAGTCGTCACCTACATCGAGGACCCGGTGATCCGCGACAACGCCATGCGGTACCAGATGGAGCGCATCGGCGCGCCGCCTTACGGCCTTAATGGTGATCTTGGTTTGCGTTATCAGTCGGTGGGCGGGCGCATTCCGCACCAGGACGACCAGCGCGAGAAGGTCGAGGAGACCGATGTGCATCGCGACGTGGTGTTGACCCGCCGTGCAATGGATTCGCTCGGCGTCGATAACATGGTGGTGTTTCCGACGCCGATGCTGTTCCTTGGCATGCATCCGCAGCCGGAGATGGAGGTGTGGCTCGGTCGCGCCTATAACCGCTGGATGTACGAGCGGATTCTCTCTGGCGACGATCGCATCAAGACGCTGATCTATCTGCCGTTCAATACGCCGCAGGAAGCGGAACGCGCGGTGGAGGAGTTCGGCGACAATAAAGGCGTGATCGGCTTCTGTGTCACCAGTACGCGTTACAAGCCGGTGCATCATAACGACTATATGCGCCTCTATTCGATGATCGAGGAGCGTGGCAAGCCATTGGCATTCCATGCCGGCTATCACTGGCAGGATCCGTCGCTCGCAACCGTCAACCGGTTCCTCGGCATGCACGCGCTCGGCTTCGCGTGGTGCAACATGGTGCACATGACGAATTGGATTTTGAACGGCATTCCGGAACGATTCCCGAAGCTCAAGACCATGTGGGTTGAAAGTGGATTGGCCTGGGTGCCGTTCCTGATGCAGCGGCTCGATGATCAGTATCTGATGCGTCCATCGGAAGCGCCGCAGCTCAAGCGTATGCCGAGCGAATACATGAACACCAACTGCTTCTACACGACGCAGCCGATGGAGACGACGCATCCGAAGGCGCTGCAGAACACGTTCGAGATGATCAAGGCCGAGACGCAATTGATGTTCTCGTCGGACTGGCCGCATTTCGATTTCGATCTACCGCAGGAAATCTGCGATCTGCCGTTCCTTGATGAACAGGCCAAGCGCAACATTCTCGGTCTCAACGCGGCACGGCTGTTCAACCTCGATCCGACGCCGGTGAAGAAGCTCAGATCGACGGAATAGTGGCACGGCGCCATCGCTTAAAAAAATAAAAGGTAATCCAAAGGGGAAACAAATGCGCATCATTCTGATGACGATCATGGCGATTATGCTCTTTGCTTCGGGAGAAGCGCGGAGCTCGGGGGCGGAGATTCCCGGTAATGCGATCCGCATTATCGTGCCTTTCTCCGCCGGCGGTCCAACAGACGTGCTTGCGCGCGTGGTGGGGAAGGTCCTTGGCGAAAAACTCGGCATTACGGCGTATATCGAGAACAAGCCGGGCGCGTCCGGCATCATCGGAACTGAGCAGGTCGTTCGGTCTCCTGCCGATGGCACGGTGCTGCTCTTGACGGCGACGCACCACGTTATCACTCCAAGTCTCTACAAGAGCATTCCTTATGATACGAAAAAGGATTTGTCGCCGATCGCACTTGTCGCGGCGGCGCCCAATGCCATTCTGGTCACGAATAACTTCCCCGCAAAGAACATCTCTGAGTTCATCGAGATTGTGAAGAAGAACCCGGGGAAGTACTCGTTTGGCTCGGCCGGAACGGGCAGCTCAAACCACCTGTCGGGTGAATTGTTCAAGCAGATGACGGGCGTCAATATCGTTCATATCCCCTACAAGGGTAATGGGCCGGCCATGAACGATCTGATCGGTGGTCATATTCCAATGATCTTCGATTCGCTGCCGACGGTCGTGAATGCGTCCAAGGGTGGATTGGTGCGTGTTCTCGCATTGACCAGTTTGAAGCGCTCGCCTTTGCTCCCCGATGTTCCGACACTTGATGAGTCCGGGGTGAAGGGATTCAACGTCCAGGCCTGGTTCGGCATTTACATGCCGCAGGCCAACAATTCGCCGATTTACAAGAAGCTTGTCGCGGCGATGAAGGAAGTTAACGAGTCTGCGGAGACCAAGCGCAGGTTCGCCGAGATGGGCGTCGAGCCTGGCGACCTCTATGGGGATGAGTTTCGCGCCTTTGTAGACAACGAGATTGAGCGGTGGGGCGACGTTGTCAAGAAAGCGGATATTCCACCGGAATAGCCGTAATATTTGCGCAGCGCATCCAGTTGAGAATGGTGTTGCCGCCGCTTCTAGTGGTCCGATTCTAACATTCGCATCCCGTCTCAGTAGGCACCTCCTGCGAATGTTAGAATCAAAGGACCACTAGCAAATCTAAGTTTCTAGTGTCCCGTCTCCGAATAACCGACCCATTTGCGGCGCGCTCGCACGGTTATTCGGAGACGAAAGGACACTAGCAAAATCAAAATGCTAGTGTGGCTTAGGTCTCGCAATTGCCGATGTGAGACCAGCCGCAGGGTAGGCAGCGAATGTCAAATCCACTCCACTAGCGGCGGTCGCACGAAAGAAAAACAAGACCGCTTAGGGAGCTATCAGCTTGGACTGCATCCGTGTCGCCGCAACGAAAGCCTCGATGACGGGTGACGTCTCGTTGTAGGCGATTGCCAACTCGAACTCGACGGGCGTTCCAACGCCCGTCAGTTCACGAAACGCGACACCCTGGCGTCCTCCGCCTTTGACGAGGGCGCGCGACAGCAGCGCCACACCCATGCCTCCCGCAACGAGGCTTGCGATGGTGTCCATCTGCGGCGCTTCCTGACCGATCCTCGGCGTGAAGCCGGCCGCCATGCAGGCCATCTGCATGATCCGGTGCAATCCCGGGCCTTGCCGCTCGGAAAACGAGATCCATGGCTCATTGGCCATGTCGGTGAGGGCGATGGTTTCCTGCTGCGCGAGCGGATGGCCCTCAGGCACCGCAGCGACCAGACGGTTGCGGGCCACGACCTCCCATTTCAGTTTGTCCGCGTTCTGCAGCGGGGGAATAACGAAGCCAAGATCGACGGTGTTCTTCTGCAGCAGCGTGATCTGATGCCCGGTCATGGCTTCCTGCAGTTCAAGCCGCACCTCCGGATGGTGTTCGCGGAAACGCAGCAGGATGGCGGGAAGAATTTCGCGGGCGGCGCTGGCGACGAACGAAATTCTCAGCGTGCCCGTGAGACCCGCTCCCGCGTGGCGAGCGGCAAGCATCGCGCGTTCCGCCTGCTGAACGGTTCGCCGTGCTTCCTCCAGAAACACTTGGCCTGCTTCCGTCAGCCGCGTGATACGGTTGGTTCGCTCGATCAGCGTGGTGCCGACTTCGTCCTCGATTCTTTGAATCGTCGCCGTGAGCGGCGGCTGCGCCATGTTCAGCCGTTCCGCGGCGCGACGAAAACTCAATTCTTCCGCGACCGCGATGAATTGCCTGAATTGCCGAAGTTCAATCATGTCCGACCAAGTCTGAATCTGTTCGAAGCCCGCCGGATATGAGCGAGAGAAGCATCATAAGTCTGGTTTAAAGGGACAAGTCCCAATCATCCAGACCCATTGTCGGGATCTTATACGCCCGCATCACGATCGCGAATGTCCCGAATCCAAAGTCCGCCTCATCGTGCAGCGCGCTCCGTAGCGGACTTTGGATTCGAGAGGACACTCGTAGATCCATGATTGTTCCTTTGATTCCGAAGTTCGCATCCGGACAAGCCGCAAGCCTGTGCGACCTTCGGAATCGGGACACTAGAGTCGCGATACGCAGTCGTCGCAGCCGAACACACCGACGATCCCGCTGAGGACTGACATCGCAAAGGTCACCGCGGCGAGACATCCGATCGCAACGAGCGAGATGAACTCCAGTTGGGGGTCGTCCTCGATGATGGCGGTGAATAAAAAGCATGACGCCAGAAAGAGGAACAATGCGGCGATGATCTGAAATCGCCGCTTTCCGGGGCGCGGCTGTGCGCCCAGCTTCAATGCCCGCATCACTCCGCCGAGGCGGCAGCTACAGGCTGAGGTAGCGCTCGTTTTCATTGGCCCTCCGCAGCAACCGCTGTGATGCGGCGGTTGTTGCCCGCATTCCCGTGAGTGAACCATGGATTGTCGGAACCTGGAAGGCGCGGCGGGAGGCTGTTGGGGGGCCCAGGTCTGATCCGAAGTGGGGCGCTGACCGCCGTATTGTCCGGGATGGTCTGCCGTTCAGCCCAAGCCTGTGTGGATGAATCCTGCTTTATTTCAGCCGCATGGGAACCAATCGCCAGCCTGCCAATTTCCTAAAGTTACGCGTTTGGCCTCAGGAAGATAAGAAGCTTGCGCATTGGGGCGATGGGAATTGGCTGATTTTGACGGGAATACCGACTTCCTGACCGGTAATGGTGAGCTGGCGGCCCTCATCGGGGCGCATGATTGGTCAGCCTCGCTTGGTCCTCCCGCATCCTGGCCGCAAAGCCTGAAAACCACAGTGGGGATGCTCCTTTGCTCCCCGGTGCCGATCGTTCTGTTGTGGGGCGAAGACGGCATCATGATCTACAACGACGCCTATTCGGTCTTTGCCGGAGAAAGGCACCCGCAACTGCTCGGCAGCAAGATCCGCGAGGGATGGCCGGAGGTAGCCGACTTCAACGATAACGTCATGAAGGTTGGCCTGTCCGGAGGAAGATTGTCCTACAAGGATCAGGAGCTGGTGCTGTCTCGGCGGGGACGTCCCGAACAGGCGTGGATGAACCTGGATTACTCGCCCGTCATCGACGAGAGCGGGCGGCCGGGTGGTGTCATCGCTATTGTGGTGGAGACAACGGAGCGCGTGCTGGCGGAAGCGCGGCGCAAGACGCTCGAAGATGCGCTTCGGGAGAATGAATCGCGGCTGCGCTTTCTCGATATCCTCGGAAAGGAAACGGCCAAGAGTCTCGACGCGGACGATATTCTGAAAACGACCACGCGGATGCTGGGGCGATACCTCAAAGTCGCTGTCTGCGCCTATGCCGACATGGAGCCGGATCAGGACCATTTCACCATCCGCGGGGACTGGAATGCGCGGGGTTCGGCGAGCATCGTCGGCTATTATAGCCTCTCCACCTTCGGGCAGCTCGCGGTGAAGAATTTGCGCGCCGGCCGTCCGCTTATTCTCAACAACATCGCGGTTGAACTGATACCTCAAGAGGCGGAGAGCTTTCTCCGCCTGGGCCTGGCGGCAACGGTCTGCATTCCTCTGGTGATCGAGGGGCGCCTGACTGCGCTGATGGCGATCCATGACAAAGTGCCGCGCAAGTGGACTGCGGACGAACGCGCACTGCTGACTGAAGTCACCGAACGATCCTGGGCGCATATCCAGCGCGTGCGCGCGCAGCAGGCGGCGCTGGAAAGTGCAGATCGCCTGAATCTGGCAACAGAAGCGGCATCGATCGGTACGTGGGATTTCGATCCGGTCACAAAAGTTCTGCACTGGGACGAGCGCTGCAAGGCTATGGTCAGCTTACCGCTCGATGCGGAGGTCACCTACGACATATTCCTTTCAAGTGTTCATCCGGGCGATCGCATCCGAATACATGAGGCGGTGAAGACTGCACTGTCCACGGCCTCGCGTGAGCCTTACGACGTCGAGTATCGCGCGATCGGGCTCAATGACGGTGTCGAGCGCTGGATCGCAGCGACCGGCAACGCGATCTTCGAACACGGACAGGCCACGCGCTTTGTCGGCACTGCAATCGACATCACCGCGCGAAAGAAGGCTGAGCGTCATCTGCGGCTGCTGAACGACACAGGCGCAGCGGTGGCGAAGGAGCTGGATCTCGACAAGATCGTGCAGATCGTCACCGATGCCGGCGTCGAGCTGTCCGGCGCGCAGTTCGGTGCCTTCTTTTATAATGTGCTCGACGAGAATGGCGCGAGGTACATGCTCTACGCCTTATCCGGCGCGCCTCGCTCGGCTTTCGCGAGCTTTCCGATGCCGCGCTCGACGGCGGTGTTCGAGCAGACGTTTCTCGGGACCGGCGTTGTACGCTCCGACGATATTCTGAAAGATCCGCGTTACGGAAAGAACGCGCCGCACAAGGGCATGCCGGACGGCCATCTGCCCGTGCGCTCCTATCTCGCCGTGCCGGTGGTGTCGCGGTCGGGCGAAGTCCACGGCGGATTGTTCTTCGGCCACGCGGAAACCGGAAAGTTCGCGGTTGAGCACGAGACGGCACTTCTCGGCATCGCGGGCCATGCGGCGACAGCCATCGACAATGCGCGGCTGTTTCAGGCCGCTGAACGCGAGCTGGCAGAGCGGCGGCGGGCGGAAGCCGCGCTACAGGCGCTGAATTCCACGCTTGAGCAGCGCGTCCGCGATGAGATTGCCGAGAGGCTGAAGACCGAAGAACAGCTTCGGCAGGCGCAGAAGATGGAAGCTGTTGGTCAGCTTACCGGCGGCATCGCGCACGACTTTAATAATATGCTGGCGGTGACCATCGGCGGCCTGAACCTCGTTCAGCGCAAGCTGGATCGGGGAGAGACGGATGTCCAGCGATATATCGATAGCGCCATGGACGGCGCAAAGAGATCCGCAAACCTGACGCAACGGCTGCTTGCGTTCTCGCGTCAGCAGCCGCTCGCGCCGGAGACGATGAACGTTAACCGCATGGTTGCGGGGATGAGCGATCTTCTCGCGCGAACGTTGGGTGAGACAATCAACGTCGAGGCGGTGCTGTCCGCTGGCTTGTGGCAGGTGAGGGTCGATCCAGCGCAGCTCGAAAGTACGCTACTGAATCTCTCCGTGAATGCCCGCGATGCGATGCCTCAGGGTGGAAAGCTCACCATTGAAACGACGAATGCTTATATCGATGAGAGGTACGCGAAGGACTATGGCCTCACGGCGGGACAGTTCGTGCTCATCGCTGTGACGGATACAGGGGCCGGCATGACGCCGGATGTGATTGAGAAAGCGTTCGATCCGTTTTTCACGACCAAAGGCGTCGGCAAAGGCACGGGCCTTGGCCTCAGCCAAGTCTACGGCTTCGTCCGGCAGTCCGGCGGTAACGTCAAGATTTATTCAGAGCCAGGGGTCGGGACCACGGTGAAGATCTACCTGCCGCGCTATCTCGGGGCGGCCGATGAATACGCCGCAAGTTTGCCGCGAGACGATATCTGCGGCGGCATCCACAGCGAGATCATCATGGTCGTTGAAGACGAGGAGCGGGTACGGGCGATTTCGGTCGAAGCGTTGCGCGACCTCGGCTACACCGTGATCGAGGCGAGCCGGCCGACGGAGGCCATCCGCATGCTCGAGCAGGGACAGAAGGTCCATTTGTTGTTCACCGATGTGGTGATGCCGGAGATGTCCGGCCGCGAGATGGCGGATATTCTTCGCCGGATGAGGCCTGATCTGAAAATTCTGTTCACCACGGGCTATACGCGCAATGCGATCGTCCACAACGGCCTTCTCGATGCCGGAACACACCTCTTGCCGAAGCCGTTCAGTATCGACGCTCTGGCGGAGAAGGTGCGGATGATTCTCGATCGGCCTTAAGCGCGCATCGGAGGCGCGTGTGTTTTTCGAATTTCTCTAAAGACGCGCGCGATATATTGAGGCTTCAGGCGTGGATCGCCATAGTGCCTTATGACTCACGTTTATGATCGGATATTTGAGAATTACCGCGTCCTCGACGCCCAAGACCAGCCGGTCGAAGATACCTACTCGAAGCTCGCGTTCTGGTTGGAGCCGCCTGGTTGCGTGGTCCAGCGCAGCGACTTCTCCCTGCCTGTCGACGTTCATTCCGACGGCATCGTGAAGCCCGGCCTGTTTCTCTCCATCGTGCTCGAAGGGAGCGGACGGGGAGGCACCAGCGACGGCGTCGACAGACATTCCTATAGCGATAACCAGATGCTCGCGATGGCCGTCCGCGAGCCGACACTATGCAATGGCGATGCGCCCGGTGGCTCGCACATGCGCGCGGTGGGCGTCGCATTCCCGTTGCCGTCGATTCAGCGGCTTGGGCTGGAGAGCGAATTCACCGAGCTATTCCGAACGACCGAACGTCCGGTGTTGTCCATGACCCTGCCGGCGACGCCACGGGTTCAGGCGCTCGCAGCGGAAATGCTGTCGCCGACGATCGAAGGGCAGGCGGGGCAACTGCTGATCAAGGCGCAGGCAACAGAACTGTTGGCGCGCTCATTGTTCGCGCTGCGCCATCGCGCGGATATCGATCCGCCGTCAGGCAACAAGCGGGCGCGTCTGCAATCGGTGAAAGAGCTGATGGACGCCGATCCCAGCTATCCGTGGAGCATTGCAGAGCTGGCGCGCCGTGCGGGATCGAGCCGAAGGACCTTCAACATTCAGTTTCGTGCGGTCTACGGCGTCAGCGCCAATGACTATTTAAGAAACAAGCGGCTGGGATTGGCCCGCGAAGCATTGGTGCACCAGAACCTGTCGGTCACCGAAGCTGCCTATGTGGCGGGCTATTCGAACCCCGCCAACTTCGCCACTGCTTTCCGGAAGTATTTCGGAGCTGCGCCGAGCGCATTTCGTGCGCAGCGGTAACATCCTGCGGTGAAATCATGCTGCGGCGTTCGCAGGACGTACAACCGCGCTGAATCGGCTTCCTTCGAGAGCCTCGACATTCGATCAAAGATTTTCTGCGCAAGCGCAAAGGCGCTCCATTTCTGAATCTGCTTTTTCAAGGCCTTAGGCCGCTGGGCAGTGAGATGGGGACTTTGTGATGGGGCGTAAGGCTTCGAGAAGGATTTTGCGCGCAACGTTCAAGGGCGCGCTTGGCATCGTGATTTTCAGCGGCGGACTCGAAGCGTCGCCAGCCTTTGCCCAGTCTGCAGCGCCGGAGCAGGGAACGCAGTTGCCGGAAGTTCGCGTCACCTCCACGCGTAACCGTCCGCGTCAGCGCGTTGCGCCGGCTCCGGCGCCTGCGCCCACGCAGACAAGTGAGGTCCCGAACCCCGCGACCGAGAGCGGGACCGGCCCGGTCAACGGTGTTCTCGCGCACCAGAGCGTCACTGCCACGAAAACCGACACTCCCATCCTTGAGACGCCACAGTCGATCTCTGTCGTGACGCAGGATCAGGTGGAGGAACAGGGTGCGCAGACGGTTCAGGAAGCGTTGCGCTATACGCCCGGCGTGGCCTTGCAAGGCTATGGCGCGAACGCATTCTTTGACGGACTGAAGATTCGCGGCTTCGACGCGCCGCGTTATCTCGATGGCCTTCGGCTTCCGACAGACAGCACGACCTTTGCCATTCCGAAGATCGAGCCATACGGCCTCGAACGGATCGAAGTATTGAAGGGGCCGTCGTCCGGGCTCTATGGACAGTCAGATCCAGGCGGCTTGCTGAATATGGTCAGCAAGCGTCCCACGGTGACGCCGCATTACGATTTCGAAACGACCTTCGGCAACTTCAATTACAAGCAGGGTGCGTTCGATATCGGCGGACCGATCGATAAGAATGGCGAGTTTCTCTATCGTATCGTTGGGCTTGGACGGTTGGCCGATACTCAAACCGATTTTATGCAGGACAATAAGCTTTTCATTGCACCGAGTTTTACGTGGCGTCCTACGACGGATACGAGCTTCACGATTCTTTCGCAGTATCAGAAGATCGATAACAAGGGTTACCAGCAGTATGTGCCGGGACAGGTGGCGTTCTTGCCGAACCCGAACGGCCACGTTCCTTATAGCCGTTATCTGGGCGAGCCTTCAGTCGACGGCTATAAGCTCGAACAGTCGATGATTGGCTATACCTTCGAGCATCGTTTCGACAACAACATCCAGTTCCGTCAGAATATGCGTTATACGAAGGTCACGAACGATCTGCAGAGCACGCGACCGGAAGGCATGGATCCTGCCAATCCCACGCAGCTGGTCGCGCGGTCCTACAATTACGTGAAAGCGGAAGCGGAGAACGTTGCTCTCGACAATCAGCTTCAAGCTGATTTCAGAACGGGTATCTTGACGCACAAGGTTTTGGTCGGAGCGGACTATCTCCATCAGACGGGCACTGTCGATTATCGAAACCAGGGGTCGGTTATCTTCGGTGGCGCGTTCCCGTCGATCAACGCTTACAATCCAGTCTACGGTGCGCCGATCCCACCATTTGCATCGTTGCCCTCATTCATTCTCAGCGACAATAAGATCGATCAAGTCGGCATCTATGCTCAAGATCAGATCAAGCTTGATCGCTGGATGCTCTCGCTGACGGGGCGTCAGGATTTTGTGAATACCGAGCTTGACGCAAGGGCGATATATCCTGCGCCTGGACTTTATCAGCGTTCGGATTCGGCGCAGACGGGGCGTGTCGGTTTGAGCTATCTCTTTGATTTCGGACTTGCGCCTTACATCAGCTATTCGACGTCATTCGTTCCGAATACAGGTGGTGGTCCTGATCTCAAGCCCTTCAAGCCGACGACCGGTGACGGGAAGGAAATTGGCGTCAAGTTTCAGCCCGTTGGCATGAACCTCATGGTCACGGCAGCCCTTTTTGAGATCAATCAGAATGACGTCCTCACTGCTGATCCTGCCACTTTCGGTCTAACGTCCGTGCAGACCGACGCGGCTCGTTCCCGTGGCTTTGAGCTAGAGGTGCGCGGCAACATCACCCGTGAGCTGGAGATCGTTGCCGGCTTTACGACGATTGATCCCATTGTCACAAAGAGCTCCGTACCCGGCAAAGCAGGTAAATATTTGCAGGGCGTGCCGCTCGATCAAGCATCGCTCTGGGCGAAGTACACGTGGTTCGACGGCAATCTCGCTGGTCTCGGCATCGGTGCCGGCGTGCGTTACGTGAGTGATAGTTACGGTGATGATCTCAATACCTTCGTCGTTCCGTCGTACACGCTGTTCGATGCCAGCATCAGTTACGATCTCGCCTATTGGCGGCCGGACCTGAAGGGCTGGAAGGCGCAGATCAATGCGACGAACTTGTTCGACAAGTTTTATACGGTGTCCTGTCTGACAGGGTTGCCTTACTGCGGACTGGGCACCTCGCGCACCGTGCTCGGCACGTTGCGATACGCCTGGAACTAACGAGGAGAGTGGTGTGACGAGCGGGTCGTTGCGCAAATGGGGCTGGGTGCACAAGTGGTCGAGCATCGTCTGCACGGTATTCATGCTGATGCTGTGCATCACCGGCCTGCCGCTCATCTTCCATCATGAGATCGACGATCTGCTGCATGAAGGAGTCAAGGCGGCGGTGGTGCCTGACGGGACGCCGCTGGCCAATCTGGATTCGGTTGTCGCCAACAGCCTTGCCAAAGAGCCGGGGCACGTTGCCCACTTCCTGATCTGGGATGACGACGATCCCAACTCGCTGATGGTGAGCATCGGTAAGTCGATCGATGTCGATCCATCCACCAATCGCATCGTGCGGGTGGATGCGCATACCGCCGGCTATCTTGATGCACCGGATGTGACGGGCCGCTTCACCTACATCATGCTGAAGTTGCACACCGACATGTTCGCGGGGCTTCCCGGAAAGCTCTTCCTCGGCCTGATGGGCATTCTGTTCTGTGTCGCGATCATCTCAGGCATCGTCGTCTACGCGCCGTCGATGCGTAAATTGAAGTTCGGCACCTATCGCAGCGAGCGTCCGCGCGTGGTCCGCTGGCTCGACATCCACAATCTCTCAGGCATCATGCTGGTGATGTGGATGCTGGTGGTCGGCTTCACAGGTGTGATTAACACCTGGGCCGAACTCGTCATCAAGATCTGGCAGTTTGGCCAGCTTGCGGAAATGACGGCGCAGTACAAGGGCAAGCCGCCACCGGCGCATCCGTCGTCGATTGACGCGGCGGTGCAGGTGGCGATGCGCGCCGAGCCCACGATGAAGCCGGCGTTCGTGGCGTTTCCCGGAACCATCTTCTCAAGTAAGAGCCATTACGCAGTCTTCATGCGGGGTAATACGCCGCTGACCTCGAAGCTGTTGAAGCCTGCACTCATCGATGCCGAGACGGGACAGATGACCGACAGCCGTGAGTTGCCATGGTATGTCTCCACGCTGCTGGTGTCGCAGCCGCTGCATTTCGGTGACTATGGCGGCATGCCGCTGAAGATCATCTGGGCGATCCTGGATATCATCACCATCGCGGTCCTGATCACCGGACTATATCTGTGGCTGAGGCGGCGCCAGTCCGGCGTGAGCATCGAGCGCGCGGTGGTGAGCAGTGCGTCGACGCCATCTGAACGTCCGGTGTACATGTCATGATGGGGAGGCGCCTTCACCCGCCACGGCGGCAGACGCTCGGCGAGATCTTCGCGATCCCGTTCGTGCTCGGCATTCTCAGCAGCGTCGGCCTGATCTCCGCGCTGGTCGGCGACGGCGTGTGGGACGGCGTGTCGTGGATCATGCTCGGCATTCCGATCCTGCTGTGCGCCTATTTCCTCCTCAAGCGACGGCGCGCTTAGACGCTGCGCCTGACGGCCACGTGTATCGGATGTATCAGGGCCTTTACATTGCGATAGTGAAGCTTCACGCTTGACCCGAAACCTGGATGGCGGGAGGTGGCGATGTTGCAAGGCGGTGTCGCTGTGGTCCTGTCGAGCTTCGCAGGCCTGTGGTGGCTGGCTACCGAGGCCGCGGCGCAGAACGCCGTGAAGCAGCCTCGCAAATCGGAGCTGAGCATCCTCACAGCCAAAGAAGAGAAGGCGAGGGCTGCGAAGCCGGCTTCGCATTTTAAGGAATGTGCGAAGGGTTGCCCGGAAATGGTTGTCATTCCTGCCGGTAAATTTCTCATGGGCTCACCGGATAATGAGCTGGACCGCTCAGACAGCGAAGGCCCGCAGCATGAGGTGATCATCACAAAGCCATTCGCCGTCTCCAGGTTTGAGGTGACATTCGATGACTGGGATGCATGTAGGGCTGCGTTCGCGTGCGCGCAGGTCCCCGATCACTGGGGGCGTGGAAAGATGCCCGTTATCAACGTGAGCTGGGAAGATGCCAAGGCATATGTCGTCTGGCTCTCGCAGGTGACCGGCAAGGAATATCGCCTGCTGACAGAGGCCGAATGGGAGTATGCCGCTCGCGCCGGCACCACCACGGCTTACTATTGGGGCGATGATGCCGCGAAGGGTGATGCCAATTGCAACGGCTGCGGCGGTGAATGGAAGCTTCAGCAAACAGCGCCTGCCGGATCATTTAAGCCGAACGCATTCGGGCTGCATGACATGCTTGGCAATGTCTGGGAGTGGGTCGAAGATCCTTGGCATGAGACTTACGACGGTGCGCCGACGGATGCGTCGGCGTGGCTTCAGGACAGCGATCCAAACTATCGCATGATCCGCGGTGGCTCCTGGCGCAATGAGAGCGAGCAACTTCGGTCGGCTTTTCGCGTCAGGCGAAACCGTCTTGTTGAGTTCGATACGCTCGGCTTCCGGGTCGCCAGGACGATGACGCCCTAGAGTCCTGAATCCGAAGTTCGCCTCATGGTACGGCATATCTCGCAACGAACTTCTGAACACTACACTAGTGGCGGCGGGAACCCGGCAGTTCCTGCCGCGTTGGCGCGCTATTATTAACGCTCCTTAGCGGAGACATCGTCCCATGATATCGCGCCGCGTTGTTGTTCAGATGTTGATTACCGTTTGTTTTGTTGGTGTCGTCACTCCCGTTCTCGCAAAGTCACGCCGGGTGGATCCGATCCGTCTGCTTGATACAGACAATGACGGGACCGTCGATCTGGAGGAGGCCAAGCGCGCCGCATCCGCCGTGTTCGATCGTTTGGAAAAGGACAAGGACGGCACGCTCGATGTACGTGAATTGAGGGGGCGCCTCAGTGCTAAGGAGTTGGCGGCTGCCGATCCCGACAACGATGGCACGTTAACGAAAGATGAATATCTCGCGGTGGTCGAGCAGCGCTTTAAGGCCGCGAATCCTGATAACGATGGCACCATCGATGCGAAGGAATTCAAGACCAAGGCCGGGCGGGCCTTGCTGCGGCTGTTGAAGTAAGTTCTGAAGCTGTTCAGCCGAAAGGCGACAGATTGCAGCGAACCGATTCAGCGAGCTTACGTTTCAGGCTGCGGATTTCCTCGAAGCGGTGCGTCACGTCGCGGAGCAAGGCCACCATCCCATTCGGGTTCTGCTGCGGATCATGCAGCATGGCGACGGTGAAATCGACCGAGATGCGTTTGCCGAACTTGGTCATGGCGGGCACCGACAGCGTGTCGCCCTCGCCATAGCGGCTATGGCCGGTGGCCATCACCTCGCGATAGCCGGCCCAGTGCCGCGCCCGCAAATTTTCCGGAATGATGATGTCGAGAGACTGTCCGATGGCTTCATTCGCCGTGTAGCCGAAAATACGAGCAGCGCCGGGATTCCAGAACGTGATCAGGCCGTCGCGGTCGGTCGCGACAATTCCGTCCGATTTCGTGGCGAGCAGGGCATCGACAATTGCCGAAGGGGCAGTCATGGCATGATCCAACTAGTCTCAAAGAGCTGAAGTCGACAGTGCGTCCTGGCCCGACGCCTGACAAACGATAAATGCTGAAGTGATCTATCGAAAAATCCGATAGATCGCGAGCCGATGTCTCTGCGCTAGCGCATAGCGCGGCGGATGCGTTTTGTGGCTGCGGGCTTACCTTTGGTTGCGGTCTTTGACGCCGCGACGCTATGCATGATGTCGATGGCGCTGGCGAAGACGTCGCGGTCGCTGTCCAGCGGATAGGCCACATAGGCTGGCATGAAGAACTCAGGTGCTTTCTTGACTACATGCAATGTCTTGGCGGCGAGATAGGGCCGCACGATTCGCATCGGAAAGTAGCCGGAGCCGCCATTCATCAGGATGTGTTGTAGCCCGAGCCAGCCGATATTGGCTGTGAGCGGCGGAGAGCCGAAATTTGGAAAACAGGCGCTGTGCCGCGCATAGAATTCGGGACCCCAATCGACATAGACGTAATCCGCCTGAGGTTCGGGTGTGCTCATTCTCGCGTTGGTGGAAACCATCACGAGGCGCTCCTCGAACAGTTGCTCAACCCTCAGTCCCGGGCGGCTCTGCGGGGTGTACATGACGCCGATGTCGATGCGGCCCTCGATCAACGCTTGCATGATGTCCGGCTCCAACCCGCTTTCGGCGCGGATGGAGATTGTCGGATTCGCCGCCTGCATCAGCGGGAGCCAGTGCACCAGGAATTCTTCCCACAGGCCGATACGCCCACCGATGGTGAGCGTGCCGCTGAAACCTTCTGGAATTCCGATATCGTAGCGTGCCTGTTCGACGGTCCTGACCAGGATGGAGGCGTGGCGCTGAAATTGCCGGCCTGCGGAGGTGAGATGGGTACCAGACTTGTTGCGCACGAACAGGATGCACCCCAGTTGTTCCTCCAGGGTATGGATACGGGTGCTGACAGTAGACTGGCTGACGTGAAGCCGCTCGGCGGCGGTGATGAAGTTTCCCGATTCCACCACGGTGAGAAACGTGCGCGCCAGCTCGGTGTCCATGGTTCGCCCCCGGAATTATCGAATATCCCGATATCAAAAGCGGATCATATTCGATTGTCAAAACCGACGAAGGTATGCGACCTGGTGTGGCGGTTCAGATGTTAACCCCATTTTCCAACGCGTCCCTCCGGTGCGGGCTCCTCGATCAGGCGAACTTTGGCTCCGGGACACCAGCGGATTTTCTTGGGAACCTTTTTGGCGCCCAGCCATCTAACGGGCAACAGGAGGACCAGCGATGACACAAGCCACCGGACAGCAGCGCCCCCAGGCGCCGGCCGCGTCAGCGCCGGATGCCGATCTGGTGCACCGCGCGATCGCGCGGGATGGCGATGCCTTCCGCACGATCATTCAGAGGTACAATCAGCGGCTCTATCGCATGGCGCGTAGCATCCTGAAAAATGACCCTGAGGCGGAAGACGCCGTGCAGGAGGCTTACATCCGGGCCTTCACCCATCTTGAGAGCTTTCGCGGGGACTCCAGCCTTAGTACCTGGCTTTCCCGTATCGTGATCAACGAAGCGCTCGGACGGTTGCGAACGCAGCGTCCAAGTGTGGACCTCGCGGCGTTCGAAGAGCCGCGCGCGGCCGCTGACATCATTCAATTTCCTCTTGCGGCGAAACTCGATGACCCGGAACGAACCATGGCGCAGCGCCAGCTTTTGCAACTTGTCGAACAGGCAACTGACAATCTTCCGGATGTTTATCGGATTGTCTTCACGGCACGTGTCATCGAAGGCCTGAGCGTGGAGGAGACCGCAGAGGTTCTCGGCCTGCGGCCGGAGACCGTGAAGACGCGCCTGCATCGCGCGCGGCGGCTGGTGCGTGAGCAACTCGACAAGCAGATCGGCCCGGTGCTGATGGATGCTTTTCCGTTCGCCGGAAAACGCTGCGAGCGCATGACCGAGACCGTGATGCGGCGGCTTGGATTTTCGGACTAACAGGACTTTGGGAGCAGAAAGCTCAAAGCTCGATGCGCGCGGCTGTGCCGTGCGATTGCAGCACGCCGTCGATATCCTTCGCGGTAAGCGTTCGGGGCGTACTTTTTTCAGAAACCTTTTTCAGCGGCATCCATCCAATGGAGGTGAGTTCTCACCAACGCGGCGCCGCAACTGTGCGCCCGAACGAAAGGATTGATGTCATGTTCGCAAGACTAAGCGCGGCGGTTGCCGCTTTATCGCTGCTCGCAGGAGGCGCGTTCGCCCAGCAGGCGGCCAAGCTCACCGATCCGCAGATCGCACACATCGCCTACACTGCCGACGTGATCGACATTACCGCTGCGAAGCAAGCGCTTTCGAAATCGAAAAACAAGGCGGTTGTTGCATTCGCGAATGACATGGTGCGTGACCATGAGGCCGTGAACAAGCAGGCGATGGACCTTTTGAATAAGCTGAAAGTCACACCGGAAGATAACGACACCAGCAAGTCATTGTCCAAGCAAGCCGCGGAAAAGCAGACAGAATTGTCAAAGCTTTCGGGAGCTGCTTACGACAAGGCCTACGTCGCCAACGAAGTTGCCTATCACAAGATGGTCAACAACGCGCTCGAAAAAACGCTCATTCCATCCGCAACTAATGCCGAGCTGAAGGAATTGCTGCAGACCGGATTGAAGATCTTCGAGGGCCACCAAAAGCATGCCGAGCATGTTGCCTCTGAACTGAAGTGAGGGGCAGCATGCCGCGATGCATTTGGCCGGTGGCTTTCGCCGCGATCTTCGTGCTGTCGCTATGCCCGGTCCATGCCGAAACCATTCGCGTCGTCATCGAAAAGCTCGGGTACGAACCGGCACGAATCAATGCGAAGGTCGGCGACACCGTGGAATGGGAGAACAAAGATGTGATCGCGCATACGGCGACGGTCCGCGGCGATTGGGATGTGATGATCCCGGCGAAGAAGACCGCAAGTCTCGTTTTGAAGAAAGCGGGTGACTTCGAATACTACTGCCGCTTTCATCCCAACATGACGGCGCGGATCGCGATCGCTCCGCGTTGATCAGCAGATAATTCAATTAAGGACCAAAGGCGCGCGATTTCCATCGCGCGTCTTTTTGTTTGTTTGCTTTCGTGATGCGTCTGCAGAATCCCACCCGCGGCTTCATATCAATATCATCGATATCAACCTGCAGGATTATTCGTTTGTCAAAAGCGAGCGCATGACTAGCCTCTGATTCAGGGTGGCCGGCGAAGGCGCGGGGTTCAGCAACTGTTTCTCCCCAAGGGACGCGCGTGATGCAACGGTCGTCGCCGGTCACCTCACCAAAAGGGGCACTCAACGCGCAGGCGGATGGTTGGTTCATGTCTCGCCGCAGTTTTGCGGCTTGAGAGAGGAGCGGTGCTGTTCGTGAAAACCTTAAGAACACAATCAGAGAGGGTACGCACCTATGGCTTCCGCCATTGACCACACTGAGACTTACTCCACCTCATGGCTTCCGTTTCTTGATCGATCCCGCACCATTGCGAAACCGGGTTACAGCCGGTGGATGGTGCCACCTGCAGCGCTTTGCGTTCACCTGTGCATCGGTCAGGCTTATGCGTTCAGTGTCTTCAACCTGCCGATGACGAAGCTGATCGGCGTGTCACAATCGGCTCCAGGCGACTGGAAGCTGACAGAGCTTGGCTGGATCTTCTCCATCGCGATGCTGTTTCTAGGTCTCTCGTCAGCGGTGTTCGGACGATGGGTCGAGGAGGGCGGTCCGCGCAAGGGAATGTTCGCCGCGGGTGTCTGCTGGGCCAGCGGCTTCATGATTTCCGCGCTCGGTATTCATCTGCATACGCTCTGGTTGCTCTATGTGGGTTATGGCGTCGTCGGCGGCTGCGCGCTCGGCATTGGCTACATCTCGCCGGTCTCGACATTGATGAAATGGTTTCCGGATCGTCCGGGCATGGCAACCGGCATGGCGATCATGGGCTTCGGCGGCGGCGCGCTGATCGCGTCGCCGTTGTCAGTCTGGTTGATGAGCAAGTTCGCATCGGCAACCGATGTCGGCGTGTTGCAGACCTTCATCGTGCTCGGCTGCGTCTACTTCTGCTTCATGATGTTCGGTGCGCTCATCGTGCGGGTGCCAGCGCCGGGCTGGAAGCCGGAAGGCTTTGTGCCTACCGCGGCCGGCACGAAGAAGATGATCACGATGCACGATGTCTATGTTTACGACGCGATCAAGACGCCGCAGTTCTGGCTGATCTGGATCGTGTTGTTCATCAACACCACCGCGGGCATCGGCGTGCTCGGGCAGGCCTCGGCCATGAGCCAGGAGATGTTCCCGGGTCACATTACGCCGGTCGCCGCCGCTGGTCTCGTCGGCCTGATGTCGCTGTTCAACATGGGTGGACGGTTTAGCTGGGCGTCGCTGTCCGACTACCTCGGCCGCAAGAACACATACTTCGTCTACATGACGCTCGGCCTGATCATGTATGCGACCGTGCCTTACGCAGGAAGTCACGGCAACATCGCGTTGTTCGTGATCTGCTTCCTGGTCATCGTCAGCATGTACGGCGGCGGTTTCTCCACGGTGCCTGCTTACCTACGGGATATGTTCGGCACGCGTTACGTCGGCGCCATTCACGGTATCCTGCTAACCGCGTGGTCGGCAGCCGGTATCGCAGGGCCGGTGCTGATTAATTACATCCGTGAGTACAATGTGACGCACGGCGTTCCGAAAGCCCAAGCTTATAATGTCACCATGTACATCATGGGTGGGCTGTTCGTGATCGGCTTTATCGCGAACTTCTGCATCAGGGCGGTCGATAAGCGCCACCACATGATGAAGGACGTTGAGCCGGATACCACGGGCGCGACCGCGCCGGTTGCCGCAGCAGTCCCCGTGCGAGGATAGGGGTCCATCATGACGATGCAGAACACACCGCATTCGCATTTGTCCTTCTGGCAATTGGTGCTCGCCTGGGCCGCGCATCGCTTGTCGGTAGCCATGGAAGCGAACAAGCCGAGATATTCGGCGGAAGAGATCGCTGCAATGGTTGCTCGCAGCAACAATCCATCAGGTACATAAGGGATTAATCATGCAGAACACCGAAGTGTCTCAGACAAGTCCGCTGCAGCTCGTGCTGGCGTGGAGCATTGCCGGCATTCCATTGCTGGCGGGCGTCGCGCAAACGCTCGTCAATGCCATGAAGCTGTTTCAATAACCGAGGGAGAGCCGCCGCCTCACTCCGAAATCTTTGACGCAAGATAATCGGAGAACGCTCGCACCTTCGTCGAGGGGCGGCGGCCGCTCGGATAAAGCGCGTGAACATCAACAGTCTCGAGTTCGTAGTCGGTCAGCACCGGCACGAGTATCCCGGCTTCCAGTTCTGCCTTGCACATCCAGCGCGAGACGATCGCAATCCCAAGGCCCGCCTTCGTGCAGGCAATCAAGCCTTCGGCTGACGCCACCTGCACAGGACCTTCCACCGTAACCGATGTCACCGTGCCGGATCGTTTGAAGGTCCAGCCGCGCCGTCCCGAATGGCCGGGCCCGGTGAGGCAATCATGTGCGGAGAGATCAGAAAGTGTCTGCGGCGTTCCGCGTGCGGCTAGATAAGCGGGGGAGGCGACTGCGAGGCGAGGGGCGCGGCCGATCAGTCGTGCGCCGAATGACGAGTCCGTCAGAGCACCGAGACGTAGTCCCATGTCGGCGCCTTCGGCGACAAGATCCTCCGTGCGATCCGACATCTGCAGTTCGACCTTCAGCTTCGGATGCTCCGCGAGGAACGCGGGCAGGTGCGGAATGACTTCGCGCGTTCCGAACGCACCGGGCAGGGCGATGCGCAAGAGGCCGCTGAGGCTGTCCACCCCGCGCGCGAGGTTCTCGGCTTCATCGAGATCGCCGAGCACCTGACGGGCACGCTCCAGAAATGCCGTGCCCGCATCAGTCGGTGTGACCTGACGCGTCGTGCGCAACAGCAGCTTCACGCCGATCCGCGCCTCGAGCGCCGCCACCATCCGCGACACCGACGGCTGCGACACCCCGAACTCCCGTGCCACCCGCGAGAAGCTCCCGGTTTCCGCGGCTCGGACGAAGGCGGTCAGTTCCTGCAGGCGGTCACTCATACATCAGATGTATAAATGAGATACAGAATGGCTGTCTACCGACCACTTCGGGCATAAGTCACCTTCACTCCCACAGGCCAGCCACTTCGGCAGCCAAAAACGGAGAGAAACAATGACCCCGCAAAACCGCCTCCAAGATCGCCTCGACGCCTTCAGAGCCGACTTCGAAGCAGGCAAGCCGCCCTACAATGTGCCGCCGACCGTGATCGAGACGATGCATCGCGCCACCGATGAACTGATCGCGTCGGGGCAGGCAGAACGGGCCAAAAAGGCGGGCGACATCGCTCCTCAGTTCACCCTCAGCGATCCCGATGGCCGTCCGGTCAGCTCCGCCGAACTGCTGGCGCGCGGGCCGCTCGTCGTCACTTTCTATCGCGGTGTCTGGTGCCCGTATTGCAACATGGAGCTTGAAGCGATCCAGGCTGCGCTTCCGGAAATTCAGGCGCGTGGCGCGAACGTTGTCGCGATCTCGCCGCAGACGCAGCCGAACAGCCGCAAATCCACACGCCAGAACAAGCTGACATTCCCGATCCTCAGCGACGCGCTCGGACAAGTCGGTAATGCATTCGGCTTGCGCTTCGCGCTGCCGGATTACCTCGTCGAGCTTTACAAGAGTCTGAAGAACGATCTGCCGACCTTCAACGCAGACCCGTCGTGGACGCTGCCGATTCCGGCTCGCTACGTGATCGGGGCTGATGGCGTAATCGCCTATGCCGAGGTCAATCCCGACTACACCAAGCGTCCCGATCCATCTGAGTTGTTGCCAGTGCTCGACAAACTTGCTGCGCGCGCAGTCGCATGAATTCAACAGAGGCGCGGTATCACTCCGCGCCTCTGCCTTTATTCCCGGCAAAGTTGTCGTTCACTTTAAAATCTCTCTAAGTCACTGTTTTCGCGGTGTTGCTTGGCGCCTGCACCGACTATTGGTGAGGGGCCGGGGCGGAATTCGTTGCGGCGCCGATCGGCGCAAGCCGAACCTTCAACCCCGTGCGTTCCGTCATGTCGATTGCCGCGTCCAGCCTGCCAACTCAGACTGTCGATCTTGATGTGCTGTTTCGCCAGTATCATGCGGAACTCAGTGCGTTTGCCTATCGCCGGGTCAAGAACCGCGAGACCGCGGCCGATGTGGTGCAGGATGCGTTCGTGCGCTATCTCGATTGCGGCTTGAGCGCGATTGCGCAGCACACGCATCCGCGTTTCTTCCTGTGGCGGATTGTTGGAAACATCACCATCGATATTGCGCGCCGGGATCGCCGCCGTGGTGCATTCACTTCGATCGACGATGTCGCAGAACAGGTCGTCGATCCGCTGCCGACACCTTATGAGCGGCTGGAGACGCGGCAGCAGTTTATGCTGCTGAAGAAGGCGCTGAACGATCTTCCGCCCGCACAGAGCACCGCGCTGGTTCTGAACCGGCTCGAAGGGCTGAGCCACGCAGATATCGCCAAGCGCCTTGGCGTGTCGTCGAGCATGGTGTCCAAGTATATTATGAGTGCGCTGAAGCACTGCCTGCGGCGGATGACCCTGAGCGGCTTCTGACCGATTTTCGACATCTCGCAAAATTATTGACAATCCCGCTGTCGTCCGCGGCGGCTGCATCGTCTTAACAGGTAGCAAGCCTCGTTCGTTACGACCCACCGACTGCTTCATGACCAAGCCGCCGCCCTCAGGTTCAAATGGTGACACTCCGCTGGATCCGCGGACGGAGCAGGCGCTTGAGAAGCTCGTCCATCTGCATTCCGGGGCGGAGACCGAGGAGGACTGGACGGACTACGAGGACTGGAAGGCTGCGTCGGCTGAAAATCGGCACGCCGCCGACCGGGCCGAAACCTTGTGGCAGAAGCTCGGGCCTGCGTTGGCGCCCCGCCGACGCGGCAAGCCTAAGTCGATTCCAATCATCCTGGTGTTGCTGCTGGCGAGTTTGGTCGCGATGCTGGTCGCCAGCGGCTGGTTCGGTCCGCCGCGATACCTGTTCGCCGATCAGACAACGGCGGTGGGGGAACGCAAGGACATCATGCTGGCTGATGGCTCGAAGGTCGAGATCGATAGCGACACTGCTTTCGATATCGATGTCAGCCAATCGAAGCGCGAGCTGACGCTGTATACGGGGCAGATCTTCGTCACCGTGACGCCGGACAAGACGCGGCCCTTTACCGTGAAGGCGGGGAACGGCGTTGCTCGCGCCCTCGGCACCGCATTCGGGGTTCGGCAGGACCGGGACGGGACCCATGTCGTCGTGACGGAAAGCACGGTGCGGGTTTCCGGAACAGCGTCTGGCCGGAGCGTCGACGTTCACGCCGGCCAGCAGGTGGATTATTCGCCGCAGCGGGGATTGAGTGAGCCAAAGCGGGTCGATCTGCGCGTGCTGACGGCATGGCGCAGCGGCCAGATGATCTTCGAGGGCCGTCCGCTTGGCGACGTCGTTGCCGAAATGAGCCGATACCGGTGGGGCGCGATCGTCTTCTCGGATGCAAGCCTGAAGCAGCTTCTGGTCACGGGCATCTTCGATACCAACGACACCGACGGGCTTCTCAACGCCATTGCAACCGTACTGCCCGTGAAAGTTCAACGAATTCCCGGTGTGGCCCTGATCCAGCGCGATACCACGCGCGCGGTGGCGCGATAAAAAAATCGTTTCCGCAAAAAAAATGCTGTCGTTCGCGGCGCGGCGTTCGTCTTCCTCAGTAAGGGGCTGCGCGCATCGCCAGCCGAGGGCGGAGAACCGGACTTTTGGGGGCGACTGTGACTGCGAGTGAGACGAGAGGGAACCGATCCTTCCGCCGGCGTAAGGCTTTTTTCCTGAGTGCGACGGCCCTTGTGCTGGTGTGTGGCGCGTCGCCTGCGGCTGCGCAGACCGCACCGGACACAGTGGCTCACCGTGCTGAGAGCGCTGCGAAGCCGAGAAACTTCGATATTCCCGCAGGCGATATCGGGCCCGCCCTGACGGATTGGGCGGCGCAATCCCATGTGCGCCTCGTCGCTTCGACTGACGCCCTCAAAGGTGTGAAGACGGACGGTGTCAAAGGTGTCTATGCGCCGGAGGAAGCGCTGGACCGGTTGCTGAGCAACACGGAGCTTCGTTCGAACTTCACCGGCAAGCGGACCGTCACCATCCTCACTCCGTCATCGCTCGACGCGAATGCGCAGGCTGCATTGCCGACCATCGATGTGACGGAATCCGGCAACAAGCAGGGCGCCGATGGGAGCTATGTTCCCACCAACAGCACCGGCGGCAGCAAGACCAACACGCCGCTGATCGAGATTCCGCAGACCATCAACGTCATCACGGCGAAGCAGATTAGTGACCAGGGGGCGCAGAGCGTCAGCCAGGCGCTGCGCTATACGCCCGGTGTTTTGGCCGAGAGTTACGGTGGGGCGTCACAGTTCGATGCGTTTACGCAGGTGCGCGGCTTCAAGGCCGACTTCTATCTCGACGGTCAACGCCTGCCGAACGGCCTAACCAGTACCTCGTGGGCGAGTTCGGTGATCGAGCCTTATGGGCTTGAACGCATCGACGTGCTGAAGGGGCCGGCATCAGCCCTCTACGGTCAAAGCACGCTCGGCGGCATCATCGATATGACCAGCAAGCGGCCGACCGAGACGCCGATCCGTGAAATTGCGCTGCAGACCGGCAGCTTCGACCGCAAGCAGGTGGCGGTCGATGTCGGCGGTCCTGTCGATAAGGATGGCAAACTGTTCTATCGCTTCACGGGTTTGGCGCGTGACGCCGGCACGCAGGTCGATTTCATGGGCGACAATCGCGTCTATGTTGCGCCTGCGCTGACGTGGAAGCCCGACCTCGATACCTCGATCACGTTCCTCGCGAACTATCTGTCGGAGTGGGGTGCGAAGACCAGCTTCAATTACATGCCGTCATTAGGAACGGTCCTCCCAAATCCCAACGGACGCATTCCGTCGAGTCAGTACATGGGCGATCCGTACTTCGACCGGTTTGATCGGCAGCAGGGCTCGATCGGCTATCTGTTCGAGCATCGCGTCAATGACGCGCTGACCGTGCGGCAGAACCTGCGTTATTACGAAGTGGACGCCGATCTTCGCGCGTTGAATCGCAGAGGCGATAAGCTCGATGCGACGCTGACCACTATTCCTCGCCTCGCGTTCGGCATCGATGCCGGCGCCAAGTCGCTCGCCATCGACAACCAGGCGGAAATCAAATACCTGACCGGTCCGCTCGCGCACACCACGCTGGTCGGTGTCGATTACCGCACGGAAAATAATCACTACAATGTTGGCGGGGGATTAGCGCCTCCGATCAATGTCTATAATCCGGTTTACGGTCTTCCCATTCTCGATCCCGGCACGACGAACAATACGATAAGTTCTACGCATGAGCAGCAGCTTGGCGTTTATGCGCAGGACCAGATCAAATACGGTTCGTGGGTCGCGACCATCGGTGGGCGCTTCGACGATGCTGATGCCGATACGCGCGACGGCATAAAGAATATCATTGGCAGGCAGCGCGACAACGCATTCACCGGGCGTGTCGGTTTGAACTATCTGTTTGATAACGGCGTCGCTCCTTATGTCTCCTATTCGACTGCGTTCCAGCCGCAGCCGGGGTTCGATGCACAAAATAACGTCTATAAGCCCAGCACTGGCGAACAAGTGGAGCTCGGCGTTAAGTATCAGCCGCCCGGCACAAAAACCTTGATCACGGCGTCGGTGTTCGACATCACCCAACAGAACCGGCTGACGGCTGATCCAAACCCATTGAACGTCGGCAAGTTCGTTCAGACTGCGGAAGCGCGCGTCCGCGGCGTCGAGGTTGAAGTCAAGACGGAGATCAAGTCCGGTTTCAACCTGATTGCATCCTACGCCCACCTCGACCACGAGGTGACGAAAGGCGCGACACCGCAGGAAGTAGGGCGGCGTCTGGCACAGGTGCCGCTGGATCAGGCCTCATTGTGGGCGCTGTACGAATTCCAGGACGGCCAGCTTAACGGCTTCGGGTTCGGCGGCGGTGTCCGCTATATCGGCAAGACGTGGGACCTGACGAATGCGTTCGTCACGCCGGATTACACGGTGTTCGATGCCCGGCTGCAGTACGACTTTGGAAAGCTCAATCCGCAGCTTGCAGGAACGACGCTGTCCATCAATGCGCTGAACCTGTTCGACAGATATTACGCGACGCAGTGTACCGACGGTTTCGGCTGTACGCTCGGCAACCGGCGGACGGTGTTAGCGACCATGAGCTACAAATGGTGACGCAAAGCGTTGCGAGCCAGACGGTTGCGAAGGGCATCCATGCCCTTCGTGTCTGGTCGGCGATCCACAAGTGGACCAGCCTGATCGCAACGATTTTCCTGCTCTTGCTGTGTGTGACAGGCTTGCCGCTGATCTTTCATCAGGAGATCGACAACTACCTGTCGCCTCCGATGATGCCAGTCATGACCAGGCCTGGCGTAGAAGCCCCGCTCGATGCCATTGTCGCGGCGCAGCTGGCCAAGCATCCCGGCGACGTGATGGTGTCGTTCGGTTTCTTCCAGGACCGTCCTGCGGTGGTCGCGCAATCGGCACCGACGGTGACCACACCGTTCAATCAATCGCATCGCCAGACCTACGATCTGAGGACAGGCGAGGCGGTCAATATCCAGCCGCAGGCGCGCAGCGCCTTCACCACATTCCTACGGGATCTGCACACGGATCTGTTCCTCGGCCTGCCGGGTGCGCTGTTTCTCGGCGTCATGGCCTTGATCGTGATTGCGGCGGTTGTCTCGGGCGTGGTCGTTTACGCGCCGTTCATGCGCAAGCTCGATTTCGGCACGGTGCGGGCAGGGCGCAGCAGCAAACTGAAGTGGCTCGATCTGCACAATCTGCTCGGCATCGTCACCGTGGCGTGGCTGCTTGGTGTGAGTGTGACGGGCGCCATCAACACATTGCATGATCCGGTCGCAGCACAGGTGCGAGCAGACATCATGAGGATGGCGAAGAGCCACGGTGGCGAAGTGCCGAAGCAGCTCGTGTCCGTGGATGCTGCGCTCGCAACCGCGCGGAAGGCGCTGCCGGATGGCGCATTGATTTCATTGTTCTTCCCGGGCGCGGGCTTCAGCACACCACATCACTATGCGGTGTTTGCGCGCGGCAGCCAGCCGATTACTGCAAAGCTCTTTTACGCGGCGTTGATCGACGCGGAAACCGGCCAGCTCTCAGATACATTCGAGATGCCGCTGTATGCGAAGGCGCTGCTGTTGTCACAGCCGCTGCACTTCGGCGACTACGGCGGCCTGCCGCTCAAGATCATCTGGGCCTTGCTGGATATCGTGACGATCATTGTGCTCGGCTCGGGGCTGTATCTCTGGTTGGCAAAGATGCGGCGGCCGGCAGTGACAGCATCGCAGCCAGCGTTATCGCCGGGAAAGTCGTGATGAAAGCTGCGAAGAAGAGTCAGCCCTTAGTCCGCATCTTTGCGATCCCGATCGTGCTCAACGTGCTTGCCGCGGCAGGGCTGGCGGCAGGCTTGTTCGGCGATGGCGGCTTCGATGCGATGTCGTGGTTGCTGCTGGTGTTGCCGCTGATAGTCGCGGTGTGGTGTTTCCGGTTTCGTGCGCGATAGCGGCGCGAAGCGAACGACCCAAACAAAAACGGCGGATAGCGATATCCGCCGTTTGATTGTGAACCTTGCGAAGTAGCCGTGAACTCAGTCCACCTTGGCGCCGGCGAACTTCACCACCTTGCCCCACTTCTCGGTCTCGTCCGCGAGGAGCTTTCCGAATTCGGGGGATGATCCGGGAAGCAGGAAGGCGCCCAGCTCCGTCAGCTTCGCCTTGGCCTTCGGATCCCTGAGGATTTCGTTGACCTCTTTGTTCAGCTTCTCCTTGATGCCGGCGGGCGTGTTCTTCGGCGCGCCGATGCCGTACCACGCACTTGCCTCATAGCCCGGCAGGAAGTCGGCAACCAACGGCAGGTCGGGCAGTTGCTCTGATTTGACGGTGCTGGTGACGGCCAATCCGCGCAGCGAGCCGGAGCGGATATGCTCGATGGAGGTCGGGACGTTGTCAAACATCACCTGCACCTGTCCGCCCATCAGATCGGTGAGTGCCGGTGCGCCGCCACGATATGGCACGTGAACCATGTTGACGCCGGTGAGCATCTTGAACAGTTCGCCCGACATGTGGATGGTCGAGCCGTTGCCGGACGACGCCATGTTGAGTTTGCCGGGGTTGGCCTTGGCATAGGCGATCAGTTCGGGAATCGTCTTGATCGGCAGCTTCGGATTGACCACCACGACGTTCGGAAAACGAATGATGCCGGCCACCGGCTCGATATCGCGGAGGAAGTTGAAATTCAGCTTGTCGTAAAGCGATGCATTGATGGCGTTGGCCGGCGCGATGAGCAGTAGGGTGTAGCCGTCCGGATCCGCATGCACGACCTGCTCCGTGGCGATGTTGGTGCCACCACCCGGCCGGTTCTCGATGACGAACGGCTGGCCGAGCCGGTCCGACAACCATTGGCCCATCAGGCGCGCGGTGATGTCGGCGGCGCCGCCGGGCGGATAACCGACAATGATGCGAACGGGCCGCGTTGGATAAGCTTCAGCCCGTGCGATGCGCGATACAGCAGGCAGCGCAACCGCACCGGCAGCCAACGGCAAAAATTGACGACGAGATAGTTTCATAAGTCCTCCCAAAACGAACCGTCTTCGCGGCTCTGCGGGAAGGCTACACTGACTCTCTCGGCGCGTTAAAGGTTAAAGGCCATGTCTAGTGGAGCAGATTTGACGTTCGCTACCCTGCTTGCCGCGAATTCGTTGTGCGAACGTCAAATCCAAAAGCTCCACTAGAATCTTATATTTACCAGTGGCCTTTCGATTCTAACGTTCGCAGAGTGCGCGCCGAGATGGGATGCGAACGTTAGAATCGGACCACTGGTCAAAGCGTGATCTGCTGCGCCGCACACTTGAGTGAGATGCGCATGTCGTCACGCGTCACAATCAATTCACAACGATAAAGACGCGCTTGTTTGCGTTAGATTGCGTGACTTCCGTCCGTTTTTGTTGAGTTCAGCGCCAATTAACGAACCGTTCAGCGCCTTTGCCAACGGCGGCTTTACCTGCGTTTGGTAGGTCTCCCGCGAAAGCTAAGAAAACGGCGGTGGGCAGTGCTCCGGCTTGAGAATACCATCCTCGAGATGATCGCGCGGGGCGAAACGTTCCGCCCGACAATTGAAAAGCTGTGCTCTCAGATCGAGCAGTTGCTGCCGGGCGTTCGATGTTCCGCGGTGACGGTCGAGCGCAACAATTGCATTGGTACGAGCATCGGTCCCAGTTTTCCCGAGGCTCTCCACAAGGGGTTTGAGGGCACGCTCGTCGGGCCGGACGTCGGATCATGCGGATCCGCCGCTTACATGAGAACCCAGGTGCTCGTTCATGACATCGAGCGCGATCCGAAGTTTGCGCCCGTCAAGGATATGTTTCTGTCCCTTGGCGTCAGGTCTTGTTGGTCCGCGCCCATCTGTGATGAGAATGGCCGCGCCATCGCGGTTCTGGCTTTCTATTTTACAGAGATGCGAGGTCCGAGCTCTCGCGAGCGCGACTTGATGGAAACCTTCCGTCATCTGTTTGTGATCGCATTGGAGAGGCAAGAACGCTTCGTTGCGCGCGAGCGCCGTGCGTTTGTCGATGCGCTGACGGGGCTGGCCAATCGCGCGGCTTTCGATGCCGCGCTGACTCGCGTGCCGAGCCGTGGCCCGGGAAGCTGGGCGCTGTTCATGATCGATCTCGACAATCTCAAGATCATCAACGACACGTTCGGCCATCAGGCGGGCGATGTCTTGCTCGAATCCGTTGCGCAGCGAATTTCCCAAGCGATGGCGCCCGACGTGACGTTCCGGCTCGGCGGCGATGAATTCGCCGTCATCGTGCAGCATCAGAATTCGCTCCGCGATCTCGCGGTTGTGGCGGAGCGCGTGCTTGCAGCGATCGCGGTCCCGGTGGATTTTTGCGGTCAGGTCATCGTTCCGCAGGCGACGATCGGCAGCGCGGTGGTCTCAGCCGACGATGCTGACGCGCAGACCGTGCGGCAGAACGCCGATTTCGCGCTCTATCACGCCAAGGAAACAGGGCGCGGCGGCTATGTGCGCTACTGGCCCGGAATTGACAGCCGCATCAGCAACCGCCGCACCGCGATCCACGATCTCACCGCCGGGATCGAAGATAATCGGCTGCTGGCTTACTACCAGCCGGTGGTCCGGATCGATACCCGCGAGATCATCGGGCTCGAGGCACTGTGCCGGCTAAGAACCACGAGCGGTGCCATCGTGACCGCCGCCGCCTTTCAGGATGCAACGTCCGATGTGCGCATCGCCGGAGCGCTCACCAGCCGGATGATGTCGATCGTCAGCGCTGATATGCGCCGTTGGCTCGATGACGGGCTATCGTGTCAGAAGGTCGGCGTGAATGTCACCACAGCGGATCTGCATGCTGGCGATCTGCTCGACAAGATCGGAGCGACCTTCGGCAAGAACGGCGTGCCGCTTAATTTGATCACACTGGAGATCAACGAAAGCGTCTATATGGGAAATCACGACCGTATCATTGCGCGCGAGATCAAGAAGCTGCGCGATTTTGGTCTGAGCATCTCACTCGATGATTTCGGCACCGGCTATGCGTCGCTGACGCACCTGAAATCCGTGCCGGCCAACAACATCAAGATCGATCGCTCCTTCGTCTCCGACCTTGCCCCGGGAAGCCCGAGCATGGCGATTGTCGAGGCGCTCGTCGGTCTTGCCGGCAAGCTCGGCATGCGCGTTGTTGCGGAAGGCATCGAGACCTCGACGCAGGCGGCTCTGCTCGAAGCGGCGGGATGCCTCCTTGGTCAGGGCTTTCTCTATGCCAAGGCGGTCGATTGCGACACCATCGCAAAACTCCTTAGCCGTCATGCGCAGGGCATTGCAGGCGCCACGCCGATGCCGATTGATGAGAATGCCGCCGACCGCAAGCCGATGGTCGCCTGATCAGCGCGAGCCTTAGAATATCAGGCCCGCAACTGCACCACTTCAGCAGAAGGCTTGCCGTTCGCGTCCAGGCCGGTCTTGGCGGAGTAAACGACAACGCGGTTACGGCCGCTGCGCTTGGCGTCATACAAGGCCGCGTCGGCCTCGCGCAGAAGTCCCGCAAGGTCGGGCTTTCCATCCACGCCGTATGAAATACCCGCGCTGACCGTGCTGGTGAATGGCCCTGTTGGGGATTGGAAGCGCCATTCGGCAAAGCTCTGGCGCATGCGCTCGGCCACCACGGTCGCGGCAGCGACTGTCGCGCCGGGCAGGATCACCGCGAATTCCTCGCCGCCTAGACGTGCGGCGATATCGCCGTCGCGGATGCTGGCCTCCAGCAGCGCCCCGAACCTCTGCAGCACGACGTCGCCGATCTCATGGCCATGGCGGTCGTTCACCGGCTTGAAATGATCGATGTCGAAGACGATGGCGGCGACGGGAGCAGGAAGATTCTGCGTGCGGTCGAGGAATGCGCGGCGGTTGGACAATCCGGTCAGGACGTCGGTTTCAGCATTCCGCTTGTGGCGTCGCGCATCACGCACCTGATTGAGGCCCAGCGACAGCGCTCCCATGGACGCGATGCTGGCCAGCGAAACGCCGAGATTGATGTTCTCGACCCAGCCATCCGGCGCGTGCCCCATCACCCAGCTCTGATCGTGGATGAGGACAACGCCGCAAAGCACGAATGAAAGGGCTGTGAGGGAATAGAGACCGGAGAGGGTGATGATCAGCAGCGGAGATTCTGCCCGCCAGCGCCAGTAATCCCACGACGTGTAAAACAGGATAGCCGCAGAACCGAAATTGAACACGATGTAGGAGACGCCGTCGTATCCCTGCAACATGGGAACCGCCATGGCGGCGGCGGTTACGGCCGCGACGACGGCCATGGTCCCGAGTGGCAGCACGCCGGTCCGGAACTGATAGCTTGCGCCCAGCAGGAAGGTGAGACCTGAGAGCAGAGTGCCAAAGGCCAGCACGCCCACGGGCGGAGAGAATTGTCTGACAAATTCACTGTAGATGAGAAGGCTGATCACGATCAGCAGCGCGCCGATGGCCCACGTCATCAATACGCGATCGCTGCGAGAGACCAGCCAGCTCACAAAGAATGTGAACGTCAGTCCGGCGCTGCAGAAACTCAGCGCAACGAGCATGGAATTGTAGTCGATGACGATCATTTCCAAGCCGTACGCGAAGAGCTTAAAACATCAGTGAAGACCAGCGATTAAGGAGAGTTTAACTACCCGTACCGGTCTTTGTCGTCTTGTCAACCATGCGGATATGAACGTCCATAGCCGCGAGCCCGAAAGGCTAGCGACAGGACGAAAAGATGTTGGTTTACTGGTAGATTAGTTGCGGTGAGGCGGTTTGTCGCCGCGCCCAGGGGTGGCCTCGTCGGGCCCATCGCGGTTTTCCAACAGAATTCGTTCGGCCGCGCCCGTAAGGTCGTCATATTGGCCGCTGTGCAGCGACCACATGAACGCGCCGAGTGCAATGGCGCCGAGCGCGAGCGCAATGGGGATCAGATAGAAGAAATCCGTCATCGGGCTTTCTCCACCGCGAACGTCTGAGCGGAGATGTCGAGTGCGGACGTATCTGCGCTCCGTCCCTTGCGCGCGCGCCAGCCATGCAGCCGAAGGGCATTGGCGATCACGAGCAGTGACGAGGCCGACATCGCCACCGCTGCGACCAGCGGTGTCACATGACCGAGGATGGCGACAGGCACCGCAATGGCATTGTAGCCAATGGCGAGAATGAGATTCTGGCGCACGAGCTGCCGCGCATTGCGGGCAACCGCAATGGCCTGCGGCACGGCCAACAGGCTGTCGTGCAGAAAGACGAGGTCAGCGGCATTGCGTCCGACATCGGCTGCGGTCGCCGGAGCCATGGATGCATGGGCGGCGACGAGGGCTGGCGTGTCGTTGAGGCCGTCGCCGACCATCAGCACGCGCTGTCCAGCTTCCGCCAGCTCAACGATGTGTTTCGTTTTGTCAGCGGGGGAGACGCCGGCGCGGTAAGGAAGTTCGAGATCCGATGCGAGGTAGCGCACCGGTTCGTCGCGATCACCGGACATGATCTCGACACGGCATCCTTGATTGGAAATGGCGACCACGGCCTCGCGAACGTCCGGGCGAAGATCGCTGTCGAAACGGAATGCTGCGCGCAGTTGGCCGTTCTCGGAGAGGACAACGCCGGAGGTGGCGGGCTGTTCGGCTGCATCCGTCAGCGTCCAATCCGCCCGGCCGAGCCGGTAGATCGCCGTGCCAATGGAGGCCTGCAGTCCGGCACCCGGCTGCTCTGATACCTCGCTCAGCGCCAGCGGCGTGATGGCATTGTCGCGTCCTGCTGCGGCCAGCGCTCGTGAATAGGGATGGCGTGAGTGGGCCGCGATGGATGCTGCGATCGCCAGCGTCGAAGGATCGATGGCTTTGCGGTTGATGAGCCGCAGCCGATCCATGGTCAGCGTTCCGGTCTTGTCGAAAACCACGGTGTCGATTTCCGCGATGCGCTCCAGCGCGCCGCCGTCCTTGACCATGACGCCGCTCTCGAACAAGCGCCGCGCGGCAACGACCTGCACCATGGGCACCGCAAGGCCGAGCGCGCAGGGGCAGGTGATGATCAGCACCGCGATAGCAATGGTTGCCGCGCGATGCAGGTCGCCTTCCACGATCATCCAGCCGATGAATGTCAGCAGCGCCGTGAGATGCACGACTGGCGCATAGAGCCGGGAGGCACGGTCCGCGATGCGCCGGTAGACCGAGCGTCCGGCTTCGGCTGCTTCCATCATCCGCACCATTTCGGCGAGAAATGAATCCTTCGCAGCCGCCGTTGCGACAATGGTGAGGGGGCCGGTCAGGTTGAGCGTGCCCGCAGACAGCATCGCGCCCGGCGCAACCGGTTGCGGCAGGCTCTCGCCGGACACCAGCGCGCAGTCGATCTCCGATTGTCCTGTTTCGACGCGGGCATCGACTGGCACGCGCTCGCCCGCCGCCAGCAGGATGGGCATGCCCGGCTGGATCTCGTTCACCGGCAGATAGGCATGGGTGCCGTCATCCTGCACCACGAGGGCGCCGCGTGAAGAAAGGCGGGCCAAACCCCGGATAGCGGTTCGTGCGCGCTCGCGCATCATGTGATCGAGCGTGCGGCCGATCAGCAGGAAGAACAGCAGTGAGATCGCTGCATCGAAATAAGCGTGCGCTTCGTGATGCATCGTCTCGTAAAGGCTCATGCCGAAGGCAAGCAGCACACCGATGGAAATCGGAACGTCCATGTTGGTCTGGCCATGGCGCAAGGCGCGCCAAGCCGAGGAAAAGAAAACGCGGCCCGAATAGATCAGCGCAGGGGAGGCGATCAGCGCGGAGATCCAGTGAAACATGTTGCGGGTTGGGGTTTCCGCGCCGGACCAGATCGACACCGACAGCAGCATGATGTTGCTGGCGGCAAATCCTGCCACCGCCAGCGCGCGGATCAGTTCTTTCAGTGTCTCGTCTGTCTCGTCCGCGCCTGCATCGTGAAGATGCGCGTCGTAGCCGATCCTGTTGAGCGTCTCGATGAACGGTGCGGGCGGTTTATCCGCCTGCCAGCGGATTGCGACGCGCTTGGTCGAGAGATTGACGCGCGCGTTCTCCACACCGGGAAGTGTGCGGAGCGCCGTTTCGACTTTCTGGATGCAGCCGCCGCAGTGAATACCCGGCACCGAGAGGTCAGTCTGGCGGACGTCGTCGCCGACGATGCGGCTTGCGAGCAGCACTTCTTCATTCGCGGTGTGAGGATCAGCCATCGCGAGAGCGAGTTCAGCGCCGGGCGCACAACAACTCATCGGCACTCCGCTTCTTTACGCTGCCGACAATTAAGGCAGCGTACTTTTAGACCGCTGTGTCGTCTGCCACCGCACAGTAGGCATGCCAGGTGCCGTGCCCGAGCACGGGAAACACGATGATCAGGCCTAGCAATCCGGTGGCGAGAGAGAGCAGGAACAGTGCAAGCACAATGGCGCCCCAGGTCAGCATGACGGGAAGATTGTTCCAGACCAGCGCTGTGCTCGAGCCCATCGCGGTGAGGGCGTCAACGCGCTTATCCAGCATCATGGGAATCGAAAACGCGCTGATCGCAAACGAAAACGCCGCGAACAGTCCTCCGATAGCGCTGCCGACAATGAGCATCGCCCAGCCAACCGGCGTGGTGAACAGCATCGGCGCGATATGCTCAAGGCCAGGAAACGGCACCAGGCCGAAGAACAACGCGTAGATGATCACTGCCGCACGCATCCATGTGATCATCAAAAGGCACAGCAGCACGCCCGCGAACAGGATCTGTCCGCCGGACCGCGGCCTGACGAAAATCATGCTCGCAAGGCTGACGGGCACGCCGGCGGCAAGGCGGCGGCTTTTTTCATACAGGCCAAGTGCGAGGATCGGGCCGACCACCATGAAGCCTGCGAACGCCGGAAACAGGATGTAATCCCAGCCCAGGCGAAAGAGGCCGCCGACGATGGCGACTGACGCAAGGAAGATCAGCAGGCCGTAGCTCAGGCTTGTCATCGGCTGCACGGTCAGGTCCTGCCAGCCTTTCGCGAGCCATGTGAACGCGTCGGCCGGCGCAAGCGAGCGGCGCCAGCGGTTCTTTGTGGGAAGCGGAGGCATGACGGTCGGGAGAATGGTCATGTCGATTACTCCACCTGCGCTTTGGTTGTCTTGGCCAGTTTCGACGAACACGACGACGTTGCCGCGCTGAAGCTTGTCGTGCCGTTGCCTTCGCCATGCCTGAGATGAGCGACGCAATCCGGCTGAGAGGATACGGCCACGTAAACCAGATGTGCATTGGCAGCGATCAGGATGATCAGTCCGACGCCAACCGACAGCCAGACGATGGACTTCGTCTTCCACCCGCCATGCGATGCCGCCATGCCACTCATTGGTTGGGCGTCCTCTGATCGACCAGGTAGAGCGCCAGGATCTTGCGATCGAGCGGCGTCAGGCGGCCTTCCCATGACGGCATGCGACCCTGCCGCCCGTTCCACAGAGTGTTCGTGATCGTCTGCGTGTCGCCGCCATAGATCCAGAACTTGTCAGTCAGGTTCGGCGCCCCCATGTCGCTCTTGCCCTTGCCATCCTCGCCATGACATGCGGCGCAATTGGCAGCGAAGATCTCCTTGCCGGCGTCCACATCGCCGGGCTTTGCCGTCTTTGCCGCGGACGGATCGGAGAGCGAGCGCACGAAAGCCACCACCTTGTCGACGTCGGCCGGCTGAAGGGTCTGGTCATGACCGAAGGCAGGCATCTGCGAGGTGCGGCTGTCGGGATGCGGCGAGTTGATACCGACGCGGATGGTCTCGGCAATGGATTCCGGATCACCGCCCCACAGCCAAGAGGTGGTGGTCAGGTTCGGGAAGCCGGGGCCGCCCTTGGCGTTGAGCCCGTGGCACACGGCGCAATTGTCACCGAACAGCGTGCGGCCGGTCTGGCGCACGGTAGTCATCAAAGCAGGATCGGCCTGAATATCCTGATAGCCTTTGACCTCGATCTGCTTGGTCCATGCGCTGCGGCCCAGCGCCGCTTGCTTCAGCGAGTCCTGCACGATGTTGCGCTGGTCGAGGCCAAGCAGGCCTTTGGTGTAGCTGACGCCGATTGGCCAAGCAGGCATCAGCACCCAGTAACCGACCGAATAGAGAAAAGCGATCAACAGGAAAAAGTACACCGCGCGCGGGACCGGCGTGTTCAACTCCTTGATGCCGTTCCACTCGTGCCCGGTGGTGAGATAACCGGTGTGGCTGTCGCGTTCTTCTACCGCCATGGCCCATCCTCATTGTTCAGGACCGACTTCGCAGCGCGATCGAACGCCTTCTTGTTCGACGGCCAGTAGGCATAGACAACAATGATGATCGAGAGCGCGATCAGATAGAACAATCCGAACGACTTCGAGAACCACACCAGCGTACCGTGTTCGAGATCCATGATCACCTCGCAGCGTCTGCGACGGGTTTGTGAGCGGCGTTGGTCAGGTGGCCGAGCACCTGGAGATAGGCGACCAGCGCGTCCATCTCGGTGAGTTCGCCGGGCTTGCCGTCAAACGCGCGGACCGTGGTGGCTTTCCCGTAGCGCTTCGTCACGCCTTCGGCATAGGGCGAGTCCGGCGCGGCCTGGCCGTAAGCGTCCTTGCTCGCGTTCGCGATCATGTCGTCGGTGTAGGGCACGCCGACGGCGCGCTGCGCCTTCAGGTGCGCGCCGAGATCGTCGGTGCGCAGCGTCGTGCGCAGCAGCCACGAATATGCGGGCATGACGGAGACGGGAAGCACATCGCGCGGGTTGTCAAGGTGGGCGACGTGCCATTCGTCGGAATACTTGCCGCCGAGGCGCGCGAGGTCCGGTCCGGTACGCTTCGAGCCCCACAGCATGGGGTGGTCGTATTTCGATTCAACGGCGAGCGAGTAGGGCCCGTAGCGCTCGACCTCGTCGCGCAGCGTGCGGATCATCTGCGAATGACAGGCGTAGCAGCCTTCGCGGATGTAGATGTTGCGGCCCGCCAGTTCGAGCGGCGTGTAGACGCGCATGTCGGGCGCATCTTCCACCGTCTGATGGATGGTGAAGAGCGGCGCGATCTCAACGAGGCCGCCGATGCTTGCCACAAGGATGATGCCGAGCGTGAGGCCGATGGCTTTGCGTTCCAGCCGATAGTGCAATCCGAACACGGCTTACTCCCCCGGTTGAAGGACGGCCGAGCCGCCGAGCGCAGGCTCCGGGGCATCGACTGCGGATTCAGGCAGTACCTTGCTCTCGGTCTTGATCGTCATCCAGACGTTGTAGGCGCCGACGACTCCACCGATCAGGAACAGCAGGCCACCGATGGCGCGCGCGATGTAGTAGGGGCGCATCGCAATCAGCGAGTCGACGAAGGAATAGGCCAGCGTGCCGCTCTCATTGTAGGTTCGCCACATCAGCCCCTGGATGATGCCGGAATTCCACATGGCGAAGACGTAAACGACGGTGCCGGCCATCGCGAGCCAGAAATGCACCTCGACAAGCCGCGGGGAATACATCCGATCGCGTTTCCAGAGCCACGGCACGATGGCATAGATCGATCCGAACGTGATCATCGCCACCCATCCGAGGGCGCCGGCATGGACGTGGCCGACGGTCCAGTCGGTGTAGTGGGAGAGCGAGTTCACGGAACGGATGGCGAGGAACGATCCTTCGAAGGTGGTGATGCCATAGAACACCGCGGCCACCATCATGAAGCGGAGCGTCGCATCGTCACGCACCTTGTCCCATGCGCCGTTCAGCGTCAGCAGCGCGTTGGTGGCGGAGGCCCACGAGGGGATCAGCAGCATCAGCGAGAACGTCATGCCCAGTGTCTGCACCCATTGCGGCAGCGCCGTGTAGTGCAGGTGATGCGAGCCCGCCCACATGTAGAAGAAGGTGATGCCCCAAAAGCTGATGATCGACAGCCGGTAGGAATAGATCGGCCGTCCGGCGCGCACCGGCAGGAAGTAATACATCATGCCGAGGAAGCCGGCGGTCAGGAAGAAGGCGACGGCGTTGTGCCCGTACCACCATTCGGTCATCGCGTCCTGCACGCCGGAGAACAGTGAGTAGCTCTTGGCACTGCCGAAGGAGACAGGGACAGCGAGGTTGTTGACGATGTGCAGGATCGCCACCACCAGGATGAAGGCCATGTAGTACCAGTTGGCCACATAGATGTGCGGTTCTTTGCGTCGCGCGAGTGTGCGCAGGTAGATGGCGAAGTAGGTGACCCACACCACCACAAGCCAGATGTCCGCGTACCACTCCGGCTCCGCGTATTCCTTGGACTGGGTGATGCCCATCATGTAGCCGGTGACGGAGAGCACGCAGAACAGATTGTAACCGAGCAGCACAAACCACGGGCTGAGCTGATCAGGCAGGCGTGCGCGCGAGGTTCGCTGCAGCACGTAATAGGATGTGGCGATCAGAGCGTTGCCGCCGAAGCCGAAGATCACGCTGGTGGTGTGGACAGGGCGCAGCCGTCCGAAGCTGGCCCAGCCGGCATCGAACGTGAAGTCGGGCTTCACCAGCAGCCACGCCACCCAGTCGCCAATGAAGAGGCCGAACACGGCCCAGATCATGGCGAGAACGATGCCGAATTTTGTCGGATCGTCGTAATAGCGGTTGAGACGTTCGTCGCCGGGCTCGGGATCGTAGTAGATCGAAATGACTTTGAAGATTCCGGCAAGCGCTGCGACCCCAATGAGTGCGCCATGAACGCCGAGCGGATCATCCTTGCCTGCTATGCCAAATATCAGCCCGCACAGTGCGAGCCCCAGCAGGATCAACAGCGCATACTGACGTTCAGCTTTGGTCAGTTGTCCGATCATCGTCTTACCGCCCCCACAATCGGAATCGTAATTCTAGCCTACGTTCGTTGTTTGAAACCTCAAAGTCTTCTTCATTGAGGTGGAAGGATCCATGCTGTGCGCGCAATCAATTCATGCTCTGTGCGCAATGATGTCGGTCACCAGCGCGCATTTTCATGAAGTCTTTTGCCACGGATTTCTTGCTAAAAGAAGTATCTTGTATATATCTTTTATACATGTTTTTTCCGGGTGCCGGTACCATCCGAAAGGATAGGGCATGCGACTGACCAATTTTTCCGATTATGCGTTGCGTGTGCTGCTGTACGCGGCCGTTCGCCGTGACGAGCTGATCACCATCGAGGAGACGGCGAAAGTCTACGGAATTTCAAAGGCTCACCTGATGAAGGTGGTCAATCAGCTGACGCGAGTAGGCTACCTCAAGGCGGTGCGCGGGCGCTCCGGCGGGCTCGCGCTCGCCATGCGTCCGAACAAAATTCGCTTAGGGGATGTGGTGCGCGCGACCGAACCGGATTTCGCGCTGGTCGAGTGCTTCGCCTCCGGCAATCGGTGCCGAATCACGCCGAGCTGTCGGCTGCGCGGGGTTTTGCACGAGGCGCTCGGCGCATTCATTGCGACGCTGGATCGTTACACTCTGGCGGACCTGGTGCTCCGCCCGGAGGATTTTGGAATTCGTCCCGCGGCATGAGCCGCATGTAGAATGAGGATCATGCAATGACCGTTGCCGCGGAAGGTGGACCCGAGCGCCGCGCTCGCATGACGGCAGAACTGATGGACAAGACCGGCATCGACGAACCGATGATCGAGCGTCTGGTCCGGAAGTTCTACGAGCGCATTCAGACGGAGCCAGTGCTCGGGCCGATCTTTGCTTCAAAAATCGACGACTGGGAGCATCACATCCAGAAGCTCTGTGCCTTCTGGTCTTCGGTCGCGTTGATGACCGGGCGTTATCACGGTCAGCCGATGCGGGTGCATCTCGGCCTGCCGGTGGATCGATCGCATTTCGACCGCTGGCTTGCGTTGTTCGAAAAGACAGCGGCGGAGATTTGCCCGCCGGTGGCGGCGGCGCACTTTGTCGAGCGCGCGCGGCGGATCGCGGACAGTCTCGAAATGGGAATTGCGACGACGCAGGGCAGGATCGTCGCGCCGCGGTTCGCGTGAAGAAAACGCATCAAACGAGAATTGAGAGCTTCGGTTCTGATTCAATCAGAACCGAAGTGCTAGAGGCCTGCCGCGTGGGCGATGTTGTACGTGATGAAGCTTGCGACATACGCAAGCGCAAACATGTAGAGGAACGTCACCACCATCCACTTGGTGCTTCCGGTCTCGCGCCGGATGACCGCAAGCGTTGAGGCGCATTGCGGCGCGAAGATGTACCAGACCAGCAGCGATAGCGCGGTGGCCAATTGCCATTTCTGCGCCAGCACCAGTCCGATCTGGTCAGCGGCTTCCTTGCCGCCTTCGATAGAGTAGACCGTGCCGAGCGCCGCGACCGCGACTTCACGCGCCGCCATGCCGGGGATCAGCGCGACAGCAATCTGCCAATTGAAGCCGATCGGCGCGAGGAACGGCTCTAGCGCGTGGCCGATCATTGCAGCGAAGCTGTAGTTGATCGCAGGACCTTCGGCACCGACGGGGGCCGGCGGGAAGGAGGCGAGAAGCCAGATCAGGACCATCATCGCCAAAATGGTGGTGCCTGCTCGCTGTAGAAACATCTTGGCGCGGGTGTAGACGCCGAGCGCGATGCTGCGCGGCCGCGGCAGCTTGTAGTCCGGCAGCTCGAGCATGAAGGGGGCGGGCGCATAGTCGCGCCACATGAAGAACTTCACCACAGATGACACCGCAAGCGCACTGGTGATGCCGGCGGCGTAGAGCCCGAACATCACGAGGCCCTGCAGGTTGACCCAGCCCCAGATGGTCTTCGCCGGAATGAAGGCGGAGATGATCAGCGTGTAGACGGGAATGCGCGCCGAGCACGTCATCAGCGGCGCGATCAGGATCGTGGTCAACCGGTCGCGGCGATTGTCGATCACACGCGTCGCCATGATGCCGGGAATGGCGCAGGCAAAGCTCGACAGCAGCGGAATGAAGGCGCGGCCATGCAGGCCCGCGCCGCCCATGATGCGGTCCATCAGGAACGCCGCGCGCGCCATGTAGCCGAAATCCTCCAGCAAGAGGATAAAGAGGAAAATGATGACGATCTGCGGCAGGAACACCACCACGCTGCCGACGCCGCTGATCAGGCCGTTCTGCACGAAGCTTTGCAGCAGGCCGTCCGGCAGGTGGTTGTGAACGAGCTCTCCGAGAGCCGCGAACGACGACGACAGCAGCTCCATCAGCGGCTGCGCCCAACTGAACACCGCCTGAAACATCACGAACAGGATCAGCGCCAAGATCGCGAGCCCGGCGATGGGATGCAGCACCACGGCATCGACGCGCGTGGTTAGCGAATCCGGCTTGGTCGGCATGGTCACCGTCGCGCGGATGATGCGGTCGGCTTCGCGCTGCGCGGCTTTCAGGTCCGCGATGGTCGGCGGCGTCCATGGGGCGACGGCAGCCGGTGCGGGCGATGTGTCGAGGAAGGCATCGGTGCGCTTCAGCAGCGCTTCGATGCCCTGCTTGCGGACGGCGATCGATGTCACCACAGGCAGGCCGAGCTCATGGGACAGCTTGTCGAGGTCGATGGTGACGCCGCGGCGCTGCGCGATGTCGATCATATTGAGCACCAGCATCATCGGCCGGCCGGTGCGCTTCAGCTCCAGGACCAGACGGAAGGTGAGGCGCAGGTTGGTGGCGTCGGCAACACACAGCACCAGATCCGGAACGGCTTCATCCTGATAACGGCCGAGCACGACGTCGCGGGTGATCTCTTCGTCCGGGCTGCGGCCACGCAAGGAATACGTGCCGGGCAGGTCGAGCAGGGTGACGTTGCGGCCGGCCGGCGTGACGAATGCACCGGATTTCCGCTCCACCGTGACGCCGGGATAATTGGCAACTTTCTGCCGGCTGCCGGTCAGGGCATTGAAGAGCGCCGTTTTGCCGCTGTTCGGTGCGCCGACAAGCGCAAGGCGCAGGGATTCTGTCGTCATTCCACAAATACAGCCATTGCTTCGCTCCGGCGCAGCGCGATCGTGATGTTGTCGACGCGCACAGCGATCGGATCGCACTTGATCGTCCCCTCGTGCAGGATTTCCACGCGGGCGCCTTCCAGAAATCCCATCTCGACCAGTTGTTGCTCGAGCTCATGGGACGGCAGCGACGAGGTAATGTTCGAAGCATCGACCCTCAGGATCGTCCCGACAAAGCCCCGGTCCGCGCGGCCAAGCTGCAGTTCATTTAAAGAGATCAGATCATCGGTCATGCCGTCTTGTTGTGCAGCAGCCCGTGCCGGTCAAGTGATAGTCCGGCGACTTAGAACGATTAAAAAGTCGTGGGTGGATGGCGTCGACAGGCGAATGACCAGTACGACTCTGGTCGATCCTCGCTTCAATTCCCTTCGGCTCAATTCCCTTGGGCTGAATGAGTGATTGTTCGCGAGGTTGAAAGTGAAGAGAGCGACAGATCGTAGGAGTCGCGCATCAAACTCACTATCTGCCGCGAACCAAGCTGAGGATGGCCTGCGCTTCGAAGCGAGGCTGTTGAAGCGAGGCTATTTCCTGCGGGCAACGCTTTTGAAATGCCCGCTTCGCCGCGAAGTGGACATTATAATGAGTGAGCAAGAACGAGCTAGCCAGATCGGGAAAGTCGGCCCGACCGGCCCGTCAGGGTTGAAGGACCCGTACCGGCCGGGCCTTAGCCAATGGACTGTCCCGCTCCGTTGGCCCTGAAATAATAGCAAAAAAGCCACCAAGTTCCAGCGCAGGACTATCACGGCCTTGGGAATTGGTCCTGGCAGTGCCTCACGAGCTGGTGAGGCGCCGCCAAAGTTCCTTGTTTCCGGTCCGTTCCGGCGACTAGTGGAGTGGATTTGACATTCGCTACCCCGTTCGCCGCAGACCGGCAAAGCGAATGTCAAATCCAAAACTCCACTAGAAACTGATATCGCTAGTGGTCCTTTGATTCTAACGTTCGCAAAAGTGCCCGCCTCGAACGGGATGCGAAGGTTAGAATCGGACCACCAACGGTTGCGTCAATCCGCCGACCGCAGCCGTTTCATGGTGAATTCGATTTCGCCGCTGGGCAATTCGCGCCAGCTTTCGACCTCACTCATGTAGGCCGCTTTCGGATAGCGCGCGAAGAAGTCTCCCGCCTTCGTGCGCGCCTCAGGCCGCGGAAGCGTGAATGTCTCGCGAACGAATCCGTCCTCCACCTTGCGGCGATCCTGACGATCGCGCATGCGGTGGGCGAGGTCGCGAGGTGTTCTCATCGGACTTTCCTCGGCACGGTCATCACGCTGCAGCTGGTGCCTCTAAATATATGTTTGCGCGTGTGCGTTTGCCAACGTGCGGGCTGCGAGAACTTCGCGCATTGGAACGCTCGGTGCGCAACAAAGACGACGCGACGCGTTGCATTCTCCCACAGCTCTGCATCCGTTCAGTGGACGCCGGCTCGTTGAGATTTGACGTCAAGTCGAGCGGTATCGTCGGGGAAATCGGCTTTGACTCACCGGACAACAGGCGGACACAGACTTTCATCTGTACCGAAGGCGGCGAACTGCTTGTCATTATCTACGGTCATATCCGGCGCGGGTTTTGGCGGGCAGCTCGGCCGCCTGGCGCTGCATCCGGTGAAATCGTCAGCATCATTCATGCAGCAACGTCCTCTGCAGAAAAAAGCGGCTTCCGCGTCTCATGTAAGTGGCTTTGAAGCGCTACTTCTGCTCGGCCAGCGCTTTGAGGCACGCCTTGCTGAGTTTGGAGCGGTGCTCTCGCAGACAGCCCGTGATTGTGGCGTCGTCCTCCTTCATCACCGAGCGGCAATGGCGGGAGACGTCTTTCGAGCATGCCTTCTGTTGCTGCGCTGTGCCGCTGCGCTCGGGGGCCTGCGCAGGCTCCTCCTGTTGCTGCGGTGTGTCGCTGCGCTGCTGGTCCTGCGTGGGCTGCGGGTCCTGCGCGAAGGCGCTTGAAATGCCAACCATCAACAGGGCGGCGGTAGCGATCGTCAAGCGGACCATTCATCAATACTCCTTTGCTGAAAGACTTATGAAGTATTGGCCTCTCGCCATTTCTCCAGGTCGATCTGGGGCGGATCCGGCTCAGACGGATTTTGCGACAACTGGCCGGGGCGCTTCCACGGCTCATCGGTGCCCCTGCGCGGCGGCGTCTTATTCTTGATGTCCTGTTCGTGTAGCGTCTTCTGCGGATCGTTCCTGTTTGCCATCAGCTTCTCCATGGGCTGATCGTTGGCTGGTGTCCCGAATCCAAAATTCGCATCATCGTCCGCGTTCTGTAGCGAACTTTGGATTCGAGAGGACGCTGGTAAATTTATCATTCAGGTTCAGAAGTTCGCTGAAAGGGCCCGCAGGAAAAATCGGGGCGAACTTCTGAACCACCATATTAGTCATGACTTTAGTTGTGACTTTGCTACACCAGTTTCAGGAGGCAGGTGAGGTGTCTCGCTCGACGGCGAAGGTTGGTTTTGAAATTGGATCGCTGGATCGCAAATCTCTCCACCGGACGTCTGCGCAATGGTCTCGATGATGTTGGCCATCGTTGCGTGCTGGTGCTTCATGAGGCTCTCCGGATTGCGGCAATCAAACCAGTGTCCGCACCTCGGGCATAAGGTGAAGTAATCAAGCTCATTGTGCACGGCCCATCCGCGCGACTTCTGCGCGTCCATCCCCGCCAGAAAACCTCTTAATCCCTTCGTCGCGTCCATCATGGTTCGCTCTTCGGCCGTCGGGCCTTCGTCTTGCTTTGTATCAACGCGACCATACTGGCCTGTGCGTAAGGCACGTGGCCGGTTCGCATCGCAGCCATCAGCAACGCCTCAATGACCCCTTGCGCGACCTCGGTCCGCCGTTCGTTTTCGGGAAGCTTGAGAAGAAATCTCCGCGCGTCTGCCAACGTCTGTAGAGGTTTTCCGTTCGGAACTTTGACGGGTGGTCGAAACCGTGCGGACCAGAACACGACGCAACTCCAAAACGAACGTTTCCCGATCGTTTTCAAGCAAGGGGAAATCTTTTTGTTCCGTGTGGGCTTAATCCTCACGAGGAGTTCATGAGAAGTTGATGTGCTCCAGCGGCTAGCGAACGTCCCGTTTCGTCGCCCTATCAGGGAACGGGATGAAACGGCGTGACTTAACTTGAGGGCAGGCGGGGTCGTCACGGTTATGGCCGGGCTCCCGCCGTGAATGGTCCTCTGTGCTCCCTGGAGCGGTGGACACCTCAATGATGAAACCCAGAAAAACGGCCGGGGAACTTGAAGCGTCGATCAGGGTCGAGATGGAAGACATCTGCGAATGGCCGACCGATATGGCCATATCCGTTCACCCCGATGGCGATAGCTGGCGTGTCGAGGTGATGCAAGACAGCCCGGGAGATCCCCGCCAGCGGGAGATGATTTTTCTGATTGCCGAGCGGCTTCGCTGTGAATTCGATCTCAAGTGCTGATCTGACGCGGACGGAGAGGGACGAATGACGGACAATCCAAACATCGCCGAGCGGGCGTCCGATACCTTGACGGATGTCAGGAAATCGGTGGACACGGCGAGCGACAAGGCCGTCGATGCAGGCCGCCGTTTTGCGGCTGCCGTTCGGGACGTCAATTCCAGGCCTATTCTTGCGTCCATCGAGGACTTCACTCGCAGGGCGCCGCTCACCATGCTGGGTATCGCCTTCATCGCCGGCGCGATATTCGCAGCCGGCCGGCGTCGCTAAGTGCTGATATAGCGATATCCGCTGCCGTAGGGTTCGGCGTAGCCGACGCCGGGATATGTCCAGTGATAGCCGAGAAGCTTGATGCGCTCTGAAGCTGCTCGTTGCATGAGCCTCACCCGATTTTTGATCGCCAGCCCCGGCCGCGCGTCGTAGCCAAATCGTGCCTCCGGAGAATGGAATGATGCGATTTCGTTCGTTGCCGCATCTCCTGTGATGATGAGTCCTTCGCCGCCCGCGACTTCAAACGAAATATGTCCCGGCGTGTGACCGGCCGTGTCAAGCACGCGCAGACCGCTGATGACATCATCGCCCGGCTTCACCATGACGGCGCGCTCCTTGATCGCGGAGAAATCGCGCTGCGTGCCTCGTGCGAATTCGTGCAGGATGTCGGGCATATTGCTCTGATAGTCGGGATCCATCCAGTAATCCCATTCCGAGGCGGAGATGTAGTACGTCGCATTCGGAAATCGGAGTCCACCATCATCGCGCAGCATCGCCCACATGTGATCGGGATGGCCATGGGTGAGCGCGATCTTGGTGATGGTCGCGGGATCGATGCCCGCAATCTCCATATTCGCCGGCAGTCTGCCGTCGCTCGACTGGTATTTGTTGCCGGCGCCGATGTCGATGAGGATCAGGTCATTGCCCTTGCGGAGCAGGGGGACGTTGGTCTTTGACGTGACGTCGCGTGTCGTTGGATTTCCCGTTGCAGTGAGAACGTTCAATCGCTCGTCCGGCGTGCCGTCGGGAACTACGATATCGATCGGCACCGTGATGTAACCATCGCTGAGGACGGTGATGTCGAATTCGCCATGTCTGAAGCGATGGAAGTCTCCAACAGGAGCCGCGCGTCGCTGCGCATCATTGCTGTGTGGCGCGGCTTGGTTCTGATGCATGTCGATCCGCCGATCAATGTTTCCGATGTTTGGGGCGGTTGAAAAGCTATCCATCCTCCGGCAATTTGGGGATTGTCGTATCCGACATTATTCATGCCGAAACCGACAGAGGCCACATGCGACGCGCCGCTCCACGCTCCCGCAAACTCGAGGCGGGTCTTATGCTTTATCCCGGCTGTCAGGCTGCCATGGTTCATGGCATGACGGACCTGCTGCAGATCGCCTGCGACATTTCCATTTCACTCGGCGGTCAGTCCTTGCGCATCTCGCATTGGAGCCGTGGTGAATCCGGTGCCATGACGCGCTTGTACGACACGCAACCGGGCAATGATCGCAATCCCGATATCGTCATCGTGCCCGGACGCCTCGCCGGTCCGCTGAAGGGCGATGATGCGGCGCCGTTTGCCAAGTGGCTCGTCAAGCAGCACGGGAAGGGTGCGACACTCGCTGCAAGTTGCGGCGGTACTTTCCTAATTGCGGAAAGCGGTCTGTTGTCGGGCCGGCCGGCGACCACCCATTGGCTTTACGCGGATGTGTTTCGCAGACGCTTTCCTGATGTGCGACTGGATGTCGATAAGATCGTGATCGACGATGGCGAGATCATTACCGCCGGCGGCCTGATGGCATGGACCGATCTTGGTATGCGCCTGGTCGATCGGATCTTCGGTCCGACGGTGACCATGAAAGCGAGTCGCTATTTCCTGATCGACACGGGTGGCCGTGAACAGCAGCACTATCGCAGCTTCACACCGCGGCTGACACACAACGACGAAGCCATCGTGAAGGTGCAGCGCTGGCTGCAGCGGACCAATGCGCGCGCTGTCACCGTGGCTGATATGGCGAAGCATGCGAGGCTGGAAGAACGCACCTTTTTGCGCCGCTTCAAGGCGGCGACCGGTATGAAGCCGATTGAATATGCGCAACACCTTCGGATGGATAAGGCGCGCGAGCTGCTGCAATTCACCCGGCGTCCCGTCGATCAAATCGCATGGACGGTGGGTTATGAGGATGCGGCTGCCTTCAGGCGCCTGTTTCAACGCCTGATCGGGCTCGCGCCCGGCGATTATCGCCGCCGGTTCGCGTGTTGATGATGTGTCATATCGAGACGGTCGCTCGCAGCTTGCGTGCTGAGTCCGATGATCATGCTGCAGAACCCGCGCTGCGGTCTTGGCTCTTTTCAGAGATGCAACTTTGGGTATGATGCACCTTACCTGGGGTTGGGGCGGTCAATGAGTGCGGGCTGGTATATCCATGATTCACGCGGACAACACGGTCCGTTCGATGAACATGAGCTGCATGCGCGCCTGAAAGGGTATGTCGAACTCGCCGACATCCATGTCTGGCGCGACGGCTTCGAAGACTGGGTCCCTGCGGCAACGTTCCTGCAGCAGAGCGCTGCGCCCGCTAAACTCCCGAGAGTGAAAGGCAAATGGACGCTTTACGGTCTAGGCGTTGGCGTGGTGCTCAGTCTGCTTGGTGCAGTTCTGGGAAAGGGAGACCTGGCATATTTAGTCGACTGGTCGGCGAAAAGTGTCGGCGAGAATGTCGCTTATATGGCTCTCTACGCGGCAACCGTCGCATTGCTGTTTTTTTTGATCGGCCTTATCGCCGATATCTTCTCAAGGCCGAAGAAGACGAAGGGCGATGTTGTACCGCATTCGGCGCTGGATGATCTGGCATCGCCGGATCACCGCACGAAGCACCGCTTCAATAATTTCATCGCTCGCAACTGGCGGGGCGAATATCCGCTCTGGGTGTCCTACTGGATCGTGGGCGTCGGCAGCAACGTCGCGGTCGTCGCTTTTATGCTGATGCTGACATCGTTGGTCTGGCCACAGAATGGTTTCTGGCCCTTTGCCAATCTTGCCTTCTTCGCTGCCCTTTGGCTGCTGATCTCGCTCGCGCTTGTTTGGCAGTTCGTCGGCGTGTGGCGCTCCGCGAACGTGCGTATCGCCGAACGCGCGGCGCTCGGAAAGGGAGCGCCGTGGGCAGGGCTGGCGAAGTTCGTCATGCTAATCGCTGTCTTGCAGAGTGTGGCGGCGTTCGTAAGGGTCGGCGTGCCGCAACTATCGGAGTCAGCGCGCATCGCTTTCATGAACGATCCGGATGTGCCGGATTATGAGATCCATCTGCTCAATGGCGGCACCGAGATCGAAGTCATCGGCGGCATCAAGTATGGCCTTGCGGAGGAGTTCAAGAAAATCCTCAAGGCGTCGGGTCAAGTGCGCGTCGTGCACCTCAACAGTACCGGCGGACGGCTCGCTGAGGGCGCGGCTCTCAATGCCGTCATTAAAGAAAATGGGCTGACGACATTCGTCGCCACGAAGTGCATGTCGGCTTGCACGCTGGTGTTTGCGGGCGGCAAGCAGCGGATCCTGAAGAAAGGTGCCGTGCTTGGTTTTCATCGCGGCGCGTTCGGCGGCGAGGATCAGGTCGACGATCATCAGGGCGGGCTGCAACGCCGCATCTTCCGCGAGGCAGGTTTCAGTTCTGGCTTCATCGATAAGGCGCTTTCGACGCCCAATAAGGACATTTGGACGCCGCCCGCATCTGAACTGCTGGCGGAAGGCGTGATCACCAGCGTCAACGATGGAGGAGGCTTTGCGATATCCGGCTTTGGTGCAAAGGTCTCTCGGGGTGGCCTTGATCAAACAATGCAGAAAGCGGGCGCGGTGTATGTCGCGCTGAAGGAGCGCTCTCCCGACTTCTACAATGAATTACTGGATCAGCTTTACACGGGGATTTCGAAGGGCGAGCTTGAGGGCAATGTCATACAGGTGCTCCGTGCCAAGATTTTTGGACACGTTCGCGGCCTGCTGCCTCAGGCTGACGATGCTGTTTTGATCGCATTCGCCAATCTGGCGGCGGATCAATACGAGATGCTGGGCAAAAGTGCGCCTGCGGCTTGTTACGCCTATGCTTCTGGTGAAGGCGGCAACTCATATGCGGATACGCTATCGCCTGATCTGATCAAGCGCGAGCTAGCGCTCGACGAACAGATCCTCAAGACGGCGATGACGCGGCCTCCCGATAGAGACGCCACTGCGACTTGGAAGAAGATCGGTGCGAGGCTCGCGGCCAAGGGCATGTCGCAGGAAGACTTCGCCTTGATAAGCGCGACAAACCTCGAGCCGTCGAAGCATGCACGCTATTGCGACGTGATCATTCGCTTCTACAGGGAGATCACGAGCCTTCCGACCGCGGAGGCGGCCATCGCCCTCAGGGATTTGTACGCCGGGAAGTCATGACCGGTCCGAGAGGGCGGAGTGTGGCGGCGCTTCTGTGTGATGTGCACCGTCACGTGTTCTGCAATTCGCTGAGAACTCGTCGCGTACCCACGATGAACTGATGCACCGCATCGCTCACCACTGCACCACGCTCGTCTTCCGGCGGCACGGGCATGCGGTAAACGAACTTGCGTATCGCCATATAAAAAATTCGCCCGTGCAGGCCCCAGAACAATTCCTGCTCCCGCCAGCCGATCGGCGTGTCGGGCGAGGTGAATCCGAATTCTTCACGCGCCTCTAAAAGCGCGGGCGTGCCGACCGTCTTCATCACCATCGAAAGATAGTGCTCATTGATGTTGAACGATTTCAGGCCTGCGAAAATGAAGATGCGTACCCAGTCGAAACGGAAAATGTGATCGATATACTCGGAATAGAATTGAATGAGCCGGGCTTCGAGTGGACGGGTTCTATCCTGGATCAGGTCGCCCCAGTGCTTCTGCCAACTGCCGAGATAGACGTGTTCATAGACCCGCTCGACCAGCGCTTCCTTGCTTGGAAAATGGCGATAGATCGCGGAATGGGTGATGCCGATCCGCTTGGCGAGCTCGCGCTGTTGTCCCTCGAAGCCGTGTTCAGCGAAGAAGCGGATGGCGGATTCCAGAATGACCTTCTCCCGCTCGGCCGCGGGCATGTTCTTCCGCGTCCTGACGCCTTTCTTTGCTGCAGCAGCCTTCTTCGGACGTGCAGCCTTGGTTTTCTTTTTTCCACTGTTTCGCATAGTTGGCATCCGTGGCCTGACTTGAACCAGCATTCTATCAATTTAAGTTGTCCCGATAGGTAAAATGAGAACAGACCGGTTGGTAATTTATATTGACAGCGGGCTGATCCAGTCCCAGTAGTGGTTTGAGACCAATTGGTCACAAATGAATAAATTCGGAGGATGGACGTGAAAGCGCGCGCTTTCAAATATGTCCGGGCGGAAACCGTTGAGGCCGCTTTTGACGCCTATGCCGAGGCGGATGGCGATTGCGTTTATCTGGCGGGCGGGCAGAGCCTCGTGCCGTCGCTGTCGCTCCGCTTGCAGGCGCCTGCCGTGCTCATCGATATTTCGCGCATCGAGGCGCTGACGGGTATTTCAAAATCCGGCGACGTGCTGCGCGTCGGCGCGCTGACGCGGCACGCCGAGATGCTGACTTCGCCGGAGATTGCGCGTCACGCGCCGCTGTTGCGCCGGGCTGCGCCGTACGTGGCCCATCCTGCCATCAGGAACAAAGGAACGTTCGGAGGGACGATCGCGCTGGCCGATCCAGCAGCCGAGTTTCCAGCGATGACGCTCGCGCTCGATGCGGAGTTCGAGATCGCCGGTCCCGATGGTCGCAGAACCATGAAAGCGGACGGGTTCTTCAGGGATCTGTTCGATACCGGGCTCGAGCCCGGCGAGATTCTCGTCGCGATCCATATTCCTGTGTTCGGCGCGAACGACCGCTGCGTCTTTCATGAACTGGCACGGCGCCGCGGTGATTATGCGGTAGTGGGCTCCGGCATCCAGGGAACGTTCGACGGCGACCGGCTGTTGTCCGCACGCATCGCGTTTCTCTCTGTTGCGTCCACGCCGGTGCGCGCGCGTCACGCGGAAGCCGCCATCGCCAATCAGGTGCTGTCGCCGGAAGTGATTGCCGCAGCGCAGGCGGCGCTCAGCGAGGATCTCGATCCGGAAGACAACGAAGAAACCAGCGCGGCGATGCGCATGCATCTCGCCCGTGTGCTGCTCGGACGCTTGCTCGGGCAACTCGGCCGCGCCGACTGCATGCATGAAGGAGTTCACGCATGAGCGAACGTGTTCCTATCGCCCTTGAAGTGAACGGCGAAACAGTGGCCCGCACTATCGAGCCGCGTATGTCGCTTGCGGATTTCTTGCGCGAGGAGCTGGAGCTGACCGGCACGCATCTTGGTTGCGAGATGGGCGTTTGCGGCGCGTGTCTTGTGCTGCTGAACGGCAAGGCGGTGCACGCCTGCCTGATGTTCGCGGTGCAGGCGCACGGCGAGCGCGTCGAGACCGTCGAGGGGCTGACTGAGCGCAAGGCCATCGCCGATATTCAGGAAGCCTTTCATAACAACAATGCACTGCAGTGCGGGTTCTGCACCACGGGTATGCTCGTGACCGCGCATGAGATGCTGAGCCGTGGCGATATCCTGAGCCGCGAGGAGATCCGCGACGGCCTGTCGGGCAACTATTGCCGGTGCACCGGCTATCAGGCCATCGTCAATTCGATCGAGACCGTCGCCCAGGCGCGCGCTGTTGCCGGCGCTGCTCCGTCAAAGCCGGAATAAGGTCGCGTAGCCATGGAGAAGACGCTCAACAAGCTCGACCGCCCGAACAGCTATATCGGCCGCTCAGTCACGCGTCCCAACGCCAAGCGGTTATTGACAGGCAAAGGGCGCTACGTCACCGACATGAAGCTGCCGCGCATGCTGTATGCGGCGTTTGTGCGCAGCCCATATGCTCATGCGAAAATCCTCTCCGTCGACACCAGTGCGGCGCTGGAGGTCGAGGGCGTCCATCTGGTTGCGACGGGTGAAGATCTGGCGAAGCTGTGCAAGCCGTGGGTCGGTACGCTCGATCACTTCCACAACATGAAATCGACGCCGCAACTGCCGCTGGCAACCGACAAGGTGGTCTGGGCAGGGCAGGCGGTGGCCGCAGTTGTTGCGCGCAGCCGTGCGATCGCCGAGGACGCAGCCGAGCTTGTGAATGTCGAATACGAAGAGCTCCCGGTTGTCACCGACATCGATGCCGCGCGGGAAGAGGGCGCCGCCATCATCAACCCGGAACTCGGCACCAACGTCTCATTCGCGTTGAAGCTCGAAAGCGGCGATGTCGAGGCCGCCTTCAAGGACAGCGCTGTTGTGGTGGAAGAGACCTTCCGCTTCGGCCGGCACACCGCTGTGACGATGGAGCCGCGCGCGATTATTGCGGATTACAATGCCGCTGAAGAGCAGCTCACGGTCTATCACGCAACCCAGACGCCGTATCAGTTTCAGGATCTCTACAGCCGTCACTACGGTATCGCGGAGTCCCGCGTGCGGGTGGTGGCTCCGGATATCGGCGGCTCGTTCGGCATGAAGCTGCATGTCTATCACGAGGACATGGCGGTGGTGGGCCTCAGTATGATGGCCGGCCGGCCGGTGAAGTACACCGCCGACCGCATGGAGTCCTTTCTGTCGGATATTCATGCCCGTGATCATCGTGTCCACGCCAGTCTCGCGGCGGATGCGTCCGGCAGTATTCTTGGTATGAAGGTCGATGACGTGACCGCCATCGGCGCGTTCTCGAGCTTCCCGCGCACCAGCGTCGTCGAGGGCAATCAAGTGGTGCGCCTGATGGGCGCGCCTTACCGCTTCAGGAATTACCGCGGCGATCTCAACGTCGTGTTTCAGAACAAGGTGCAGACGAGCCAGTATCGCGCGGTCGGGCATCCGATCGCATGCGCTGTGACCGAAGCGCTGATGGACGATATGGCGCGGCGCGTGGGTCTCGATCCGTTCGAGATCCGCCGGCGCAACATCATCACGCAGGACATGTACCCTTATACGTCGCCGACGGGATACAAGTTCGAGCGCCTCTCTCACGAAGAGTGCCTCAAGAACCTTCATGACATGATGGATTACCCGCGGCTCGTGAAAGAGCAGCGGGACCTGCGCGAAAAGGGAATCTATCGCGGCATCGGCATTGCGATGTTCGTGGAGATCACCAACCCGTCGCCGGCTTTCTATGGCGTCGGCGGTGCGCGCATCTCCTCGCAGGACGGCGCCATCGTGAAGATCACGCCGTCAGGCGAAGTGCAGTGTCTGATCAGCGTCGGCGAGCACGGGCAGGGCACCGAGACCATTGTCGGCCAGATCGTCGCCGAAAATCTCGGCGTCGATCGCGAGACAGTGCGCGTCATCACCGGTGACACCGACGTAACGCCGCAGGGCGGCGCCAACTGGGCCTGCCGTGGCGCAGGCATTGGCGGCGAGACTGCTTTCCAGGCCGCGAAGAAGCTGAAAGAAAATGTGCTTCATGTCGCGGGCGCCATCCTGCAGGCGAAGCCCGCGGATCTCGACATGCAGAACGCACAGATCGTCGATGCGGCAACTGGCAACATCCGCATGTCGCTCGCCGATGTCGCACGCATTTCCTACTATCGCTCCGACACGTTGCCCTCCGACATCTCTCCGCAGCTCACGGTCGCGCATCATTATTCGCCGCGCGGATATCCATTCGCCTTCACCAACGGCGTGCAAGGATGCCACGTGGAGGTCGATGTCGAGACCGGCTTCACGAAGATCCTCGGCATGTGGGTGGCGGAGGATTGCGGACGCGTCATCAACCCGATGCTGGTGGATGAGCAGGTGCGCGGTGGTGCGATCCAGGGGCTGGGCGCCGCGTTCTTCGAGGAGTGCCGCTACAGTGAGACGGGGCAACTCGAGAACGGATCACTGGCGGATTATCTGGTGCCGATGGCCCTTGAGATGCCTGACATTAAGATCATGCATATCGAGACGCCGACGCGGGACACCGAGCTTGGCGCTAAGGGTTGCGGTGAAGCAGGCACGGCGGCTTCATCGGCCGCCGCAATCAACGCGGTGAACGATGCGATTGCGCCGCTGGGCGCGCACGTCTCGCAAATTCCGATGACGCCGCAGCGGCTGTTGCGTGCGCTTGGACATGCCTGAAAAATCTGACGATCGATTTGGCGCCTATCGACATACGATAAGTTGACCAGCGTCCGGTGCGTTATTCTCTTCTGATATAGCGTCGCGGCTTGCGTTCCACGCGGCGAGAACTAGGCTATCGGTTGCCCTTTCGGCGCAATCGCCCGAACCTGTCTGCGACGTCAGTCCTGGAGCCTATCAATGGAATACGTGAAATTCGGATCGACCGGCATGGATGTGTCACGCATCTGTCTTGGATGCATGACCTTCGGGGAGCCAGATCGCGGCGCGCATAGCTGGACCCTGAAGGAAGATGCCAGCCGGCCGCTGATCAAGCAGGCACTCGATCTCGGCATCAATTTCCTGGACACCGCGAATGTCTATTCGGACGGCACGTCGGAAGAGATCGTTGGCCGTGCGTTGAAGGATTTCGTCAAGCGCGACGACATCGTGCTGGCGACCAAGGTGTTCAACCGCATGCGTCCCGGCCCGAATGGCGCGGGCTTGTCGCGCAAGGCCATCATGTCCGAGATCGACAACAGCTTGAGGCGGCTTGGGACCGACTATGTCGATCTCTATCAGATCCATCGCTGGGACTATGGAACGCCGATCGAGGAGACGCTGGAGGCGCTCCACGATGTCGTGAAGGCGGGCAAGGCGCGTTACATCGGCGCGTCGTCGATGCATGCGTGGCAGTTCGCCAAGGCGCTGTACGTGTCGCGGCTGAACGGCTGGACCGAGTTCGTCAGCATGCAGGATCATCTCAGCCTGCTTTACCGCGAAGAAGAGCGGGACATGCTTCCGCTCTGCCTCGATCAAGGCGTGGCTGTCATTCCGTGGAGCCCGTTGGCGCGTGGCCGTTTGACGCGTGATTGGAACGAGACCAGCGAACGTCAGGAGACCGACCAGTTCGGCAAGACGCTGTATGCGCGCGCGTTCGATTCCGACAAGGTCATCGTGCAGAAGGTCGCGGACATTGCGAAGGCGCGGGGCGTGTCGCGGGCCCAGGTCGCGATGGCGTGGGTGCTGCAGAAGGATGGCATCACGGCCCCGATTGTCGGCGCCTCGAAGCCCAATCACCTGACTGATGCCGTGGCAGCCGTGTCGCTGAGGCTGACGAAGGAGGAGATCGAGGCGCTAGAGGCGCCTTACGAGCCGCATCACGTCGCGGGCTTCGAGTAATAAGGCTTGACCCAAGACAAGGCGGCTTTGAACGGACGCTCCTTCGACGCTGCTTATCGTTTGATTGCGGATGGATTTCGCGCCGCGCAGCGCGTTAATTCGCGTGCGGCAGACCGGATCGTCAGGCGTCTTTCTTCCCGGCGACGACAACCGATCGCCCCGAAGAAGTCTGCTCGATCGTGATCGGCAATCCGTAAAGTCTCGATAATTCATCTGAGGTCATCGTCGTCGCGGGCGCTCCCGTGACGAAATGATCGCGGCCGAGGATCGCCACCCGATCAGCGACGATGAATGCGTGCTCGGGCTCGTGGGTGGAGAGCACGATGGTCAATCCGCTTGCGGACAGATTGCGGATGGTGTCGAGGACGAGGCTGCGGTTGCCAAGATCGAGGCTCGCGGTCGGCTCATCCATCATGATGACGTTCGCTTTTTGGGCGAGGGCTCTCGCGATCAAGGCGAGCTGCCGCTGCCCGCCGGATATGCGCGTTGAATCGCGCTCCGCGAGTGCGCCGATGCCAAGCAGCTCGAGCGCGCGGGCGGCCTCCTCATAATCAGCTTTACGCGGTGTCCCGAATGCGCCGAGATAGGCGGTGCGCCCCATCATGACGAGATCAAGAACGGTGTAGGCAAATTCCGTAGGCGAGGCCTGAGGAACGTAAGCAATCTGCCGTGCGATCCGTTCCCGGCTCATCTGCGTGATGTCTTCGCCACCCACGAGCACCGATCCGTTGATCGCGGGGATTAATCCCAGCAGCGTCTTGAACAGCGTGGTCTTGCCTACGCCGTTCGGGCCGAGCAGGCACGTCACCGTGCCCGGCGGCAGCGCGAGGTTCAGATCGCGCGCGATCGTTGTTGAGCCATAGCCAATGGCGAGGTTGCGTGCTTCGAGCGGCGTCATGGCACGAGCCTTTTGCGGCTGCGCGCCAGCAGCCACACAAAGAGGGGACCGCCGATCGCGGCGGTCAGCACGCCGAGCGGAATTTCGATGCGCGCGCCAGATCGCGCCAGCGTATCCACGGCAATCATAAATGCTGCGCCAAGCGGGATCGACGCGAGCAGAAGGCGGTCGAACCGAGGACCGGTGAGAATGCGGGCCATGTGCGGGATCATCAGGCCCACCCAGCCGATCACGCCGGAAATCGCGACCACGCTTGCCGTCACCAGCGTGGCCGCCGCAATCACGATGGCGCGGACGCGCTCGACATTCACGCCAAGTGCGCGGGCTTCGTCATCGCCAAGGGAGAGCACGCCGATCCGCCAGCGCAGCAGGACCAGTGGTGCGAGGCCGATCAGGACAACCGGAACGGTGGCCGCGACATCGTTGGCTTTCACCCCGGCGAGGCTGCCGAGCAGCCAGAACGTGATGGCGGGAAGCTGGTCATAGGGATCGGCAAGAACCTTGACGAGAGAGATCGCGGCGCCCGCCAGCGCGCCGACCACGATGCCGGCCAGCACAAGGACCAGCACGTCGCCGCTGCCGCGCAGCATGCGTGCCAATGCCACCACGATCATGACGGTGGCAAGGCCGCCGGCAAATCCGAACAGTTGGATGATGAGCACCGGCAGCCCGAGCAGAATGCCGATCACGGCGCCCAGTCCCGCGCCGGTCGAGACGCCAAGGATATCAGGCGAGACCAGTGGATTGCGGAACAGGCTTTGATAGGCGGCGCCTGCGGCAGCGAGCGCTGCCCCAACGAGACCTGCGGCCACAACGCGCGGCAGGCGAATATTGAACAGAACGGTGGAGAGCGTGGTATCGGCGCTGGTGCCGAACAGCCGATGGGTCAGCACGTCGAGAACGGTCAGCGGGGCAATCGGGTAGGGGCCGACACCCGATGCGATCAGCGCAATGACGATGAGGAGAACGAAAAGGAGAACGATCGTGGTTGCGGTTTGCAAGGCTGCGTTTCAACCTCCGGGACCATCAAGCAAGGTGTTGAGCTCCGCGTCGGTCAGATCGACCTGATAAAACAGATGATAGAACGCGCGGATATCGTCGCGCAGGTTGCCTTGTGTCTTGTCGGGGTAGAGCTTGTAGAGCAGCCACGTCAGACCAGCGAGCCGGTTGACCGATGGTGGCGAGTCGATAAAGCCGTAGGGCAGGTTTGGCGCAACAAAGATCCGGTTTGAGGCAACGGCGGGGATCGGCTTCCATTCCGCTTTCCGGTGCACGGTCTTCTGGAAACGATGATCCAGCGTGATGATCGTGTCCGGCGCCCACGCGATCACCTGCTCGGGCGACACGTTGACGATGCCGCCTTTCTCCCGCAATCCCTCGACGACATTGATGCCGCCGACGCGTTCGATGATCTCGGTGTTGATCGAGCCGCGCGAGCCGCTCTCAAGTCCTTCAGGGCCTCGCGCGAGATAAACGCGCGGGCGTTTGTCGGCAGGAATTCCGGCGATCGTCCGGTCGACGCGTGCGAAGGTTTGTTCGGCGGCATGGGCGAGTTCTTCACCGCGCGCTTTGACGCCTAGCACATCCGCGAGCAGGCGTAGCGCCGCTGGCGTATTCTGAAAGCGGCCATCGATGAGCAGATAGGGGATGCCGGTCTGCGCCTGGACGCGATCCGCGAGCGAGCGATAGGTGTCGTTGAGGGTGCCGAAGTCGATGATGATGTCGGGCTTTGCTGCAAGCAACCGCTCAAGGTTCAATGTATCGCCACGGCCGGTCAGTCGTCCGAGTTCTGGCAGTTCGCGCACGGAGGGAAGCAGAAACGGCTTTTCGGCATTATGGGGCGTGCGGACCCAGCCGATCATTTTTTGCGGCGCGAGCATATAAAGAAGCGTTGAAGCCGGGGGGCCGGCCGTGAACACCCGAGAGATCGTGTCGGGGACGTCGACTTGGCGCCCAGCGGAGTCGGTCACGGTCCGCGCGCGTGCGGGGGCCGCGCTTAAGATCGACGCGATGCAGAGACTGACGAACAGGGCGAGCGAGATGCGCTTGATGGCGTGGATCATGGCTCGATCTTCTGCCTCGGGTAAACGGGAGTGGTGCCGCCAAATCAGACACTGGCGCCCAATTCATACCGAGGGCGGCGCCATCCTGCAATTTGTCGTCCTAGCCTTCGCTATGAACCGGCCGATATGACGCAGCCTTTGGACTCGGGACACCAGCGACGTCACCGTTCCGTAAATATCGCGCCGGATCAACTGCTTTGGAGCGTGCGCCTATGCGGACGCCGACCGGATGGCAGGTGCGACCTTCTCGCCGAGCAGCGTGATGGCGTCAGTCATGGCCTCATGATCGGTGGACGCCGTGCTCATCTGGAATGTGACGCGCGACAGGCCGCCGAGAATGTCATTCGCGCGCATCAAGTTAGCTGTCACTTCATCCGGGTCTCCGATCAGGAACGTGCCCTTGTCGCTGCGCATGACATCGAAGTCGCGGCGGGTCGGCGTCGACCAGCCACGCTCGCGGCCGACCGAGGACATCATCTGCGCCCAGCCGGGATAGAAGATGTTTGCGGCGTCCTTCGAAGTGGGAGCGACGAAGCCGACGGTGTGCAATCCCACACGGAGAGTTTCCGAAGGATGACCCGCACGCCGACCGGCTTCGCGATAAAGATCAACGAGCGGGCGAAACTGTTCGTAGCGTCCGCCGATGACCGCCAGCATCAGCGGCAGGCCGAGCATGCCGGCGCGCACAAACGACTGCCGCGTTCCTCCAACGCCGAGCCAGATGGGTAAACGCTCCTGCAGTGGACGCGGGTAAATGCCTTCTCCGCGCAGTGCCGGCCTGAAGCGTCCGGACCACTCTATACTGTTGGCATCGCGCACCTTCAGCAGCAGATCGAGCTTTTCCGCGAACAGGTCGTCGTAATCAGTCAGGCTGTAGCCGAACAGAGGGAAGGCTTCGACGGAGGAGCCGCGGCCGACAACGATCTCAGCGCGGCCGTTCGAGATGAGGTCAAGGGTTGCGAATTGCTGGAAGACGCGCACAGGGTCGGCGGCACCGAGCACGGTGACGGCGCTGGTGAGGCGGATCGATTTTGTCCGCGCCGCTGCGGCGGCGAGAATGAGTGTTGGTGCGGAGTCGAGAAATTCCGGCCTGTGATGTTCGCCCATGCCAAAGCTATCGAGGCCGACACGGTCGGCAGTCTCGATTTCCGTGAGCAATTGCGCCATGCGCTCGGCTGCCGCCTGCCTCGTGTTCGCAAGTTGCGTGCCTTGTGGAAGAATGGCGAAGCTGTCGATTCCGATTTCCATTGCGGGCATGTCAGAGCTCTAGTGCGCTGGATTTGACGTTCGTACGCGTATTGCGACGAGTCCTCAGTACGAACGTCAAATCAAAAAGGCGCACTAGCTTCATAGAGTTGCTAGTGTCCCTCCTGGTTCTAACGTTCGCGAACGAGAGTGCTGCAAGGTGATGCGAACGCGAAAATCGGGGCACTAGCGCCATGAAAGCTGAATCGATGTGCGGCAATCGCATGAGTGCTCCTGATCTGTCGGTGAATTCGGAGTTTAGATGTCCAAAAAGCGACAGCGCGCAAGAGCGCACACGCGTGTCACTCGCGAACATGGGTGTTACTGTTCTTGTGCGGAGCGCACCCGTCCTCGATCGTCATCTGAAACACATGACGGATAACTCACGCTTCATTGAATAGGCGTGAGGTTACAGCGAGGTCCGCTTAAGTCTGCTTTAAGCTCGCATTGCTCCGGTCTCGCGCTGGTCCCGTTATCCGGGATCGGCGCAACGATCTCTTCAAAGATGACTGGACTCTCACATGTCTTCATTGCTCGCCCGCTATTACGCCCTCACGGCTCCGCTCCAATCATCCTGGTACACGATCCCGCTCAGGATGATCGTTGGCTTCGGCTTCATGCAGCACGGTTACGCGAAGCTTGCGCGGGGATCAGAATCGTTCGCGGGCATCCTGCACGCGCTGCATGTTCCTATGCCTTGGATGATGTCATGGTTGACGATCTTGATCGAGCTTGTGGGAGGCTTCGCTGTTTTCGTTGGAGGACTGATCCCGCTCGTCAGTATTCCAATGGCAGTTGTGCTGCTGGTGGCAATTTTCACCGTGCATTTGCCGAATGGCTTCAGCTCGATCAAACTGCAATCCGTGACTAACAGCGGCGCGCATTTCGGTCAGCCGGGATATGAGACTGATCTGCTTTACCTCGCGGGGCTTGCCGCGCTTGTGGTGGGAGGAGCCGGGCCGCTGTCCATTGACCGGCTTCTCGCTTCGCGTCGCAAGAGCGATCAGTGAATGCTACGACGCGGCGCGAAGCCGAAGCCTTGTGTTGCCGTCGATGTATTCGCCCGTTGCATCGCTTTGCCGGACGGTGCGGCTGATAGGCCAGATGATCTGAGCCCGCAGGCCCGACCGGTCGGTGCGATTTCGCAGCGTCAGCCGCGCGCCGCTGGCTTTCAAGGCCAGCTCGACGATGGAAAGGCCAAGGCCGCTGCCGATGGTGCTTTTGTGGCGGCCGCGAAAGAACCGGTTGGTTGCGAACGCGATCTCGTCGTCCGGAATACCGGGGCCTTCGTCTTCGACGAAGACGGTCAATTCGTCGCCGGTCGTTTCCGTAGACCATCGCACCGCGCCAGCGTCCGGCATGTGATGAATGGCGTTCTCATGCAAGTTGCGGATCGCAAGCGTCAGGAACTCGCGGTTGGTGTTGACAAACGTGCGCCGAAGTGACGGATCGATCACGACCTGAACACCAGTATCGGAGGCGGGGAGTGAGCCCGCGATTTCGTCCAGCACGGTGCCGACATTGACGCTCGTACTGTGCTCGGCTTCGTGCGTAGCATCGAGTTTGGCGACCGTGAGAAGCTGGCGGACGAGGCGGGTGGTCCGGTCAACCGCGATCATGATTTGCCGCAGAGCCGCGTCGCGCGTCGGCTTGTCACGCGCCGCCATCGAGATTTGCGCCTGCATCTTCAGGCCGGCCAGCGGCGTGCGCAGCTCATGCGCGGCGAAGGCCGTGATCTCGCGCTCGTGCTGCCGTGCCGCCTGGACCTTGGCGAACAATCCGTTCAACGATGCGACGACCGGATGGATTTCCTTCGGTAGATGTCCGACATCCACCGGGCTCATGTCGTCAGCGTCGCGCGCCTGCAACCGCTTCGCCATGATCCGCAGTGGTTTTAATCCGCGATTGAGGCTCACCCAGATAAGAAGACCTAGCAGCGGAATCATCAGCAGCGTCGGAGCGAGCAGGCCTTTGATCAGCTCCGCCACAAGATGATCCCGCAACCCCAGCCGGTCCCCGACGAGGACGCGAATACCTTTGGCGTGATCCTCGATCGTGTAAACACGCCAGGTTTCGCCATCGATTTTCCGCTCGGAGAAGCCCGCCCGCGTGTCACTGAATTTCGTCGCGGGTGCGCCACTCGATTTGGCAACAAGCTGGCCGTCCAGCGACCAGATCTGGCACGAGAGCTGGCGCTCATAGCTCGGAATCTCGACGACATGGCTTGAGGTCGGGCCTTCTCCGGCGGAAGGCATGCCGCCTTTCGGCACCAGAGACGACACCATCCGCGCCGCTTCCTGCAGGCGTGCGTCGAGAACCATCTCGACCTCCTGCTTTGCGCCGATATAGATCCAGCACGCGGCGAAAAGCCAGATCAGGCTGGTGGCGACGACGAGAATGACGAACAATCGGCTTCGCAGTGAATTCATGTGGTGTCCAGCTTCATGCGATAGCCAAGGCCACGCACGGTCTCGATCTTGTGCTTGCCGATCTTGGCGCGGAGCTTGTGGATGTGCACCTCGACGGTGTTGCTTTCGATCTCTTCCTGCCAGCCGTAAAGGCGCGCTTCGAGATCGTCCTTTGAGATGACCGCGCCGGGGCGGCGCATAAGGGCAGTGAGGATTGCGAACTCGCGGCGTGACAGTTTGATCTGTTCGCCACTCGCGCTCGCCGTCATCTGCGCGGGATCGAGCACGATGCCATTATGCGAGAGATAAGGGGAGGCCCGACCCGCCTGGCGGCGGCCGATGGCGCGCACGCGCGCGGCCAGTTCATCGAGATCAAAGGGCTTGCCGAGATAGTCGTCGGCACCAGCATCGAGGCCTTTCACGCGATCCGCAATCTCGTCCTGCGCGCTCAACAGCAGCACCGGTGTGCGGTCGCCGTCCGCGCGCATCTCGATCAGCAGATCGAGCCCCGATCCATCGGGTAGCATCAGGTCGAGCACCAACGCGTCGAACTCGTGCGATGCCACCGCTGCGCGGCCGTCGGCGCAATTCGACACGACATCGAGGGTCGCTCCGAACAAGCCAAGGCCAGCGCGCAGCCCGTCGGACAGCACCGGATCGTCTTCGACAACGAGAATTCGCATGGACGGTTAATCCCCAATCGAGCGCTGCGATCGTTCACCCAGCTTAAGGCTGGCTTAAGGTGGACAATTCACATGGCGCCCGCCATTCATAGAAGGTACGTCATGCCCTACGTGCGCACGCTGCGGTTTGTTACGTTCATTGTCCTGATATTTGAGTTTGCCTCAGGGGCGGCATTGGCCGCGGGACCTCGCCCGGCGGATGAGGTCTTCAAGCTTAGCGTTCAGCTCGATGAGGAAACGGGGATCGAACTCAACTGGTCGATCGCGCCGGGGCATTATTTGTACCGCGACAGGATCGCTGCAACAGGCGATGGCAAGCCATTGAAGATCGCTTTGTCCCATGGCGACATGAAGGATGATCCGACATTCGGGTTGACTGAGGTCTATCATGATCGAGCGATGGCAACGATTGCCATGGAGGCGCTGCCGAAAAATGGAACAATCCAGGTCACCTATCAGGGGTGCGCGGAAAATATCCTCTGCTATCCGCCGGTGACGAAAGCGATCGATCTCGAAACGCTGGCGGTGACTGAGCCGTCCGAGACTGAACACAACGGCGTGAGCACGCGCCCCATTGAGTATGAATCCGCAGGGGCGGTCCCCGCGACAGCGGAGCCTGAAACGGGGAGCGAATCCGGAACGGCAAGCGTCAGTCTCGACGGCGGATATCTCCCAATGCTCGCGGCGTTCTTTGGGTTCGGCCTGCTACTGTCGTTCACGCCATGCGTGTTTCCGATGGTGCCGATACTGTCGGGCATGCTGGCGCGCACCGGTGGCGATTTATCGGTCGGGCGCAGTCTCGTCCTTTCAGGAACATACGTGCTGGCGATGGCGGCGGCTTACAGCTTGCTTGGCGTCTTCGCCGCATGGTCCGGAGAAAATCTGCAGGCGGTTCTGCAGACGCCATGGGCTATTCTGCTGATGAGTCTGACGTTCGTGGTGCTAGCGCTGTCCATGTTCGGACTGTTCGAGCTGCAGCTTCCCCAGAGCTGGACGACAAAGCTCGCCACTGCCGCAGGCAACCATGGGTCCGTCGGCGGGGCAGGGCTCTTGGGATTTGGATCGGCGCTGATCGTGGGTCCTTGCGTTACGCCGCCACTCGCGGCTGCGCTGATCTATGTCGCGCAAACTGGAAACATGTTCCGTGGCTCATCGGCGCTGTTTGCGCTCGGCGTAGGGATGGGCATTCCGCTTCTCGCCTTCGGCATTCTCGGCGCAAAGGTCTTGCCGCGGTCCGGGCCATGGCTTGCGAATGTCAAATCCTCGTTCGGATTCATCTTCATCGGTCTTGCGATCTGGATGGCGTCGCGCGTGCTTCCGATCGCGGTTGTCGCTGCTGCATGGGGATTACTGTTCATTGCGATTGGTTTTGCGCTCGATGCGCTGAATATTTTCAGATCGGCATGGGCGATGCCGTGCATTGCGTTCCGAACCGCCGGCGTCATTGCCATGCTGTATGGCTGTGTTCTGCTCGTTGGCGCGGCGAGTGCACAATATGAGCCGCTGCGTCCGCTCGATGCGGTGGGCCTTGTCACGCGGCCACAGAATTCCGATGCGGACAAGGGCCGTTTCCAGACGGTGACGAGCGAAGCCGAACTCGATCGTGCGATCGCAGCAGCCAGCAAGCAGGGCCGTATGATCATGGTCGATTTCTCCGCCGAGTGGTGCGTGGAATGCAAGATCATGGAGCGCAACGTGCTCTCTGTGCCAACGGTGCTGCAGGAGTTACGCAACGTTGTCCTGATCCGCGCGGACGTGAGCCGAGTCGATCAGTCGAGCAAGAAGCTGATGCGGCGGTTTGATGTCGTCGGCCCGCCGACCATCGTGTTCCTCAATCCGGAGGGATCGGAAATTTCAAACGCGCGCGTGATCGGCGCTGTCAGTGCCAATGCTTTCCTTGCCAAGCTCGCCAAGGCAGTGCGCGCGTGAACCATCATCTTTCATTTGTTGGAGATTTCTCATGGAAAACCTGCTTTCACGCGCGTCCTTTCTGCGCCTCGCGGCATCGTCGCTGCTGATCCTGCCGTCAATTGCTTTCGCTGACGGCAACGAGATTTCGAAAGACGACATCCTCAACGATCCGGAGGCGCCGATGGCGGGAAATCCGGATGGCGATCTGACGATCGTGGATTTCTTCGACTACAATTGTCCGTTCTGCAAGAAGGCCGCAGTTAATCTCGAGCGCGCGGTAAAAGCCGACGGAAAGATCCGACTTGTTTATAAGGACTGGCCGATCCTCGGCCCGACTTCGATCATCGGCGCAAGGCTGGCGTTGGCGGCGAAGTATCAAGGCAAATACCTCGACGTTCATCACGCGCTGATGAACATTCCGGGTGAGGGCATTCCACAGGAGCAGATGATCGAGGAGGTGCGCAAGACCAGCGTCGACATGAACCGGCTCGATGCGGACATCAACGGACATGCTGAGGAGATCGGCAAGCTCATCAAGCGCAATATCGCTATGGGCGCCGCCATCGGTTTTCTGGGAACGCCCGGCTTTCTGATCGGACCCTATAAGGTCAACCAGGCTCTCACGTACGAAGGCTTCGTGCATGCGGTGGCTGATGCGCGGGCCCGGCAGAAGAAGACATAAAGGGATTCAAAAGAAAGCCCGGCGCGAGGCCGGGCTTTAAGTTTTACTCTGGAGCTAGAGCCTCAGTACTTTGCAACGAATGGACCGCCGAACTTGTAGCTGAGCCGCGCGGTGACCGTAGAAAGCTTCAGGGTATCGTTGAAGTGCTCGTCATTGAACGGCACCCCAGCCGGGTCGAAGGTCATCCCGGAAAACGTTTTTCCGCCGAAGTCCATGTAGTTGTACTCAACACCGAAGATCCAGTTCGCAGCGAACGCGTATTCGACGCCAGCGCCGACAACGTAGCCTGAGCGCCACGCGCGGTTACTGAGGTAGGTGTTATCAAGCGCGAAGTTCTTGGTTTCCAGGTGTGCAGCGGCGTAACCGCCCTTGATATACGGCAGCCAGTTGTTGAATGCATATCCGAGGCGCGCGGTGACCGTTCCAAGTGAATCTATCTTTGAACTGAGAGAATCTGTGTCCGGATAATTGATGCTGGGATCCGTTCGCTTGACGTCAGCACCGTTGAATTGTCCTTCCAGGCCGAACACCCAGTTTGCAGCCTGCCAGTTGTAGCCGAATTGCCCGCCATAGACCGCGCCGCGCGGATCGACGGTTTGGTTCATCACGTCCGATTTGTCATTCCAGTAGCTGCTGTTGCCACCAAGATCCTGATGCTCGTTGCGCGCCCAGCCGTAACCCGCGTTGGCACCGATGTAGAAGCCCGACCAGTCGTAGGCCGGGTCCACGATTGGAGCCTTGGTGGCGCCGAGATCGGCGGCGACGGCGCTGACAGAACACAGCGCAACGAGCGCCGCAGTGATCGCAATCTTTTTCATGAAGGCCTCAAGGGAATTGATTTCCCTTTGTGCCTAACAGCCGCTGTCGCGTGTGGCTTGGGCCAGGCGGAACTGGCGCCTGGACTGGACGGTACTTCCCACCGATTTGGCGGCAGTGTCGCCGCGCGGCCACAGGGTTGTCGGGGCAATAAGGGGCGAGCGCTTTCCCGGCCCAATATAATGTAAAACCGAGGGGCGGAGGCTGCCCGAGGACTATATTCCGCCCTGCGACGGCCCGATACCTTGACCTTCGGCTGGTGCCGCAGTAGATAACCGCTACCTGCTGCTGGCCCGTTTCGGATTTCCAGCGCGGCATTAAATCCCCGGACAATCGAGCCCGCTTGACGGCTCATCCTTCAGAAGAGGGTTGGGCGCACGAGAGGGCTGTCCGGATTCCTGACATTGACTGACGCCTGGAATATGATTTCGGGCACTACGGACGCGGTATCACAGACGATGGCTACCAGCCCGTTCAAATTTCTGCAGGAAGTGCGCTCGGAGACCGCCAAGGTCGTCTGGCCGACCCGCCGCGAGACCATGATCACCACGGTGATGGTCTTCATCATGGTGGCAGCGGCGTCCGTGTTCTTCTTCGTGTCAGACCAACTCATCCGCCTCCTTATCACCTACATCCTTAGCATTCACGGCTGACGCGCAGGACCCAAACAATGAGCATGCGCTGGTACATCGTTCACGCTTATTCGAACTTCGAGAAGAAGGTCGCTGAATCCATTCGCGAGCAGGCCAAGCAGCGCGGGTTGGAAGATCTGTTCGAGCTGGTGCTCGTTCCGACCGAAAAGATCACGGAAGTGCGCCGCGGCCGCAAGGTCGATGCCGAGCGCAAGTTTTTCCCCGGCTACGTGCTGGTGAAGATGAACCTCACCGACGAGGCGTTTCATCTGATCAAGAACACGCCGAAGGTCACGGGCTTCCTCGGCGCGGAAAACAAGCCGATGCCGATTTCTGAAGCCGAAGCGATGCGCATCCTGCATCAGGTGCAGGAAGGCGTGGAGCGCCCGAAGACATCGGTTACGTTCGAGGTTGGCGAGAACGTGCGCGTGGCCGACGGCCCGTTCGCCTCGTTCTCGGGCATCGTGGAAGAAGTCGACGAGTCGCGTTCACGCGTGAAGGTCGCGGTGTCGATCTTCGGCCGTGCGACCCCGGTGGAACTGGAATTCGGTCAGGTCGAGAAAGTGGCCTGATCTTTCAAGTTTGTCATGGCCGGACCTGGTCCGGTCATGCAAAAAGGGGCGGGTGGCAAGCTTGCCCTGAAGACCCGTGGAAGGAGGCCGATGATCGCCAGTCATCTGCCGAACCGCACCACGGTCCCTGAAAGGTCCGGAATGGTCCGGACCGCTTAGAGGAGTAAAGTATGGCAAAGAAAGTGACCGGATACCTGAAGCTTCAGGTGCCGGCCGGTGCGGCGAACCCGTCGCCACCGATCGGTCCAGCGCTTGGTCAGCGCGGTCTCAACATCATGGAATTCTGCAAGGCGTTCAACGCCCAGACGCAGAAGGAAGAAAAGAACACCCCGATTCCGGTGGTGATTACCATTTACGCGGATCGCTCCTTCACCTTCGAGATGAAGACGCCGCCGATGTCCTACTTCCTGAAGCAGGCGGCGAAGATCCAGTCCGGCTCTAAGGCTCCTGGCCGCGACAAGGCGGGTCAGGTGACTTCGGCGCAGGTGCGCGAGATCGCCGAGAAGAAGATGAAGGATCTCAACTGTGACACCGTCGAATCGGCCATGCGCATGGTCGAGGGCTCTGCCCGTTCGATGGGTCTGGAAGTGGTGGGGTAAGCGGTCATGGCTGTTGGCAAGAAACTGGTCAAGGCCCGCGAGGGTATCGATCGCACGAAGCTCTACCCGATCGCCGAAGCGGTGAAGATGGTGAAGGAACGCGCCAAGGCGAAGTTCGATGAAACCATCGAAATCTCGATGAACCTCGGTGTCGATCCGCGTCACGCTGACCAGATGGTCCGTGGCGTTGTCACGCTGCCGAACGGCACCGGCCGCACCCTGCGCGTCGGCGTGTTCGCACGCGGTGCGAAGGCTGAAGAGGCGAAGGCTGCCGGTGCTGACGTCGTCGGCGCTGAAGACCTCGTCGAGAAGGTGCAGGGCGGCAACATCGATTTCGATCGTTGTATCGCGACCCCTGACATGATGCCGCTGGTCGGCCGCCTCGGTAAGGTGCTCGGCCCGCGCGGCATGATGCCGAACCCGAAGATCGGCACGGTGACCATGGACGTCACCTCCGCCGTCAAGGGCGCCAAGGGTGGCTCCGTCGAATTCCGCGTCGAGAAGGCCGGCATCGTGCAGGCTGGTATCGGCAAGGCCTCGTTCTCGGAAGAAAAGCTCGTCGAGAACATCAAGGCTCTCGCCGATGCGGTCGTGAAGGCCAAGCCGGCTGGGTCGAAGGGCACCTACGTCCAGCGCGTGGCGGTGTCCTCCACCATGGGCCCGGGCGTGAAGGTTGAACCAAGCAGCGTGATGTCCTGAGCACCACGCGCAGGTAAGTAATACAGAGGCGGAGCGGGCAAAACCTGTTCCGCCTTTTTCTTTTAAAGTTCTGCTGGAAGTTGAGAAATGCCTGAGCAAGTTCTGATCTATTCGCGCTTTCCCAAGGCCCAACTGGCGCGTATCGGCAAGCACTACGATCTGCTGGACGGCATGGGCAAACCGCCCATCGAGACGTTTTCCGCGGCGGAGCTTGCGGGTGTGCGCGCCATGATCACCGCCGGTGGTCAGGCTCTTCCTGCCTCCGTGCTGGATACGCTGCCCTCGCTCGGGGCGATTATCTGCTACGGCACGGGGTATGACGGCGTCGACTTTAATGAGACCAAGAAGCGCAACATCGTGGTCGGCAACAGTCCGGCGGCGAACGCGGCGTCGGTCGCTGATCTGGCGATGACCTTGATGCTGGCGGCGACCCGCCGCCTGGTGCCGGCGGATGCCTATGTCCGGGACGGCCGATGGTTCAACAAGCAGCCGTCGCCACTGATGCGACCGCAGCCCGGCATGACCGGCCGCAAGATCGGCGTCTATGGCATGGGCGAGATCGGACGCAAGATCGCGGCGCGCTGCGCGGCGTTCGAAACCGAGGTCGCGTACTACAGCCGCAGCAAGCACGATGTGCCATATGCGTATCATGCGAGCCTTGCGTCGCTGGCCGAGTGGGCTGACATCCTGATGGTGGCGGTGCGCGCAGGCGCCGATACCAAACACATCATCAATGCCGACATCCTCAAACTGCTTGGTCCGCAGGGGACAATCGTCAACATCTCGCGTGGATCGGTGATCGATGAGAAGGCGCTGGTCGCTGCACTCGAGAACAACGTGATCGCGGGCGCGGGCCTCGACGTTTACGAGACTGAGCCGCACGCACCGGATGCGCTGACGAAATTCCCGTCGGTGGTGCTGACGCCGCACGTCGGCGGTCACACCATCGAGTCCCACGTCGCGATGCAGACCTGCGTGCTTGCCAATCTCGATGCGTTTTTTGCCGGCAAGACGCTGCGCTATCCGGTGAACGTCTGAGCCGTTTGAGCTTCGGTTCTGATTCAATCAGAACCGAAGCTCTCAGTTCTTGTTTTGACGTGTTTTTTCGCGCGAACCGGTAGCCACTCTAGTGTCCAGGCATTGCCGGGACATGCTGCAGCTTGTCGGGATTGCGAACGACGTAGATGGCGGCAATCTGGTGGCCATCCACTGCAATCGTCAGCGTGTGGTCGAGTTCGCCGTCGAGGTAGACGAGGGCGCCGACCGCGCCGTTGATGATCCGCGGTTCAACGCGAAGGTCGCGACCGGCATTCTTTGCGGCGAGCCCCACGAAGAAGCGTGCCACCTTGTGGGCACCTATCACCGGATTGAGGGCTGCGAGTTTGCGCCCGCCGCCATCGGTGATGGCAATCGCATCTTCGCGCAACAATGCTGCGAGGCGGGTGACGTCGCCGCTGCGCAGCGCATCACCAAAGGCATCGAGCAGGCGCGCATGGTTGTCGGGCGTCGCGGCTGGCGCCGGGCGCTCGTTGCGCACCGCGCGCCGGGCCCGCGCTGCGAGCTGACGGCAGGTCCCCTCGTTGCGTTCGAGCACGCGCGCGATTTCCGCGAACGGCGTATCGAACACGTCGTGCAGCAGGAAGGCTGCGCGCTCCAGCGGCGACAACCGATCGAGTGCTAGCAGGAGGGCGAACGATAGATCGTCGGCGAGTTCTGTCGCCGCATCGGGCGACAGGTCCCCGGTGTCGAACACCGGTTCGGGCAGCCACGGCCCGACATAGATCTCGCGCTGGGCGCGGGCACTCTTCAGCCGGTCGAGGCAGAGGCGGGTGACGACCGTGACTAGAAACGCCTCGGGGTTGAGGACGTCCTGCGCCGTCGCGAACCGCAGATAAGCATCCTGAACCACATCCTCGGCATCGCTGTGGCTGCCGAGCATGCGGTAGGCGAGGCCGAGCAGGCGCCCGCGGTGGGGCGCCATGGGATCGGCGTCACGCGGCCTGTTTGACGACGTCGACATTCTGTCCTTCCACCGCTATGCGCCGGCATTGCGCCGCATATCCGAGGCCGGCCTTCAGCATCGGGAACACCCGCGAAATGGTCAGCGCGAGCGTCAGTTCGATGACGCCTTTATCGCTCCATTCGGCGCGCACGACATCGCGATATTCATTTTCGTCGGGCGAGCGCTGCTCGACGGCTTGGGCGAAACGGAACGCGATTGCTGTTGGCGCGGTCATGGCTGCAACATCGCCGCGCAGCACCGCTTCCAGCTGGTTGTTCGGCATGCCGGCCTCGAGTGCCATGTCGACCACGAGCTGCACGCAGGGACCACAATCCTCCTTCAGTGCGCCGACGAGCTTGGCCGCGAAATAAGCTTCAACAGGAACGACCTCGCGATGCCGGGAAACAGCTTCGATCTTCGCAAACTCGAAGAAGGCCGATGGCGCTTCGTCCAGCATCATCTCGAGGTAGCTGGCGTCGTAATTGTAACGTTTGCTAAAGGCGCGCAGCACACGGCGCATGATGAATTTACGCATGACGGACTCCTTTGTCGGGAAGGGCGCAGTAAAGAGCGAGCGCCGATGGAATAACGACGGCGAGAAGATCGAAAGTGGCGTGATGGTTGTGGCCCGACACGATCGACACGAGATGGATCAGGCCGTGCAGGGCAATGAAAGCCGCTCCCGCGACCGCAGCCGGCCAATATGTTGGGCGCCAGGCCCCAACCACGAGAGCAATTCCGGCGACAAGGTCCGCCGCCCCGATGTCCATGACGAAATGCGGGTTGAAGGGGCCCGTGTCGGGCACCCCCGGGACGCTCGCGTACCAGAGCGGACCAGCGATCAGCATGGTCAGCCCGTTCAGGGCATTGGCGATGCCCAGCACTCCTGCTATCAATCTCTTCATACGAACCTCCTGCGCCCAAGACGAGGGACAGGCAGGGAACGTGACATCGACCGTGAAAAAGATCTGGGCCGTGAAAAAATCCGGCCGAGGAGGGCGAAAAAACCTCCGGGTGGCCCGAAACCTGCATTCGGAACCCAGAATCCTCTTGGCAAAGCCGTTCAGAGTCGTTAAAGATAGCTTTCCGGGCGTGCTAGCTGTCGCTGGCGCGTCCGTGCTCGTTTTCCGAAAATCCGGCCAATAGGAGACCATTCCTCGTCGATCATTCCGCATGGACTGCTCACAGGAACGGAAAACCTTTGCCTGAAATGACGAAAGCGAGTGAGGAGCCCCTCGGTTGAACAGGCCGGGATGGCTCCGATCCTGTCCAAGACTGCAGGTGCCGTCCTTCATCCTTCGGGATCGAAGATCAGCTTAATTTCCTGCACAGACGGGTGAAAACCGGATTTCGTGATCCCGCCTCATGTTTGCGGCGGGCTGCGGATTTGGTTCGAACCTCGACACCTCGTTGGGCGTGCCGAAAGGCGGGCCAGGCGAGAGGGCAGGCTTCCGAATTGTCGTCGTGCCCGACGTGTTGAGAGATGGATGTCTCGAGGCCAGGCGGGTGGGACGATCGGTGCAACCCGGCGGTCCTGCCTTAACGTAGGCCGCCAACCGGAAAGAGCTTGCTGTGGAACGAGCGGCAAAAAAAGAGGCGGTCGAGTCGCTGAATGAGGTCTTCAAGACCACCAGCGTCGCGGTCGTTGCTCATTATTCCGGCCTGACCGTTGCCCAGATGCAGACCCTGCGCAAGCAGATGAAGCAGGCTGGCGCCTCGGTGAAGGTCTCGAAGAACCGTCTCGCCAAAATTGCTCTTGAAGGCACGGACGTCGTGTCCATCGGTCCCTTGCTGAAGGGGCCGACCGTGATCGCAACTTCAAACGATCCGGTCTCGGCGCCGAAGGTTGCCGTCGAATTCGCCAAGACGAACGACAAGTTCGTCATCCTCGGCGGTGCGATGGGAACCACTGTCCTGAATCCCGACGGTGTGAAGGCTCTGGCCTCGCTGCCGTCGCTTGATGAACTGCGCGCGAAGCTCCTCGGCCTCCTTGTGGCGCCGGCGACCAAGATCGCTCAGCTCTCCACCGCGCCTGCTGCGAAGCTGGCCCGCGTGGTTCAGGCATATGCCTCAAAGGGTGAAGCGGCGTGACGCCATTCCCTATCTCAACTGGTTCGAACTGATACGCTGAAGGAAAGTTAAAATGGCTGATTTGCAGAAGATTGTGGACGACCTCTCGGCCCTCACGGTTCTCGAGGCTGCTGAACTCGCAAAGCTCCTCGAAGAGAAGTGGGGCGTTTCGGCTGCTGCCGCTGTTGCGGTTGCTGCTGCTCCGGGTGCCGGCGGTGGCGCTGCCGCTGCTGCTGAAGAAAAGACCGACTTCACCGTCGTTCTCGCGTCGGCTGGCGACAAGAAGATCGAGGTCATCAAGGAAGTCCGTGCGATCACCGGCCTTGGCCTCAAGGAAGCCAAGGACCTCGTCGAAGGCGCTCCGAAGCCCCTCAAGGAAGGCGTTGCCAAGGACGAAGCCGAGAAGATCAAGGCTCAGCTCGAGAAGGCTGGCGCCAAGGTCGAGCTCAAGTAAGACGACGATATTTGTTCCGGCCGGTCCGCTTCGACCGGCCGGACACATTAATGTGTGACGGTTCGATGATTGACCCCCTCGAATTGTTACGAAAACCGCCCATATAGGCGTAGGCACGAAAGGACGAATCGCTCTTTGACACCGGGACCGAGTTCAAGGCGCGACGTTGGGAGACGAGCAATTTCGGGCTTTTGCAGTCCGTAGAGTTTGTTTGACGGGCAGGGCGCCCATAAGCGCCCCGCGCGTCATTTTGCGTCTTGGGATTCGGACCGGGACATTATTCCGCCTGGAACCGGGGACGCCTGAAGTTTGGACGATTTGACAATTCAACCCGGGGCGCGGTGCCCATCGCACTCCGGAAGCGGCCGCCAGCCAGAGGCGGCGAAATGAGAGGCCACGATGGCGCAGCAGACGTTCACCGGTCGCAAACGCGTTCGCAAGTTCTTCGGACACATCAAGGAAGTCGCAGAGATGCCGAACCTCATCGAGGTTCAGAAGGCGTCTTACGACCAGTTCCTGATGGTCGAGGAACCCCAGGGCGGGCGATTGGACGAAGGCTTGCAGGCAGTTTTCCGGTCGGTATTCCCGATTAATGATTTTTCCGGCACCTCGCAGCTCGAGTTCGTCCGCTACGAATTCGAACAGCCGAAGTATGACGTCGACGAGTGCCGCCAGCGCGGCATGACCTTTGCTGCGCCGCTGAAGGTGACGCTGCGTCTCATCGTGTTCGATATCGATGAGGAAACCGGCGCGAAGTCGGTCAAGGACATCAAGGAGCAGGACGTCTACATGGGCGACATTCCGCTCATGACGATGAACGGCACCTTCGTGGTCAATGGCACCGAGCGTGTGATCGTTTCCCAGATGCACCGTTCGCCGGGCGTGTTCTTCGACCACGACAAGGGCAAGACCCACTCGTCGGGCAAGCTGCTGTTTGCCGCGCGCGTGATTCCGTACCGTGGTTCGTGGCTCGACATCGAGTTCGATGCCAAGGACATCGTGTTCGCGCGTATCGACCGCCGCCGCAAGATTCCGGTGACGTCGCTGATGTTCGCCCTCGGTCTCGACGGCGAAGAGATCCTGTCCACGTTCTATAAGAAGATCCAGTACAAGCGCACCAAGGACGGCTGGCGCGTGCCGTTCGACGCCAACCGTTTCCGCGGCTACAGCACGATCAATGATCTGATCGATGCTGATACCGGCAAGGTCGTGCTCGAAGCCGGCAAGAAGCTCACCGTGCGTGCGGCTCGCCTGCTTCAGGAAAAGGGCCTCAAGGCGCTGCGCATGGTCGATGATGAACTCGTCGGCATGTATCTGGCCGAAGACCTCGTCAATCCGAAGACCGGTGAAATTCACGCCGAAGCCGGTGAGGAAATCACGGAGAAGCTGCTCAAGGCGCTGAACGAGGAAGGCTACAAGGAACTGCCGCTGCTCGACATCGACCACGTCAATGTCGGTCCGTACATCCGCAACACGCTTTCTGCAGACAAGAACATGACGCGTGAAGACGCGCTGTTCGACATCTACCGCGTGATGCGTCCGGGTGAGCCGCCGACGCTCGAGTCGGCGCAGAACATGTTCCAGTCGCTGTTCTTCGACGCAGAGCGTTACGATCTCTCGGCCGTCGGCCGCGTGAAGATGAACATGCGTCTCGAACTCGATGCGCCGGACACCATGCGTACGCTCCGCAAGGAAGACATCCTCGCGGTCATCAAGACGCTGGTCGATCTGCGTGACGGGAAGGGCGAAATCGACGACATCGACCACCTCGGCAACCGCCGTGTGCGTTCGGTCGGTGAGTTGATGGAGAACCAGTACCGCGTCGGTCTGCTGCGCATGGAGCGCGCGATCAAGGAGCGGATGTCGAGCGTCGATATCGACACCGTCATGCCGCAGGACCTGATCAACGCGAAGCCTGCCGCCGCCGCGGTGCGCGAGTTCTTCGGCTCGTCGCAGCTCTCGCAGTTCATGGACCAGACCAACCCGCTGTCGGAAATCACCCACAAGCGCCGTCTCTCGGCACTTGGACCGGGCGGCCTGACCCGCGAGCGTGCGGGCTTCGAAGTCCGCGACGTGCATCCGACGCACTATGGCCGTATCTGCCCGATCGAGACGCCGGAAGGCCCGAACATCGGTCTGATCAACTCGCTCGCGACCTTCGCGCGCGTGAACAAGTACGGTTTCGTCGAGACGCCCTATCGCAAGGTGAAGGACGGCCGCGTCACTGATGACGTGGTCTACCTGTCGGCGATGGAAGAGGGACGGCACTACGTCGCGCAGGCGAACGTGCCGCTCGACAACCGTGGCCGCTTCACCGATGACCTCGTGATCTGCCGTCACGCTGGCGAAGTTCTGCAGGTGGCGCCGGACCGCGTCGACTACATGGACGTGTCGCCGAAGCAGCTCGTGTCGGTCGCCGCGGCGCTCATCCCGTTCCTCGAGAACGACGACGCCAACCGCGCGCTGATGGGCTCGAACATGCAGCGTCAGGCCGTGCCTTTGGTGCGCGCCGAAGCGCCGTTCGTCGGTACCGGCATGGAAGGCGTCGTGGCCCGTGACTCGGGTGCTGCGATCGCCGCACGCCGCACCGGCATCATCGACCAGATCGACGCAACCCGTGTCGTTATCCGTGCGACGGAAGATCTCGATCCGACCAAGTCGGGCGTCGATATCTACCGCCTCATGAAATACCAGCGCTCGAACCAGTCGACCTGCATCAATCAGCGTCCGCTGGTGAAGGTGGGCGATCACGTCAAGAAGGGCGACATCATCGCTGACGGTCCGTCGACCGATCTCGGCGAGCTCGCGCTTGGCCGCAACGTGCTCGTCGCGTTCATGCCGTGGAACGGCTACAACTTCGAAGACTCGATCCTGCTCTCCGAGCGGATCGTGAAGGAAGACGTCTTCACCTCGATCCACATCGAGGAGTTCGAAGTGATGGCCCGCGACACCAAGCTGGGTCCGGAGGAAATCACGCGCGACATTCCGAACGTGTCGGAAGAAGCGCTGAAGAACCTCGACGAAGCCGGCATCGTGTACATCGGTGCGGAAGTCCGCGCCGGTGACATCCTCTGCGGCAAGATCACCCCGAAGGGCGAAAGCCCGATGACGCCGGAAGAAAAGCTTCTGCGCGCCATCTTCGGTGAAAAGGCCTCCGACGTCCGCGATACCTCGCTGCGCGTGCCTCCGGGCGTGCAGGGCACGATCGTGGAAGTGCGCGTGTTCAACCGTCACGGCGTCGACAAGGACGAGCGTGCGCTGGCGATCGAGCGCGAGGAAATCGAGCGTCTTGCCAAGGACCGCGACGACGAACAGGCGATCCTCGACCGCAACGTCTACGGCCGTCTGGCCGAGTTGCTCGAAGGCCGTCAGGGTATTGCTGGTCCGAAGGGCTTCAAGAAGGACACCAAGATCACCCGTGCGATCCTGGATGAATATCCAAAGTCGCAGTGGTGGCAGTTCGCTTCGCCGAACGACAAGCTGATGTCCGAAATCGAAGCGATGCGGAAGCAATACGACGAGTCGAAGAAGGGGCTTGAACAGCGCTTCCTCGACAAGGTTGAAAAGCTGCAGCGCGGCGATGAACTTCCGCCCGGCGTGATGAAGATGGTCAAGGTCTTCGTCGCGGTGAAGCGCAAGATTCAGCCCGGCGACAAGATGGCCGGCCGTCACGGCAACAAGGGCGTGGTGTCGAAGATCGTGCCGATCGAAGACATGCCGTTCCTTGAGGATGGGACGCATGCGGACATCGTGTTGAACCCGCTCGGCGTGCCTTCGCGTATGAACGTCGGTCAGATTCTCGAGACGCACCTTGGCTGGGCCTGCGCAGGCCTCGGCAAGCGGATCGGGCAGGCGGTCGATGCCTATTACCATGGCAAGATCGACGGCAAGGCCGACATCAAGCAGCTCAAGGAGACCTTGAAGAAGGTCTACGGCGATGACGAGACCATCAAGACGCTCAATGATCAGGAGTTGGTGGAGCTCGGCCGTAACCTGCGGGCCGGTGTGCCGATCGCTACGCCAGTGTTCGACGGCGCAAAGGAAGCGGACATCGAGCAGATGTTGGAGCTGGCCGGCGTGAACAAGTCGGGTCAGTCGACCGTTTACGACGGACGCACGGGCGATCAGTTCGACCGCAACGTGACGGTGGGCTACATCTACATGCTCAAGCTGCACCATCTCGTGGACGACAAGATCCACGCACGTTCGATCGGTCCATACTCGCTCGTTACCCAGCAGCCGCTGGGCGGCAAGGCGCAGTTCGGCGGACAGCGTTTCGGCGAAATGGAGGTGTGGGCGCTCGAGGCATACGGCGCGGCTTACACGCTCCAGGAAATGCTGACCGTGAAGTCGGACGACGTGGCCGGCCGTACCAAGGTGTACGAGGCCATCGTGCGCGGCGACGACACGTTCGAAGCGGGCATTCCGGAATCGTTCAACGTTCTGGTCAAGGAAATGCGTTCGCTCGGCCTCAATGTCGACCTGCACAATTCCAAGCTGGGTCCGGCGCCGACGACCGAGGCTGCCGAGTAATCAAGACTCCATGTCCGGCTCAAAGAGCCGGGCATTCCACTCTGCGGGACGTTGCGCAGGCGTGAGACGACAGGCGAATTTCGAATTTGCTGCCGGTGACGATCGGCACGCGAGGAGAAGACGATGAACCAAGAAATTATGAATCTCTTCAATCCGACGACTCCGGCTCAGGTCTTCGACCAGATCCGCATCTCGATCGCGAGCCCTGAGAAGATTCTGTCGTGGTCGTACGGCGAAATCAAGAAGCCGGAAACCATCAATTACCGCACGTTCAAGCCCGAGCGTGACGGTCTGTTCTGCGCGCGCATCTTCGGGCCGATCAAGGACTACGAATGTCTTTGCGGCAAGTACAAGCGCATGAAGTACAAGGGCATCATCTGCGAAAAGTGCTCGGTCGAAGTGACGTTGTCACGCGTCCGGCGCGAGCGCATGGGTCACATCGAATTGGCAGCGCCCGTTGCGCACATCTGGTTCCTGAAGTCGCTGCCGTCGCGCATCGGCCTTCTGCTCGACATGACGCTGAAGGATCTCGAGCGCATCCTGTACTTCGAGTACTACGTCGTTCTCGAGCCGGGCCTGACCGCGCTCAAGGACCGTCAGCTGCTGTCCGAAGAAGAGTATCTCCGTGCGCAGGACGAGTACGGCCAGGACAGCTTCACCGCCATGATCGGCGCGGAAGCTATCCGTGAACTGTTGAAGGGTCTCGAGCTTGAAAAGCTCGAAGGCCAGCTTCGTGCTGAGATGCAGGAGACCGACTCCGACAT